>JAHQWE010000022.1 GCA_019633985.1 Acidiferrobacterales bacterium | reverse complement strand
GATCAGCAGAATCACGTAACGATTATCGGTAAAAGCCAGCATTTGCGCTGCTAGCTCTTGCGGCAATTGCGCCCTCGTCAAAAACCCTCCCATCAAAACTGAGGCAGCAACAAGTAACATCACCACGGCCGTCTGCATTCCACCGTCAAGCATCGCAGACTTCAAATGTTTGAAATCGATCTGTCGATACCAGGCTCCCACAATGAGCGCAGCTAGCACCGCTAACCCCGCAGCTTCGGTGGCAGTCACAAAACCGCCAAAAATACCGCCCAAAATAATAACCGGCAGTGTGAAAGCTGGCAGAGCCTCAACAAATGTTCGTCTTACTTGTGCGAGATTGAATGCTTCTTCAACAGGCAAGTTGTAACGACGAGCAAACCCATAGGCAACGCCCATGAGACCGGCGGCGCCCAGCAACCCCGGCACGATCCCGGCAACAAAGAGCTGCTCTACACTGGTGTTCGCCGATGTCGCGTACACGATCATTGGAATAGACGGAGGAATAATGATCGCAAGAGAAGCAGACGAAGATGTGATGGCCGCGGACAGGGCGCCTGAATACCCCCGTTTCTTCATTTGCGGAATCATCACCGAACCCAACGCCGCCACATCGGCAACCGCTGAGCCGGAAATCTCGGCAAAGAACAGGGAAACACCGATGTTGACCATACCAAGCCCCCCACGAATAAACCCAATCAACGCGCTGACAAAGTTGATGAGTTTGTCGGTAATCCCACCCGCATTCATAATGGCACCCGCTAGCACAAACATTGGGATGGCAATAAGAGAAAACTTGGTTGATCCATCGTACATATCAAGTGCGACTGTCACCAGAGAGTCAACCCCTTCCGTTGCCAGAAGCCCCATGATGGCGGAAATCGCAAGGGCTACTGCGATGGGTACATTGATGCAAATCATCGCGACAAGCGCGAGAAAAATACCGAGTATCAGCATGCTGGTTTCACCCGTTCAATTTCTTCTTCGATTTCCATGTGCTCAAGAGATTTACCAGCGGCAACGGATCGCCAGTACAAAGGCAGGCTGATCAACTCACAAATCACAAATAGACACGCACCGATGGGAATCACCGATTGTGTCAGCTGCACAGGAACGAAAGTAAGACTAACAAGCGTGTCTCCTTCCAGCACCTGCAATACCTCCCACCCTGCCCAGGCGAGCAACACGAAAAATGATAGAACAAGAATTTCCGCCAGAGCAGTCGCGAACATACGCGCTGGCATTGGTATCGAGAGCAAGACGCTATCGAATCCAATATGTTTGCGTTTTAATGCGGCCAGAGCAGCTCCGTAATAGGTCACCCATGACAGCAAAATAGAAGCAACTTCGTCATACCAGGAAAGCGAAGCATCCAGCTTTCGAAAAATGACCGCAACGATGACGACGACCGTCAGCGCTACCATCAAAATGATCAACACCCATTCAAGGCATGTTTCCAGCCATTTACGCATGAGAATTCAGCATGAAATCAATAAATTTAGCCCCCTGTATTACACATACAGGGGGCAATAGAAACGAAACTCAATTCGTAATTAGTTGGCGAGATCCTGCACTGTCTTTATCAGTTCTGCACCGCCATCGATTGAGGACGAAAACTCATCATAAATCGGTTTGGACGCCGCGATAAACGCATCCTTGTCAGCAGTATTCACCGTCATTCCGCCTTCGGTTAACTTTGTGAGCAAGTCAGTCTCGAGTTGCGCAGCCAGCTCATAAACGTATGCCTGTGTTTCTTGTGCTGTTTCCGTCAAGATTTTTTGGACATCTTCTGGCAGCTTCGCGAACCCTTTTTTAGATACCAAAACATACGCTGGTGTGTACACGTGACCCGTTACCGAAAGATACTTCTGTACTTCCTGAAACTTGGCACTCCAGATCTGCGCATAAGGATTCTCCTGACCGTCTATCACATTTGTTTTAAGTGCGGTAAACACTTCCGAGAACGCCATAGGTGTGGGGTTAGCGCCATATAGTTTAAACATCTTCACTCTCCAAGCGCCTTTCGGAGTACGTAATTTAATACCTTTAAGATCTTCGGGCTTGTTGACTGGACGAGTATTGTTAGTGATGTTTCTAAACCCATTCTCCCAATAAGAAAGGATATGATAGCCCTTTGCATTAGCTGCTTTTTGTAACACGCTCTCACCAATCGCCTCCTGCACTTTTGACATGTGATCGCGGCTTTTAATGATATACGGCATTTCAAACACACCAAATTCATCAGCTACCGATGACATGACGGAAGAAGGCAGAGAGAAAGTAATTTGGCCAAGCTTCAACTTTTGTAAAAGCTCCTTGTCCTTACCTAATTGTGAAGAGCCAAAAACCTGAACTTCAGCTTTATCGCCCAACTTGGCATTTGCTCTCTTGGCAAATTCTTCCACCGATGCAGCAAACAGGGAGCCTGGTTTGCCTACGTGTCCAAACTTAAGCTCAATCTTTTCTGCAATAGCTATCTGGGTGAAAAGTGCTAAAAATGGCACCAGGATTATATTCTTTACTAAGTTATTCATTGTTGTCCTCTTTAGGTGTTCGGTGAAAGATAGATACCTACCAGGCAGTTGATTTGTCGAATAGTCACATTCACCGAAATTTCTTTTCGCTGCCCAGCTGCGTATCAGGCGGATAATTAAAACATAAAAAGTCACGTAATCAGATAGCAAACTGGGTCAAACAGCTGATTCTTCGATAAATTTCGAAATCGTAGCGCCGACTTTTACGTAATTGCGCTCTCCCTGGGGTCGATAGTCAAAGGCCGCACTCTGAAATTGGCGAAGACGTTGTCTTATTCAGACCCGACCTGGAATTCTATTAACGCGGGATTCCAACTACGCTACCTTGTACTGCCTGTCTTCAGCTTCACTCGCAAGCAACCGCTATTCTTTCCCTCACCGGTTTCCTGTTGCGGTTCAATTCTGATTTAATGCGATACGTTCAAACCAGTTCGCTGACATTATTTCCGGACCAACCTTGTGTCTCAGAGCCTCTCAAACACTCCAATAAGGACAAAAATTTCTGAGGCGCTAGATCAGTTTGTTGCACAGCTGCGCATCTTTTCTAATTGCTGTACTTCAACGGAGTTAGGTTGAAGAAACCGAGCATTTAAATTTGATCCGCGATCGGCTCTATAAAAAACGCCTTCGGATTCACTATTCCAATTTTTAGATCGTATTGAGAGAATGCACTCAACTTAAAATCCTAGCGAATTCTCGCCATCTGCTCAGCTTTTTCCTGCTCTACATGCCGTCTCTGCAACTGCATAGATTTGATCATATCTGAGAATCTCCCAAGCATCAGATTTCTTAATTTGCTCTCGTATTGCAGATTCACCATCGCTTTGTTCATACAGTACAACCATTGATCTCTTTGTTGATCATTAATACAAAACCGTCGGTGCCTTAACTCCAACCAGGTGGCATTTATATATTGTTCGCCATACAGTGTCGGGCCACCGAACCATTCCGACATAAATTTATAGAGGGCTTTCCTCGACGAATGAAGCTTCCCAGGATGAATAGCTCTCAGTTCAATCACTTCAGGATCAGTTTCCATCACATCATAAAATTCTTCAGCCAATTTCTTGACGGCTGTCAAGCTACCTAATTGTTCAAAAATAGACACCAAGCAAGACCTCTTCATTGCGTTAATGATCATTATAGCGCTTGGTAGGTTAGCCCCAACGAAATAGTGAGGTCGATAAGAAAATATTGGCGAGATCGGAGTAACCCGGAATTCATATCCACTGAAAACCTCAATGCATCAACGCCGACCGTTCATTGCCGATCCTCCTGTCTACCTAATTCGGTGAACTTTTAACGTCTTATGAAAGTAGTTGTGAGCGGCGAAGCAAAAGGCTAGCGAAATTCCTAGCTCAAGTGTTTCCTCAAAAAGTAGTGTAAGTATTTCCCCGTTTTCATTCAGAGACAGCCCCCATGCATCTATTTTTCGCGCCGTGCCATCAATTAATTTAGAGCCAACTGCGAAGACCAACGCCACTGCAATAAATATTGCATCAGTTTCACGATTGCGCAGGCTTTGAAAAAACACTGCGTAATATCTATGCATCACTGAAGCAAACACCACAAATACTAAAATAACAACGGCCGCGCCAATAACTAAAGATATCGCTGACACTGACCCACTAAAAAAATACTTTGTTCCGAACACACTGAATTCAGTGTATTTAGCGTGAAGATCCGCTTCCCTCGCGAGGAAAAGCAGCGGAATTGCTGTCAGACACCAGTGAGATTTAACCCAGTCCGTTCCGCCTCTTCGCACGAGTATATAGATACTGACTATGTATCCAAGCAGTGTAAGATTCTCAACGTAGCCGTTTTCTTCAAGTGCGGCTTTTCGAACTTCCAAGGGAATAAGAAAGGCAACCGCAGCCACACATGAAAGAGCCAAGAAGAACAGAAAAAGTTGTGCAGAAAGTCGCGGCACTATGAGAGGCTTAGCTTTACGAGTGATCGTGGTAAATAATAAAGCATGGATTATCAAATTCTGGAAATTAGGATACCGAAGCCCGCCACCCAGTACAAATATTCATAGTTTCCAATATCGAGAATGAACCCCATTTCTCGAAAAGCAATTTGCAAACTATCCGCTTCCGACAACGCTAATTGGATCCCGTATTTCCAATCTCTGAATTTAGGATGAAGTGTGCTTGGTGAATCGACCAAAATCCATTGCACTCTTTCCGAAATAAATGTTTTTGTTTTTCATCCATAACTTCTATTTTTACAGCACTGCACAACAAAATGATATTGTAGATATTTTGAACTCCCGACCTAAACAAACACCATGTCACAAAATACTTTGATCCTGATCGACGAACGTCGGCGAAGATTGCGGGTTGTGTTACTGGCAATACTGCTGGCGATCCTTACACTTTATGAGTATCCTCTTTATTTTTTCTATCGAGTACTCTTGATCTCTTCCAACCGTTATGCAGAAGCAAATCCCAGTACCGACGACTTAGGGTCGCCAGAAACTAGTCTACTGCAATTCGCAATATTAGTCGGCATTTTATCTGGTGTTGTACTTGTATTCGCAAAACCTAAGCACTATCTACAGAGATTCAGCAAACACGGAGTACAGAATTTTCGCCTCATTTTGGATGGAGTCGAAGAGAGCATCTTATCAGCAAGAGACGCATCAATACTGCGAATTAAAAAGGAGTCATACATCCAAGACGATAGCAACAAGACATTGATAGCGGGCAAGTACTTTCAACCTTCGTTTATTACCATTCAGTCGGCCAGTGATAAAAGGGTTATATTTTATCGTCAGAAAAGCTCCTTTCTTAAACTGCACTTAAGAGCAGCAAACCGGATTGAGAGATTTCTGGGAGATGTTCGTTGGATAGATAAAGAAGCACTACTGGATAAGGAATCACCAGGAAATAGATAAAGCGATAGAAAAAACAACCACCCATCACTCGTCCATCGAATTTCAACATCAGGGTGACGACGAACCGTAAGGCTTCAATAAGGCAATCCTATATTGAAACTGGTAAAACCACGTATAGTGCCCATTAACCGCTGCTTTATTCAATCACTCGTAAAACGTTGTAACGCCGCAGTATTGTTAAAACCCTGACTTTACGGCCCGACGCTACTCTCACAACTCGATGACCTGAAATTTCAAAATTCGAGATCTGGGTCTCCAAGACAGTGAAAACGTGGCAATACGTCATTGTTATTAGGTGACTCTCTCTGCCCTTGAGAGAAAGCAACACAATCATCAGGGGTAACAATACGATTCGCACTGGTACCGCCAAAGAAATCAACAGAAGATACTGCGCTACTTGCTTTCACAGAGAGCTCATCCCAGTGCCAGGTAAATCCACCTTCGGAAGGGGAAACATTGCTGTCCGCGCCAGGCCCATTCCCATCTTTGGTACCAGTATAGTTATGGAATGCGATAACCGCTCTAACCGCTCCAGAGGGAAATGTGCCCGGGGCCTCAACCCAGTCGAAAAGACCATCCTCCCCCTCGATACCAAAGGCTAACGTGCCGTCTCCATTGTCTCGGAAGATATGCTGGAACCGTTGTCGAATGCCGGTATTACCTTCGTGAGTTCTTGCGTGAAAACAGAATCCGGATGGCGCACATTGATGGTATTGAGTGTCGCCATTGCTCAACTGATAAGAGTTGTATAAATCAAAACGAAAACCGTCTGGCACCGCAGGAGTTGCAATAGCCAACCCTGTTCCCTCCTGCGAATCAGTGCTGACTCCAACTGCGCTAATGTCATCGTAATCCCACCCATCATTACATGGAAGATCCGGAATACAAGGCAATCCATTGACATAAACATTGTTAGCAGGGATGACTTTGATTTCAACAAAATTCCGTGTGCCTGCGCTGGTGGTATTGATATCAACAGATACTTCCGTCAAACCTACAAAAACCTGATCGGGCAACGCACCAACAAAACCATAACCAGAGGTATCCATCGCAAATGCCATTTGATGACCGCTTTCCGTATTCCCCATCGGCAAACACTGATAAACGTGCGCCGCAGGGCTTTCTCGGCTCTGACTTCGGGTGTCTTCAGGTGCGCTACAATGAATCCCTCCCGTTGGTGAGTGGTCTGAGCGACCCGTTGTATGGTTGACGACAAAAGAATCCCGATAAGCAACGAACTGGTCGATACGCCTACCATCGGCCTGTGATGAAAAGTCGTTATAGTAAACAACACTGTCTGACCGAAGGCTTTCATCATCCCAGGGAATCACCACAACACTATCACCAACAGGAATAACGAGGAATCCGTCGTCTGACGGATTCACAGCTTGCGAATATGCAAGTATTAAAAACGCGGGCAACAAAATCCCCAAATTCTTTGCCATTTTTTCTTTTCTACAAATTAACTCATCGTCTCAGGGTAACAAAATCCCGATGCGAAAAGAACACATCTTTGCATCAAGTTCCCACCTAAGTCGTGGTACTAATCAAGAATGTCTCTAATAAACTACACCCTACTACTCAATATTGAAAACTAAATTTAGCGTCAGTTTTTCTTTTCCTACAATGACTTAGAATGAATCGGTCTCGTGGCGGCTTGATCTCGATACAATTCTGGGCGGATTTGCGCATTCATTTCGCACATTGAAACCGCCACCCATTCCCCATCTTTTTTCAACATTCCTTTGAAAGCGCAAGCATCCAGGCGTTGTTGGACCGAAGTAGTTCGTGACTGCTGAACCTCGTGGGCACTCATAAAATTGTGCATCACAACATTGAATCCGCTCACCCGGCCGAAAAGTGCCGAAAGTAAGAAGCTGCTGTTTACCTCTTTCTGTTGGAATAAGCTGACAGCGTAGTGAAGAAGTTCAAAGATGATTCTAGGGCGTCGAATCAACGCACCGGCTTTTCGAATCGAGGCAACAAGCGGCGCTGTACTACTCGCTTCAAGACCGCCAAATGTTTTCATCAACCCCTGCCAAAAATTCCCATCGGCATCACTGTCGCTTGAAAGGTAGACAATTTTTCGATCCTTAGCCCTAACCAGTAAAGTCGCCACGCTAGTGCAATCCTGGTGGCCAAACAGTAAATGATCACGTTTTAAATTTTTGGAAACACCTTTTGACACTTCGCTCCAGACGCGCTCGGGAGTAATTGGTGTGCCCGATATTACCGTTCTTCCAATATCTGCTTCGGGTTGAAAGCTAATGGTTCGGGTGACCGCCATATTGCGTTGATCGCTAGTCAACCATTTTAAAATGTCACCAATACTGGACAGGTTTTTCTCTGTAACGGTCACCGTTTGGGCTGCGACGATGTGTTTGCCCGTTCGTTTTCGGGTTTGTAAAACCAGATCCACGAACCGATCTCTTAAGGGGTTTAACTGGTTTTCTCGCTGAAGCTTTTTAACTGGGAAACCAGGCCGGCCCGCCATGGTGATATCGATATGCAGACTGAGTTTTCTCAATCCGCCTTCCGCTACCAGCCGAGCGAAATAGTCAGGTTGTTCAAGCAGTAATTGCCCATGGGTCATTAACATAGGAACCAGACCACTTTGACAGGCGTATTGCAGCACTTCGATTAGCTCATCAGGTTTACCTGCGCGCCAGTAGGCGTCAACCACATCGCCGCCAGTAATTTGCAAATTCCCGCCCAGCCCCATCTCCCTGACCTGGGCATCAATCTGCTGTTTCATTTGCCAGAGCGGAACCAACGGCACCTTGTTCGCCGCCTTGGGAAGATAACAATGAGAGCATCCGAAGGAGCAAAATGACGGACCCATGGTATAGCCACATTGGGCCCAGTGCTGCCCAATGATTTGATTGGGTTGTTGCAGACTCTTCGGCAGGTGCTGCCATGCTTTATTAAGCAGCTCCTTCTTGCTGGCAGGTACGGGTTCAAGCAGTGCTCTAAGCCATCGATGCCCGTACCGATCAGTTTCAATTCCCTGATGCAAAGGTGAACTAACCCGGATGGGCAAAGTCTTATTCACAGATTTATCAATAGGGGCATTC
>JAHQWE010000021.1 GCA_019633985.1 Acidiferrobacterales bacterium | reverse complement strand
ACAATGCCGAGCAAATTTCGAAAGGTGATTTCAAGCAGCAAATCGACTTGTCCCGGCAAGACGAGATTGGCTACCTTGGGGCGACAATCGATCGTATGCAGTATGGTTTGCGTGTTGCCGCGATGCGCCTGAGACAAAACGTAGCAAAGCCGGTTTAATGGGGGTAGATCAATGCGTAAATATGCCAAAATCTTAACCTGCGGTGCATTTCTACTGGCCTCAGTGTGTCATAGCAACCTTTGGGCACAATCTCGAACGGTTCGAATCTCTACTGGTGAGTGGGGGCCATATGTTTCAGAAAACATGGAACATTACGGTATCGGCCCGCAGATCATTACCGCGGCGTTTGCCAAAGTGGGTGTCAAAACCGAGTACCAGTTCTTTCCCTGGACACGGGCAATGAAAGAAGCTGAAGATCGCAGAAGTGACCTGACCGGGATCTGGTATTACAACGATGAAAGAAGTAAAAAATTTGATTACTCCGATAACGTATTGAGTGCTGCAAATATCTTTTTTTATCGCAAAAATACGCCTTTTAACTGGACCAATTTCGAAACATTTCCAGCAAGTAAAGTGGGAGTCACCCGAGGTTATTCTTACAGCGCACAATTTGACACCGCCGCAGAAGAAGGACTTGTGAAGGTGGAAAAAACGGGCAGTGACGAACTAAATTTCCGCAAGCTTTTACGAGGAAGGATCGACGCTTTTGTCATGGCTGAGCTAGCAGGATACGACATGCTTAAGGCAAAGTTTGCCACTGAGGAACGCGAGAAGATTACCGCACATCCGCTGAAGGTATCATCCGCACCACTGCATCTGCTCACGGCAAAAGGTAATGCAAAGGGACGAGGGTTTATCGAAATGTTCAATAAAGGACTGAAGATGCTGGAGCAATCGGGGGAACTGGATGCCATCCTCGCTAGCTACCGTTAGATTGAATATGCAGTACTGTTTCGCAGTACTGCTTTTTTTGGCCAGGGATAGCTAAAAGACTAGACGGCCTTCGGTTTCCCTACGGTATCATTCGGGATAGTAAACCCGAATAACCAAGAAAGAAAAGCTGTCACGATGCCTGTTAAACCACTTGAAGGCCTGTTGGTCATCGCTTTAGAGCAAGCCGTTGCTGCGCCTTTTTGCACCATGCGATTGCGAGAAGCCGGCGCGCGGGTCATAAAAATTGAGCGGGAAGAAGGTGACTTTGCCCGAGGATACGACCGAGTCGCAGCTGGCGACAGCTCCTATTTTTTTTGGCTCAATCAAGGCAAGGAGTCGCTCACACTCAATTTCAAACAACAGCAGGATGCTGATCTTCTCAAAAAACTACTCTGTCAGGCCGATATTGTTGTCCAAAATCTGGCTCCAGGTGCTCTCTCCAGAGCTGGCTTTGATTTCGCGTCACTGCGGAAACAACACCCCGCCCTCATCACTTGCGATATTTCTGGTTACGGTAACAGCAGGGCGGTTGAAGGGTTAAAGGCTTACGACTTCCTGGTACAGGCAGAGTCTGGCATGGTCAGTATCTCTGGCGGTGAGAATGAAATTGGTCGTATCGGGGTTTCGGCCTGTGATATCGGCGCTGGCATGACTGCCCATGCGGGGATTCTTGAAGCATTGCTTGAGAGGCAGCTGACTGGGGTTGGAAAATCGGTGGAAGTTTCATTATTTGGAGTGGCAAGCGAATGGATGACAGTGCCGCTGTTACATCATGACTATGGCGGTGCAGCGCCGAAACGTGCCGGTCTCAACCACCCTTCCATCGCACCGTATGGCGGATATCAAACCAAGGATAAGGAAATCGTTATTATTGCTATTCAAAACGAACGGGAATGGCAGCGATTTTGTACAGATGTCCTGCTGCAACCTAATCAGAGCGGCTCTGAAAAATTTGGTAGTAACCATCTGCGTGTGACAAACCGCCCCGCCCTGGATGAAATGATCCACCAGGTCACGCGTTCGCTGAGTCGTGATTCTTTAGTAGAGAGACTGAAAACGGCTGGCGTTGCCTATGGATCTGTAAACAGTGTCGCTGCGTTCTCTGACCACCCCGCGCTCGATCGCCGCAGTGGCATCAGTTCTTCAGGTGAAACTATTCAGTTCCCCGCCAGACCTATGGGCGATTACGAGAATTATGAACCAGTACCAAAAGTGGGGGAGCATAACGAAAAAATCCGCATGGAATATTCGGGTGTGACGCGACAGAAATAAAAAAAGGCAGACCACTGTCTGCCTTTTTCATTTATCGCGTTGCAATCAAATTAATTTGGAATCTCGCCCTGCACGCCCTCGACATAATAATCCATGCCAAGAAGTACGCCATCGTCGAGGCGTTCACCTTCTGCTACCACCATCTCACCAGCTTGATTTTTAATCGGGCCGTCAAATGCGTGCATATCGCCCGCCTCAATACCGATCCTGACTGCTTCTGCAGCTGCTTTCACATCGGCCGGTACGGCGTCATTGTAAGGTGCCATGACGACCATACCTGGCGCTAAACCATCCCAGGTATCAGATGAGCTCCAGTTTCCGTCCATCGCGGCTTTCACTCGATTCACATAGTATGGACCCCAGTCATCGATGATGGCCGTTAGTTGCGACTTAGGGGCAAATGCTGCCATATCAGAGGCTTGGCCAAATGCGAATACGCCACGCTGCTCTGCAACCTGTAACGGTGCAGGAGAGTCGGTATGCTGCGTGATGATATCTGCACCTTGATCGATCAGTGCTTTCGCCGCGTCCCCTTCCTTGCCTGGGTCATACCAGGAATTCACCCACACCACTTTGACTACAGCATCTGGGTTAACTTTACGCATGGCGATGGTGAAAGCGTTGATTCCCCGAATGACTTCTGGAATCGGGAACGAAGCGATGTAGCCAACAACACCGGTCTTTGACATGTGACCAGCGATCGTGCCAATCACCGCTCTTCCCTCATAAAAACGTCCAGAATAGGTGCTGACGTTGTCAGCCCGCTTGTAACCAGTTGCATGTTCAAATTTGACATTGGGAAACTGCTTGGCAACTTTCAACGTTGGGTTCATATAACCAAACGACGTTGTAAAAATCACGTTATGGCCTGTGGAAGCCAGTTTACGAATCACTCTTTCTGCATCTGCGCCTTCTGCTACGCTTTCTACAAAAGAGGTCTCAACTCCTAACTCCTTTTCAACCTGCAATCTTCCAATATCATGCCGGTAGGTCCAGCCGTGATCCCCAACAGGGCCGACATAAACAAAGCCAACTTTGGTGTCAGCGGCTTGCGCGGCGCCGATGCCCAGGCTGGCAGAAACGAGGGTCGCCGCAAGGGTCTTGATCAGCGTTCTTTTCAACATAATTACAATGCTCCAGAGTTAAGAGTGGTGGGTTGTTTCAGAGCGAAATTGTAACAAAAACTCTTGATCATTAAGGAAGGGTTATTTCACTGCGGCTCTCTTCAATAAAACAACACTTTAGCGCCACAAGCAAATGACAGCATTAATAAAAGACTGTAATTTGCTTAACTCAGCGACCCTCTGTTATGTCATATTGCTACCCTGGAATTAACAACATATCCCGTTCTCATGCCGCCCTCTGCCCCACACTTTCTTGAACGGTTGTCGAAGCCGCGTCTGGCATATCACCAATTAGAGGGGAACGAACCAGGTGTATTGTTTCTGGGTGGCTTCCATTCCAACATGCGCGGGATTAAGGCCAACACACTATCAGCCTGGTGTTCGCAAAGGAAAACTGCTTTTACCCGATTTGATTATCGTGGACATGGTGAATCAGACGGCAAGTTTGAAGACGGATGCATCACTGACTGGCTGGAAGACACACTATCAATGATTGACCACCGAACCGCCGGACCGATCATACTGGTTGGCTCTTCGATGGGGGCCTGGTTAATGCTGCTAGCGGCTATTCGCCGACCGGACAGAATCGCCGGCCTCGTGGGAATTGCGGCTGCAGCAGATTTCACCGAAATTCTATACAGGGAAAAGCTCTGCGAGGAACAACGCAATCAGTTGATGCAGGACGGCTATCTGAAAAAACCCTCTGCATACGACGAAAATCCGTATATTTACACTAGGAAGCTGATTGAGGATGGCCGCAGAAACCTCGTACTCGACAAACCTGTTCAGATCGAATGCCCGCTACGACTCATTCACAGTACCGATGATCCAGACGTTCCCTGGCGGGTGAGTCAAGATATTATGGAAAAAGTGACCACGCCTGATGTTCAACTCACATTATTGAAAGACGCAGGACATCGATTGTCACGCAAAGAGGATCTCGACCTGATACTGTTACTGCTCGATCACTTACTTAAGAAAATCTAAAAAACATGCAAAATATTCGCGCATTATTGTTTGATGTTTTTGGCACCGTTGTCGATTGGCGGTCTTCGATCATTGACGAAGGCGCCGAAATCAATCGCTGTAAAAATCTGAATGTAAATTGGGCTGATTTCGTAGACGAATGGCGAGGACTTTACCAACCATCGATGGAGGCGGTCCGAACTGGTAAACGCCCTTGGACTATTCTCGATGTCTTGCATCGCGAGAGTCTTGATCAACTGATGCAAAAATATCAAATTATAGGCTGGACTGAAGCCGAGATCGTCCATCTGAACAACGCATGGCATCGCCTGACTCCATGGCCTGATTCGTCAGAAGGTCTATACCGGTTAAAGAAGAAATACACCATCGGCACCTGCTCCAACGGCAATGTTGCCTTAATCGTTGATATGGCTAAACACTCAGACCTGCCCTGGGATATGGTGCTGGGCGCTGAAGTAACCGGGCACTATAAAAAACAACCTGAAGCATATCTGACCTCTGTAGAGATGCTAGGGCTGACTCCAGAACAAGTTGTCATGGTTGCCGCTCACAATGATGACCTTTATGCCGCAGAGGCACTAGGGCTAAAAACTGCATTCGTTGCGCGGGCAACAGAGTACGGCCCGCATCAAAAGAAAGACCTCGTGGCGGAGAAGGAATGGAACTATGTGGCTAGTGACTTCTTGGATCTGGCAGCACAGCTCAATGCCTGATAGAACAATTAATTCGGCTAAAAAATAGTGCGTATCAGGCGACGTTCAACCTGCTTAGCTAGTTCCAAATCAATGGCTCCTCATCCATTAATGCCGACTGTTCTTTTAAATCGAGAATAAGTTGTTCCCAGTATTTGTTTGAATTAAACCAGGGAAATGCTGCAGGAAATGCAGGGTCTTGCCATCTCGAGCCAAGCCAACCAGCGTGATAGACCATTCTCATAGAGCGCAGAGCTTCGATTAAGTGCAGCTCAGACGGATTGAAATCTACGAACCGGGTATAACCATCGAGAAAATCAGCTAGCCGAGCAGTTTGATACTGCCTGTCACCTGAAAGAAACATCCAGATATCCTGAATGGCAGGCCCGGTTCTTGCGTCATCGAAATCAACGACGTGGGGGCCGTCGTCTGTCCAAAGCACATTCCCATGGTGCAAATCACCATGTAAGCGCAGGTCGGCAACATCGCCTGCGCGGTCATAGCAGTTTTTAACCTGTCGAAGTATGACGTCAATCAGCGAAGTCCACGCTTCTTCAACGTGAGATGGAATAAAGTGATGCTCGAGTAAAAACTGACTGGGCCAATAAATGTAGTTGTCTAACGAGACCGCAGGGCGAAAGCAATAGCTCTTCGACGCGCCCACAACATGCATTCGCCCGACAAATCGGCCCAGCATCTCGAGATGATCCGAGTTATCGAGTTCTGGCGCTCTGCCACCGCGACACGGATACAAACTGAAACGGAAGGAAGCATCATGACATAGAGTTCGTTGTTTGTTGACCGAGATAGGAGCAATAACAGGAACCTCTGCCTCGGCTAGTTCAAGAGTGTACTGGTGCTCCTCGAGAATTTCTTCATCGGTCCAACGCTCGGGTCGATAGAACTTTGCGACAACCGGGGCACCATCCTCGACCCCAATCTGGTATACCCGATTCTCATAGCTATTCAACGCCAGAAACCGTCCATCGCAACGCACTCCGCAATTTTCTACAGCGTCCAACATTTGTTCCGGCGTCAAATGCTGAAAAGCCAGAACCGAGTCATTCATACTAATAATGAACCTCTATCATCTAAATCTTGTTGGGGCCGCAGAAGAAATCCCTTGTTACAACCTCAAATTGATCAGTCATGTTTTGATCAGAGTTTTCTAGGTCGCGATGACAACTCGCAATGCGTCCAGGCGCAGGTTCGATTGCTCTAGTCTTTCGGTAATTTCAGCCAGTTGCGAATGAAAAAAGTCGAGTTCTTCTGGCCTTACATTGGGATTTACATCCATCATGGCCTGCAGGCGATCAATTTCTGTTTGCAACGTGGATTGGCCCTGCTCGACCGCAGCGTTCAACAATTCGGGAGCCAAACGCTGCGCCAACTTTTCGCTTGCACTCAACATCTTTCTCAATAACGGTTCTTTGGCATTCAGTATTTTTCGCATCAAATCCGGTTTCAATCTCTCACCAGGATTTTCAATTGTCCTATAGCTCGGTTGCTTATCTAGACGTCTACCCTTTTGATCTATAAAAATCCGGATTGTAGTGGCAGGTAGATAGCGATCACTCTGTAAAGCCTCGGTAGACACCGACTCCAGAATAAAAATACTCTCTAGCAGTATCGTGCCACGCACTGCTCCTTCAATGGGCACCGCAATCACGGAGGTGTTTCCCTGCTCTCCCGCCAGAACCATATCCATCGCGCCTGTTACCAGGGGATGATCCCAGCTGAGATAGCTCACGTCCTCATAGGACAGCGCGATATCCCGGCTATACGTCACGGTCATCCCTTCTTCAGGAAGTTGAGTCAAGGGTATAGTCATATGGGTGCCCGGATGAATCGCGTAACAGCCCTCAGAATGTATCTCGTGATCAATACCGAAGCAGTCGAACACCGTTTCCATATATTGCTGAAGAGTTTCGATACCATCTTGTTCCCGTACCGTTTCGGCGAGCTCTTGCGCAACCTCAGGGCGACAGGAGTTGAACTCGAGTAGTCGATCCCTACCTTGCTGCAATGCGGCTGACAATACGCTGGCATGTTCTGCACTAGCAAAAATAATTTCATCGTAATTGTCATCGGGATGATGTAAGGCGGCGGTCACTTCATCTTCCACTTTAGCGAAAACAGCATGACCTACCGGACAGGTTTGAGAAAACGCATTGAGTGATTCCTCATACCACCGATACATAATTTCCTGTGCTGTGTCCTGCATGTAGAGCACGTGTAGGTGAATGGTCTCCGTTTGGCCAATACGATCCAGCCGCCCAATACGTTGCTCCAGTAAATCTGGGTTCAGGGGCAGATCGAATAACACCAGGTGGTGCGAAAATTGGAAGTTGCGTCCTTCACTTCCAATCTCGGAGCAGATCAGAATTTGTGTTCCAGAAATTTGGTCTGCAAAAAATGCAGCGGCACGATCGCGCTCAAGCAGACTCATCCCCTCGTGAAACACAGCCGCATGTACTCCTTTTGACACCCTGAGCCATTCAGCCAAATCCAAAGCGGTATCCGCGCTTGCGGCGATGACTAGAATTTTCTCGCGTCTATGTTGCTGCAGAATGTCCGCCAGCGCCTCCACTCGAGTGTCGACACTCGTCCAGCTATCATCAATCGAGATTGCCTGAAATAACAATTCAGGACAGAGCAGGAGTTGCATCTCTGAGAGCTGAGCGCCTTTGATCTCTTCAAACGCTTCGGCATACTTTTTGGGTAACGGAAGCGGATAGGGATGGACCACCCTCTCCGGAAATCCTTGTACTGCGGAGCGAGTATTGCGAAACAAAACCCGTCCTGTTCCGTGCCGATCAACCAGGTTTCTTACTAGTTGGTCCACGGCAGATTGATGCTCCTCTTCGCTCGCATCTTTATCTGCCAAAACACGGCACGCTTGGTCGGACTGCGCCCCCAGCTGCAATCGAATAATTTCCAGTGCCTCGGGTGCAACCTTCGCCCCCTGATTTAACAGCGCCTCGACCGCCGCAGCTACCGGCTCATAGCGCTCTTCTTCTTTGACAAACTGTTCAAAGTCAGGGAATCGATTGGGATCCAGCAACCGTAGTCTCGCGAAGTGACTGGATTTCCCTAATTGTTCTGGAGTAGCAGTCAGCAACAAAATTCCCTTGATTCTCTGGGAGAGTTGCTCAATCAACTGATATTCAAATCCCGGATCTTGCTCTGACCACTCGAGATGATGTGCTTCATCCACCACCAGTAGATCCCACTCTCCATCTCGACACAGCTTGTAATAGTCTGGCCGGGAACACAGAAATTCGAGACTGCAAAGTACGAGCTGTTCATTTAAAAAGGGGTTTTGTGGCTGTTCCTGGAGCATTGATGGCAGGTCGAGATCATCTTCGCTCTGCTCGGATTCATAGGCAGTCATCCGTTCGGCGTCAAAAACCTTGAACTGCAGGTTAAAACGTCTCAACATTTCGACCAGCCACTGGTGTACCAGGCTTTCCGGCACAACTATTAACACCCGACGGGCTCTTTCAGTCACGAGTTGATGATGCAGGATCATTCCTGCCTCAATCGTTTTGCCCAATCCCACCTCATCCGCCAGTAAGACCCTTGGGGCGTAGCGATTGGCGACTTCATTGGCAATATACAGCTGATGAGGTATCAAACTGACCCTGCCACCCGCTAGTCCTCGAATTGGATTTTGTGCGACCTGAGTCTTCAGAAGCTGTGTCTGATATCTCACTTCAAACCAGTTACTCCGGTCGATCTGGCCATTAAACAACCGCTCTGAAGGCCGGTTGAGCTGGATAAAATTATTTAGCGCATCTTCTCGGACGGGGTGCAGTTCTCCTTCACTATCTTTCGCGGAATAAAGAAACAAGCCCCCTTCCTCGCTCACTTCCACGACCTCTAACTCACGATCGTCGGCGGTAGTAATTTGATCACCTTGGGCAAACCGGACTCTGGTCAACGGCACAGATTCCTTGGCATAAACGAAGGTTTCCTCCGCAGCCATGAAAATGATGGTGACTGTTCGAAAATCGGTACTGAGTACAGTACCCAATCCCATTTGCAACTGCGCGTCATTGATCCAGCGCTGTCCGGGGACAAATTCAGGCATACGGTGAGAAGTACGGTTTCTGGATAGATTACAATTGGGCGTATTGTATGCCATTCGGCCGCAGTTTCACCCTTTCTTAATGAGCCAATTCACTCACCAAATTCAACCCATCGGAAAAGAGCAGCAGACCGAAGTCATCAAGCTTGCCGAACACTTCATCTGCCAAGCAGAAAAACTTTTCCAGATATCCCTAGAGAAAATTCCCGTCACCTTCGATCTTAAAGGGCGTGCCGCTGGAATGTTTCGTATTAAAAAAGGGGAAAAACAACTCCGGTTTAATCCCTGGATTTTCTCTCTCCACTATGACGCTAATCTTTACGATACCGTCCCTCATGAAGTCGCGCACTATGTCGTTAATGTTCTGTTTGGTTCCAGTGGCATAAAGCCGCATGGACCAGAATGGCAAAATGTCATGATCGCCCTGGGAAGAGAGCCTAAAACCACTTGTGATTTCCCGATTGATGGGGTTCCGACTAGACAAATGCGCCACTTCGCCTATCAGTGTTACTGCCAGGATCATAAAGTGAGCAGTATTCGCCACAACCGAATCCAAAGAGGACAAACCTATTACTGTCGTCGATGTCGTAGCCAACTGAAAGCGATTGCCCGGTCATCTATTAGTGCCCCCCTCAAGAAATAACAGGATCAGGAAAGACCTCACCGGTGACTCACAACACCTGGATCATGGCTGGTTTGTCTATATTCTTCGCTGTAGCGACGGTACGCTCTATACTGGAATAACCACCGATTTGGAAAGAAGGCTGGTTGAACATAACCACCCAAAATCACTAACCAGATATACTCGATCTCGCCAGCCGGTTGAACTGCTGTATCAGGAATCTGCCCCTGATCGCAGTCAGGCTTGCATTAGAGAAGCTCAAATAAAAAAAATGCCTCGTCCGCAAAAAATGCGTTTGATTCAAACCAATTTACTGGCGAAAAATAATTAATATAATGGGCTGCCGTTTGCCCTTCTGAGGAACACTTTTTTGACATGTTTAGTCCACGTATAAAAGCATTTTTAATTCACCTGGGAATTAGTCTGCTGCTTTTTCTCGGCCTTTTATACGTCATTGTTTACGTTTGGTATCCACCTCCGTTTTTCGCCTATGATGGGGGATGGCAGGGAATTCAGCTAATCATTGGCGTTGATTTGGTCCTTGGTCCTTTGCTGACCCTGGCTGTTTACAACGTTAAAAAGGCAAAGCATCTGCTAAGGCGAGATTTGATCATTATTGGTGTTATTCAAATTAGTGCATTGATTGCCGGCAGCTGGATTGTTGCCGATCAGCGCACACGGCTAGTGATCTTCGCAGGTGATCACTTTATTTCAATGACCCAAACATTGATCAATGAATCCGATGTTAGCGCAGAAACACTCGCCTCTCTGAAAACCTCCCATCCTGCAATGGGGTACGTAGAGCTACCAACTGATCCGGAAGCAAGAACTAAATTTATCAATGACAGCGCCAGGAGCAGGCCAGTTTTTAAGCGTGGTGATTTGTACAGACCGCTAACCGCCGAAGCGCTGATCGAGGCCGCCAACTACGGATTCGACTTGGAAGAAACGGCCCAGGCAGTCCCAGAACTGCGAGATAGGATCACAGCGTTTCTCGAGAAAGTCGGTAAATCCAGCGGCGAAGTTAGTGCGATTCCTGTTTATTGTCGTTATGGCAATCCCTCCATGGTGATCGATCGCGCAACCGGAGAGATGTTAGATACCATTCGCGTATCCCATGATCAGTTGCTGTCCACGATAATCGTGCGCAAGCGGGCAGAGAGAGAGGCCAGGAAAAACAACCAGTAATGTACCGTTCCGCTTTATCCGTTTTTTGTTGGTGCAACGCGAGATTGTCCGTGCCGCTCAATGTTTGAGTTTTCTGATGGCGTCCCATTTTCCACCACCTATCAAGATATTTATTTCTCCTCCGAGCATGGATTAGAGGAAAGCACCCATGTCTTCATAGAAGGTAGCCAGTTATTACAGAACTGGCAAAACCAAAGCTGCTTTGTCATTGGCGAGACCGGTTTTGGTACCGGGCTCAATTTTCTAAACGTTTGGGATAAATGGCAAAAGGCATCTGGAAAGCCGGAAGTGTTGCACTTT
>JAHQWE010000020.1 GCA_019633985.1 Acidiferrobacterales bacterium | reverse complement strand
TCCCAGTCCTCATCGGTGGTATCGATTAATGTCTTTTCTATTTGAATTCCAGCATTATTCACCAGGACGGAGAGTTCTCCCAGCTCTGCGGCAATTCGTTCTGGGAGAGCGGATACTTCGTAGGTGTTACCGACATCCATCGTGTGCCACAGAATTGATTCATCGAGATCGGCCGGTCTTGGTCCTCGGCCACAAGTCATGACGGTGGCGCCCTCGACAAAAAACAGATCAACAATGGCTCTTCCTATACCCTGTCTACCACCGCTAACGAATGCGGTTTTCGATTCTAGTCGCTTCATGATCGCTATTTCATTGCGGACTGATAAGCGTCGAGTACCAAACCATGGAAATGGTGAACTGCATGCTCACTCAATCCGCTGCCATCAGGATCTACCAGATACCTACCTTGATTAAAAGCAGGCGTTTTCATTCCGCGCTGAACGCTCTCCACCAAACCGATATCCTCCGGTTGCAGTACATCATCGATAAAACGAATCGATTCTTTTTCCGCATCATTCGGCTCGCTTGTCTCAAGGAAAAAGTCGAACACTTCATAGGTTTCTTCAGGGCCCGCGGGATAAAATCGCCAAACCATAAAATTCCCCCGACCGGGGTATCTCATCAAAGTCGTATTTGGCCACAAATACCAAACTGCGTGATCTGTCACACTGGCATCATCGACAGAATAGGCATTGTTATCTCCACGCCCTGCTTTTGCCATGTGACTGGAATAAATCCCGTGGGTCTTGACCTTGTAGGTGTCCATTTCAACCAAGGAGCAAAAGTCTCGATGGGCAACTGGACAGTGATAGCACTCAAGAAAATTATCTACCACCGCTTTCCAATTTGCCTGAATACGATAGGTAAGACGGTGGGCAAATGTCAGATTGGGTAAATCCGGCGCGTAGCGCATGATTTCACTGGCTAAATTGCCAGACTGTTCTGCAAGTGAGGACGCCTCTGGATTGAGGTTCACAAATACCAGATTACAAAAAGTCTCTACTTGAACTTGGGTCAGGCAGACCTTACTGGTATCAAAGTTTTCGATAAGTTCAGACCGTCTGGCTTGTAGTAGTTGTCCGTTCAGCTTGTAGGACCAGGCGTGGTACGGACAAACAATCACCTTTGTTTTTCCCTCTCCGGAAAGTAATTCATGCCCTCTATGTTTACAAACGTTGTAAAAGGCACGCAGAGTTTGATCTGTATCTCGACACACGATGATGCTTTGCCCTTGAATATCTGTTGCGATATAACTCCCCGGACTGCCGAGTTTTTCTGTATGGCAAACAAACTGCCAGCTGTTATGGAAAATAGATTGTTGATCCAGTTTCAAAAATACTGGATCTTGATAACACTTGGAGTGAAGTGACCAGGATTTGGATGCGACCTCATGATAACCGTCGCGAATTTTTTCCAGTTCGGATGGTGAGATTGTCATACTTGCCTCGGGTGAGAGTTTCCCGGGATTATCACCTTTTTCGAAAAAATGACATTAGCAGAAAGCGACTTTTCTGACGTTGGGATGTCGCTAAATTGGATGTCGAATAGGGAGCTGAATCTGAGTACTGATTTAATTAGATAATCAGAGTTCTACTGGAGTATGAGGCTGGTTGCAGTGATTCCGCTTGGCGTCTGCGCCGGGGAAATTCGTCTACAAACGCGAATGGCAGGTTAAGAAACCGGTGGGGATATCTCTATAGCAGTGCAAATCGAATTGAACATAAAAACGCACCTACACTCACGAATAACACTGTGATTGCCGCGCACTTGGGGGATATTGAGGCTTCCAGCGCTGTTACGGTCGCCACGACACCTACCGAGATATCCATTTCACTACGCCTTTCTGGTTTCGAGTAAAACATTGATACTTCCTAATCTATCGAGATAACTTCCGATAGATATTATCGACTGCAGATTATTCTCCGCTGAATTTGCGCTAAACACCAGCTGAACAGACTTTGGAGGTATGAGCGAGGAATCTTTCCCAGGATCAAGCTGGGGTTTGAGATAGCAGGGGCTCAGTTTTTCAATGATTCCAGCTGAATTGATAGTTTATATTTATCCTTCATTACAATTCGGTATGTAATTAGGATCCATCTTGCTAGCTGAGGTGGGTTGCTTTGATATAAATTCATTCACAATCTATCGAAACGTTGATCGCTTTGGACCTATATATCTATGACAAACCCCAATAAAAGTTATAAAGCGCTGTTTGAACACAAGCAAGAGATACTCAGAAACCGGCCTGATAAAACTCGCGTATCTGTGACAGCATCCAGTCAGTTGGTAGATCAGTTTCGCAGTCATGTGAAGACACGTAATTTCGAAGTAATCGTGGATCAACCTGAAAACATGGGGAGTACCGATCAGGGACCACGGCCCAGTGAATACGTTCTAGCAGCGTTGGCCGCCTGCCATGAGGTGACTTACCGACTTTATGCAGATGCGATGGAAATTGATTTGCAGGAAATTGCGGTAAGTGTAGAGGGCATCTCAGATGCGCGAGGGTTCTTTAACCTGGACGATAATATTCCGGCTGGATTTAGCGAAGTCATAGGCACTATAGATATCGTCAGTAGCGCAAGCGATGAAGATTTGGAGAGGTTACGATTGGCTGTGAATCGTCATTGCCCTGTTTTGGATGATTTGCGTAAGCCAATGAAAGTGGACCTGGAACTAAAGCGTCGACAATGACGCTTTTTAACCACAGTGCAAAGTACCGGCACATAATTTCAATGTTCCGGTTACCTGTTGTTGACAAGCGTTAGTGTCTATTATTATGACTTATTGAGGGTATTGGGGGAGTAGGTCTATGAAAAGAATGCACTGTGGGCGGTGCTTATGCGGTGGGGTGACATTTGAAATCACTACATGCACGCCATCCTGTGTGAACTGTCACTGCGAGAGTTGTCGTAGACAATGTTCCTCTCCGATGACAACATATATTGGTGTTCCTGATGGGCAATGGAGGTGGTCAGGTAGTCTACCCAAAGTATTTCACTCGCCTCCATGGGTTGAGAGATCATTTTGCGAAAACTGCGGGACACCAATGTCCTTCCGTTCTCGTAAAATGTCAGACGTGATGCACTTCTATCTGGCAGCGTTGGAGAATCCCGCACTCTTCCAACCTACGATGCATGTCGCTTACGAGGAAAAGTTGAGCTGGCTCAATGTTTGAGACGATTTGCCAAAAAAAATCGGCGCCGAGTATCTTTAGAAAATTAGCAGGTTGGGGCGCTAGATCGTCGATTCAAGCAACTTGAAGATACACTTCTGATTGCATCAAAATTAAGATAGTTACCGCGAGTAAGAAAATGAAGAAGATCGTGTGTATACAGGGAAGTCCAAGAAAAAATGGCAACACTCAGGTGTTGCTGGACGCATTTTGCGCCGGTGCGGAGGCTGGCGGCGAGTTTAAGAAGTACCATTTGGATGACATGCAGTATCGTGGTTGTCGAAACCTGATGCATTGTAAAACTGTGTCAGAGTACTGCGGCCAAAACGATGATCTGACTCCAGTACTGGCAGATATCAGGGCAGCGGATATTGTCGTGCTGGCTTCACCGATTTATTTCACAGATATTACCGGGCCCCTAAAATTATGCCTGGACAGATGGTTCTCTTTTTTCGTGCCACAATATGCGGGCGCGATAGTGAAAAGTCGTCTCCAAGGCGAAAAAACCCTTGTCTTTATTCAGACGCAGGGTGAGGGGGAGGACCAATACGCAGACGTGATTACAAAATATAACCACTCGCTTTCATGGCTTGGTTTTTCCAGCTCGCATCTCCTTCGGGCTCCGGGTGTCAGGGATGTTGGAGATATTTATCTTCACCCTCAAAAAATAGACCAGGCAAGAAATCTCGGAGAGCAGCTTGCTTGCTCGACGTTGTCCGAAGGCAGTTCACACTAATATTAATTAAACCTCGAGGTTAAGTATATGTCCTCTTACCAAACAGCGTTGATAACGGGAGGAAATGGAAACATCGGCAGATTGATTGCCAAAAACCTGGTGAATCAAGGTACTAAGGTCATACGATTTGATGTGCCGGGAAGCGAGCTCACAGAGTTTCATGATCTTGAAACCGTGGTGATTGGCGATATCAGGAATGCGGAAATCCTGAGAAGTATTTTCGAAAATCACCAGCCCGATATTGTCTATCATCTCGCGTCATTACTCTCCGGCAGCTCCGAGGCGGATCTGGATGCGGCGTGGGACATTAATGCGACATCGTCATTTCAGCTGATGAAGCTGGCTGTTGAATTTGGTACCCAGACCTTTTTCTTCGCGAGTACCGTGGCGTCTTACGGCAGGGGATTGCCTGAGCCCATGCATGAAGAAACAGAACAATGGCCCGAGAATTTTTATGGAGTGACAAAAGTGGCTGTAGAGAGACTAGGTGTTTATTTCAAACAGAAACATCATCTTGATTTTCGCTGCCTCCGATTCCCCATGGTGATTTCACCGTTTGCACCTGCCACCGCGGTGACAGCATTCCCCTCTCACGCTATTCGGGCTGCAGTAAATGCGGAGCGGTTTGTATTTCCTGTTTCTGCGGAAACGGGGATGTCTACGCTATTTCTCAATGATGTGATTCAGAGTATCGTTTCCGTTTGCGAGTCATCGTCAGAGAGGCTGATATCTAACGCCTATAGTCTCCACGCTTTCTATTTTACCGCCGCTGAGCTTAGCGAAAAAATAAAAACACGATATCCAAATTTTCAGTGTTCATTTGAGCCCAGTAGCTATGTAGAACAGCTACTAACAGACTGGCCAAATGTGATCATTGATCACAGCGCCAGAAGAGATTGGGGCTGGGAGCCAGAGTATGATTTTGATCTGTCGGTTGGATGGATGTTCGAGTTTTTTGAGCAGCAACGCAACGGTTGAGTGTTTGGGAGGAAGTGAAATGCCAAAAAAAGGTCGGGAAAAACTATTCAACCGGTTATGAATATTTCTCTCGCATCACACGGACTGAATCAACCATAATCTCCTTCAAGATATCAAGCTCCACGACTGAAAGCTTGCTGATATACAGGCAGGAAACAGAATGTTTGTGTTTGCCCAGCTTTTTTAGCAGAGGTTGATAATTTGAAAATCCTGGCATGATGTAGATAGAAATATTTTGCTTGCGCGGTGAAAACCCAATAAGAGGCCAGCTACCAGCTTGACCACTTCTTTGTTGGTAGTGGTATTTCCCAAAGCCCACAATATTTTCTCCCCAGAGCACGGGTTTTTCACCGGTGGCCGCCCGCATCAGCGACACGAGCGTATCGCAATCTTGTTTGCGTTCCGCATTCTCGATTTTACCCAGAAACTTTGAAACACTCTTTCGACTAGGCTGGGTTTTTAGTTCTGCCATTTGTCGCTCCATTGAGACGGTTTGAGAAGGTTAAGCCAAACTCACCAGGCTTGCTGCCAAAAGAGATATTACAATTTCATTGAAGGGATAGGGTGATTATCAGTAAATTTCGGTGGTTTCTAGGCGTTTTCGCTCTTACTCTGACTGTTCATTACGCTGAGTTGGGCTTAGTACTTGATTACTAAGACCTCCGGTCAGTAGAATACCCGTAACAAAAATCTGCTCTAAACGTCTAAGGGTTAGCGCGCTGTGTGTTTCATGGGGGATGCACGACGGCGTGGGGGCAAAAAATTTCTGAGGCTAACAATGCGAATCTTATCTGCATTCACCAGCTCCAAAGCTTGGTTTGTAGCGTCGTTCTCTGCGGTATTTCTGTCTGTTTCACCCATCCAAAAAGCAGCAGCCCAATCTGGGTCTTCTGATGGATCGAATGTAATCACCATTATTAATTCATTATTACTGGATACGGGTATTTTCAGCCTGGACGTGGATCAGGTGTCAAACCAAAGATTTGGATACCAATATGGGTCAAATGAAAATGAGGAAGGTCTTGACATTCATTTTGAAGGTCAGTCTGAATCGGTGACATTCTGCTTCAATACGACAGATATTCAACTCAATGAGGTCACAGTTTTCATTAATGATCATCCGAGTGAAATCGGCGTAGTTTCCGGCGAAGAGTACTGTATTGACGTAGCGGCGTCGCTCCAAATAGAGGGGGAAAATATTCTCCACCTAGTACATAGTAATCCGGGCGAGCGCTGGGGTGTTTCGCACGTTGGGCTTGAGTTCACGCAACAAGAACCGCTGGGGCTCACACGAGTAAGTAGACCGGAATGGGACGAAGCTGCAGTCAGGAAAGTCTTAAAAGTTTTCGCGTTTGGTGGGCAAGCTACTGACGCTACGATTCAAGAATGGGCGAATACCAATCCTGAAATAGCAATAGCTCAAATGCTCAACTTTTCTGAGCATAATTTACTACTTGCACCATTGCTACCCGGAGAAAAGTACACAGCGTTCGCAAACGACCATGGCACATTCACCGGGTTTCTTGACTACATTTCCTCCAATGACTCCATGTTGCCTAATCGCCTGGACGAAGGAGATAGTACCAGTAATCGCCGCCGCTATGCCGTGGGCAGCAACCGCTCGCGGGACCGTGAGGCTTCGTTTATTCGTATGGCGTCGACACGGGGGCTGAATCCATTTCGTCAGCGAATCGGATTGTGGGAAACTAACTATCACCTCGCGGTAAATCTGGACACAGCCGTGGATGATCGACAGCTCGTCAAATATTACGATGTGATCATGGAGGCTCATGAGTCAGGGGTTCCCTATAAAGATGTCATCGGCGCTGCAGCAAAATCAGCGGCTGTGGCTAAACAGTATGGCCATGATCGAAATCGGTGGAGCAATGGCAACTGTTTTTGTAATGATGACTTTGCGCGCGAAATTCATCAGCTGTTCTACGGTATTTTTGGCGACGAAGATCCAGAGAATAACCCTTCGATTGAAGGTAACGATCACCACGAAAATGTCACCATTCCACAAACGGCTAGAATGCTAACTGACATGCCGGTCAACAACGTTGAGTACACCGACGACGAAGGAAATCCGGCTGAGCGCTCTGGTGATACCGTGACTTTCGGAGTTACACAACACCACCTTGCGCCCCTGGACATTCTTAACACCGATATCGTTGGCGCTAATGCAGCGGAAAAGATTGATTATCTGATGAACTTTTCAATTGAACATCCGGAGGCGCTGAAAAACCTGCCGATTATGATTATCTCCGGCCTCGCCGACGATAACATTGGCGAGGACACCGCGAATCAGCTCCGGGCGGCCTGGGCGTCTATGGGTGCTAACAAGAACTTTCTGGAGTTTATACAAGCCTATGCAATATCTGACTTGTTTCATTCTCCCGATCAACGAAAGTACTTCACTACCTTTGAACGTGGCCTCTATATGGCCAACAAGAACTACTTAAGTAATACGGAATCGCTATTGGACGTATTTCAATACTCCAGTACGTTTGATGATGAGATTGCCGAGCTATTTGTGCCAGCTCACAATGTGTTTGGTGGTCAGACTTCTCTCGAGGCGGCGGAATCGCCCACTATTTTTGAAGAAACATACAACCGATACACGAATTCGGCAGGTAATCGGAGCAGTAATGGGTTTCTGATGCGATCGGTGGAATGTGATGACTGCGACTTTGGTGAGCCATGGGCGAAAGATTGGGGCGCGGTTATTCCTACGACGAATGGACAACACATCGCGGAAGACGTGGCCAAGTGGTTGTGGAATCATGTCTACGGTAGTTTGGACAATTATGGCCCAGCGGAGCGCGCGTACTTCTTGCCTTTGATAGGTACTTGGCGAATAGAGTTAGATGACCCGAATGACAACTATCAAGATTTCTTTGATCTCAATCACTTGATGTGCATTCGCGAAGATTATCTGGATCAAAATCCCGGAGCCACCGTGTCGCTAACGACACTGCTGGATGATGACAATACCGGGTATCGAGATTATTGTTTAAGAAGCAGTGGCCAGTATTCAATGACCGAAATGGATGCGCTGCAGCGCGTTTACACAGAGGGTGAGTTGGATCCGGATAATGACGCTGAAAAAATAGCTCATGTCACCGATTTGCTGGACGAGATCGGTGCGCAAGTACTCACACTCAACAGCGGTGTTCCCCAGGCGAGACAATTCGCCAATGAGCGAATTCAATGGGCTCTCACTTTTCTTTTTTCCACACCCTACATCTTTGCGGAGGAGACAAAACGATGAACAGACGACAATTTATGCAGTCAGCGTTTTACTCCAGCCTGCTTTACGGGGGAGGAACCATTCCTCGCGTAATCAACTCGGCCTATGCGGGCTTTTCGCAGGTCAATAACCCCATACTGATTAATTTGATGCTGGATGGTGGGCCCGACCTGCGTCATCTTATTGTGCCTGCATGGACAACGGATCAAAGCGAGGTGGGTTATCACTACTGGAAGTATCGATGGCGGGCGCATCGGCTTGCCAATGAAAGCGACAACGTGCTCCAGGCCCGTTGGGAAGATGACTATTTTAAAATCACTGTTGGCGGACAAAACTGGGGCGGAAACGTCGATTCAGGCGGGCTCAATGACGGGGTGACCTTTGGAATCTGGAAGGAAGCAGGGTGGTTGATTGATATGTTCCTGCAAGGCAAGGTGGCCATTTTCTGTAATGCCGTGGGAGGGCGAAATCGTAACCACAGCCTCTCCACAATTCAGCTTGAACAGGGAAATCTCGCGGCAACCTCGAGTATTGAAGAACACTCTGGATGGGGAGGCCGACTCGCACGTCACGCTGGTGGCAATGCGATTGCGCTCACGAACACTCCTCGACGGTTTTGCTTTGGGCCTGATGGTTCGAATATAGCCCGAGTTGACAACAGTGATTTGATATCAGTACAGGATTCCCGAAACTGGGGGCTGTATGAATTCAGGGATGCGATGGATAGTGACCACGGGGATCGAGCCTTTGACCTTCGTCAAAAGTTGGCAGGTAATCTCGAACAGTACTACGCAACTCTACAAAATAAGAAAGCCAGCACGGGGTTCGGAACTGATATCTGGGACAACTTTCTCGATCATGAAAATAAGATTCGAGAATTTGGAGAGGCGTTGCGTGATCAGCTGGACTTCCCAATACCGACATTGATTCGCGCGCTCTATGATAACCGCGGTAGTGATGGCGAATATCATTCTGAAAACAATGGCCCCGGTGGCGCCGGACCGAATGATGCACGAAGAGTGCTGCGTAGCACCGGTTTTGGCCGCCAGATTAGAAATTTGTTCGATGTGTTGGCCGGAAATGACGCCAGTCTTTTGAATGCAAAGGTAACATCGCTATCTTATGGTGGGTGGGATACGCATGGGAATCAACGCCAGGTGAGCAATAACCTGGATAATAATAACCCTAACTATCGTCGAGGTATTGAAAGTAATTTAAGAGATATCTTTGGTGGGTATCTTGAAACAGGAACGTCTCATCTGACTACTGCTGAAAAAGAAGCACAGCCTCATTGTGCGTTCTCTGCGCTATGGGAACAGGTCAGAACCACCAGCCCATCTAGCGTGGACAACTTGCTGTTTTCTATCGCTGGGGAATTTGGTAGGCAAATTCGAGACAACCGTGATAACGGCACGGACCACGGCAAAGGCAACAATATGTTTTTGATAGGTTCTGGGGTCAACGGTGGAATATACGGAGAAATGTTTCCACTTGCTGAAATTGATCGCTTGAATGATTCCAGCATTCGAACACCCGATATCGATCCTCGAACAGATATTGAGCGAATATTCGGTCCAGCGTGTGACTGGGTGAGCGGCGGATCAGCAAATACGGTTTTTCCCACGCTAATTGGGGGAACGCCGGATGCCGAAGCGGGCGTCAATCATTCAAGCATTTTTTCGTAACCACAGTACGGGTTTTGATGGCGCTGGGTAGTGGGTGACTAAAGCCCAATTTTGGAAGCGGATTGCGATGCGCTGCCGGGTCGGGTTCAGGGAGCCACTCGTTTGTTTTTGCCAAGTGGCTCATCTACTTATGATGATATTTCGGAATAGGTATTGGGGTCACCAACTGCAGCCGGACTATTTAAAGAAGGTGCATTATTTATAAAGCACACGGGATGTCGATCCTTTCAATACTTATTTCATCGCTTTCGTCGCTTTCGTCGCTTTCGTCGAGTGAGCAGATTATCCTTCAAGAGAAAATGGCCACAATCGGGTAGCTGGATGAAACTGGGACCAGGCAAACCAAAATGCCTGATGACTACCTAGTTGTTCTCCGTTCGTATTCGTTATACGCACGCCACCTCCGTCGAGTACTACCTGCACATTCTCAAATTGTACGGTCTCTCCGCGCTCCAATGCTTCGCGCGCCGTTTTAACTTGAAATGCGATGGGCGTACCGGATTCAGTCACGATCCCCACGATATCCTCATGCACTGGCAGCCTCGGGTCTACGTCACCAATGGGGAAAATCGGACCGTCAGCGTCACGGGTATTCCTGAAATCCGGATCTCTACCTAGCGCATAGCGTTCTGCAAGGACGGTTGTCTCAGGGTGTGCATTTTTCCAGTTTTTCCATTCAGTGGTGACTACACCTGCTTGCTCCAAAACAATTCCTTTTTCCGCCAAAGGTCCCGTCACAGCGTTTCCCCTAAATGTATCGAAGACGGAATAAGACGTTAAGTCATACATCACCTTGTTGGAGCGAATGAGTAAGCCTGACGTTCTCAGAACAGGTCGTTCAACTCCTTCCGGTAGCCGGTCGGTAAAATAGGCTTGAGCCGCTCCACAGAGTGTGCAGTAAGGAATGCCTAGGTTTCGACCTCCCAGCGTGTCATTCACCATTTCCCGAACTTCCATTATTTGGCGGGGATAGGCACGGAATTCGCCATTGACTTCGATCCCAAAAACAATATCGTCGTCTTCAAGCCAGGTGGCATCCTCGGCACTCGTGACCACAGGATTGTCTGCTGCGGGAATACAGTTGCAGGGTGCGTCTGTTTGATCATAGGGTCGATCGTCGATGCGGACACCTCCCCACGAGACATGCCGCCAATCGATATCGCCCGGCGCAAATATCTTTTCCCACTCCGGAACAATCAGGGTATAGATATTCCGTTTTGCTGCTAAATAGTCTGGAGGAGCCGGGATATCCCACGCTATTAATTGGTCCGTTACTTCTCCCCAACTTTGTACGCTTTTAAACTCTACCCCTAGCAGTTGACTAGCGGCCGCAGTGAGCTCAGACATCAGGCGAAATCCACTGGCTATTCGCAACAAGTCACTGATTAACCAGGCAGCGCGAGGGTCCTTTGAATTCGCCATGACCTTAAGCGCTTCCTGTTGCTCAGGACCCCATCTTCCCGCAGAGAGGTTGTCGCCAAACGCAGAGTCTATCGCCTGCTTTAATTCCGTTGTAAGTGGGCCATCAGGTACAACTGGTGCTTTACCAAAGGAGTCAGGATTCCCTACCGGCTTCCAAGACAGGCTTGTTGTGTCTGTCTCCTCGCTGGCATCTTTTGCCAAGACTGGAGTGATAGCAGAGCAGATCCCTGCAAAAAATAAACAAAATAACGCAACGTAATTTCTCTTAAAACGCATTTCTGGATCTCG
>JAHQWE010000150.1 GCA_019633985.1 Acidiferrobacterales bacterium | reverse complement strand
GAAGAGAATTGATCAAGCTAGCGAAGAATCTGGGAGAAGCAATCCAGTTTAGCAACCAAACGTAAACTCGCGGCAATACACATTATCACCAGCAATTCGCGATCTTTATTGTGACTAATTACTGCAATAAAACTCAACGGTATCGCGATAGTGAATCACGCTCGGACAGTTTTCTTTTCTAGTTCGATTCCTCCACAAAATTTTAACGGCAGTCGCTCCGCCTAAAAATCGAGTTCATTCGTTGAACCCGTAGCCTTAGGCTGCAAGAGACGCATCTGAAGCCGCTCATTATCCTATTCATCTTGATATCTTGTTCTTGAAGTGTGCGTATCACCAAGCGGGAGTTACCTTCCATCTTTGATTTACTGCCGTTTAAAAACATGGACAGATAGTTCCAGCAAGACATTATTTCAGTCAGCGTTAAGGGTTTCGCCACTTATCAAATAACCTGCACCGATTATCTGAAACTCCTTTGTAAAGGAATTAGTTACCTTGAATATCATTAAGATGGTTAGTAGGCTATTTGTATTGGAGCGTGATGCCAAATACAAAAAACCCGCCGAGTGACGACTTGTGCAAAGGGTTAAACAAATAAAAATTGAGAACGTATTTATTACTTAACAGGAATTACGAGATGAAATTAGTTGCCGAAGAATCCATCGTTTCCCCCGTTGTAAACCAAACCAAATCGAATAGATCGTTGATGTCTCGCTACGACGCTCAACTTATATCCAAAATCGATGCGGAAATCATCTTAGTGAGAAATTATGGGCTCGCGGCAGTTCACGCCCTCTCTGGTAATAATGAACTAGAATTTGCACAAAGACTCAAGCATTTCAAGCTTGCATTGAAAAGTCATTTAAAAAAGGTCAGTGCCAAGCTATATATGTTCTTAAGAGAAGAGCTCAAAAATGACTCACGTGGAGAAGAGTTTTCAACATTTCAAAAACAAATCACCACGGAGCTTTCTGAAGTTGCGAAAGTACTTGTCTCAGTTAAATCTTTCGACTGGTCTGAAAAAGAGGCAATGAAAACCCAGCTCTCAGACGCACTCACCACTGTGATCAAAATCCACCAGAGAGAAAAGCTATTCTTGCACCCAATTTATGCTGATGTTGCAGAAAAGCGGGGGCAAATCACCCAACATGACTCTGCGCTTTTAGCAAAATCTGCCTAGCACGGAGTTCATATAATAAGTCAGCCCATTATGGCGTGTATGGGATGGATGGCGTGATGGCGTGACAGCGTGTTGGCGAATAACGAGTTTTGAGAAAGAAGAGGATTCCAATCGCCTTAGTTCCACAATAAGCTCAGCGGTAGAATTTCAGTGCAATTGCCCATCGTGGTTGAAACAATCTCTCAGCTTGTCTTTTAATTTCACGACTTGAGATTTCAGATTGCTTTTTTGTCCTACCATTTCTGATTTTAATTGCTTACGCTGCTGTAACAGGCAATCCTTATACTCTAGACTAACCTCAAGATCTGCCGCATGCAGCCATTGCCCGGTGGTTTTATCGATCGTTTGGAGTACGTGCTCATCTTTATTTCCCAGCTCTACCAAACTACGTTTGTTGTCTGCAAGATTACGCAGTGTGGTAGAAATCAGCTGGTAAGAGCTTTTTTTCACCTCGCGGCATATCGTTTCGAAATGCTGAACGAGCTCGGGATCATTGACGTTTCGTAAACATTGGGAAAGCTGAATCTGAACGTCTAGATAGTGCTGGGAATCTTCCAATGACAATTCTTCAATCATTTCATCGGTGAGAATGCCTTTAACGGGCTTAAAAAAGACACCATCCAAAAAACGATCCCATCGATTAATCGCAACAATCAGAACAGCAAGATCGCTGACATCAACCTGATACCTGGGGGACAATGGTTGGCCAGAAACCTCTGGCGCTTTCACTCTATCAATAGCGTTCATCAAATTTTGATAATCTCTTAGCCTCCACTCGGAAATAGAATACCTGTTTAGTCACTGTTTTCGACCTCAGGACGGTGATTAATACACTCTGTTACAAATACACAGATACTCCAGCGAACTTTCGAAACTTCGGTGATATTGCAGCAATATACTAGAAAATAACGTCAAAATGTCGCTTATTCATTTTTAAAAGCATTAAGCAAAAACGCTAAATTGGAGAAATGTCGCCTAGAAGAGACAGCAAAAACACAGGGTTATTTCTTGATTTTGCGTCACAATTTTCGAAATTGTCCCTGGCTTCACCCAAAAAACATCGACCTAATAATTCTTCCAGCGATCTGTAATACGCTGTTCAAAAGACTCATCCTGATAGACCAATTTTCGATCTCGCTTCATCTGGCCCGATTACACGCCCCCCCAGCCGTTCGATAATTTCACGGGCGCGCTCTACCAGCATCGCATTGGTCGCCAGTACCCCACGGTCCAGATAGATATTATCTTCAAGTCCCACCCTCACGTTTCCTCCAAGTAGCACGGCTTGCGCCACCATAGGCATCTGCATCCGAGAGATTCCGAAACCCGCCCAAACGGCATCGGAAGGTAGCGCATGTTTCATCGCGGTCATCGTTTCCGTATCTGCGCCTGCACCCCAGGGAATACCGAGGCATATCTGGAACATCGGCGGTTCATCGATTAAGCCTTCGTCAATCAAGGCTCGTGCCAGCCGAATCTGACCAAGGTCAAACACCTCGAGCTCAGGTTTAACCCGCATCTCCTGCACCATTGCGGCCATCTTGCGTAAGTACGGGGCGGTATTGATGTATGTATTGTTACCGTTACCGAAATTCATCGTACCGCAATCAAGGCTGCAAATATCAGGCTGACATTCGATTACATGCGCCAGTCTCTCCTCGGGCCCAATCATGTCGGTTCCGGGTCCCGGCAGCGCCGGATTCTCATCACTCGGAACCCAATCACCTCCCATACCTGCGGTGAGATTCAACACCGCGTCAGTGCCGCTTTCGCGAATCAATCGCACAGTTTCCTTGAACAGGCCGACATCGCGCGAACCTTGTCCGGTTTCCTGGTCACGAACATGCACATGAATCACTGCAGCACCCGCCTTCGCTGCTTCAATGGATGAAGCAGCGATTTGTTCGGGCGTTACCGGCACATGTTCACTCTTGTCGGTAGTGTCTCCAGCCCCGGTAACAGCACACGTAATAATCACATCTCGGTTCATGAATCAGTGTCTCCTATTTGTTGTTTCTTTATTTTCGCAATTTCAACCAGGCCTGCATTCATTTTCTGACTCAGGGAGTTAAAGTTTTGCCCGTGAGTCATGTCAGTACAACCATCGATCATTGCATCTCGTAGCTCCTGAGTCAGCTCTGGCGCTTCCAGTCTTGTCCAGGGCAACTTAAGGGCTGGGCCGAATTGATCCAGACAATACGCCATGCCACCCTCTCCTCCCCCGACATGAAAGATCTCACAGGGCCCCATTAGGGCCCAACGCGGGCCCGGGCCATTGACAACCGCTTGATCGATCTGCTCTACAGTCGCCTCGCCATTGGCAACCATATGAAGCGCTTCACGCCAAATCGCTTCCTGCAGACGAGTGGCAATAAAGCCGGAGATTTCCTTGTTCATCACAAGCGGAGATTTACCCGCCGCTAAAAAGAACTGACGAGTCCACTCCACACAATCAGACGAAGTATTGTTTCCACCAATCATTTCGACCAGGGGCAGCAGATAGGGAGGATTAAAAGGATGGGCTACCACCGTTCGCTCCGGGGTTGCGCACTTAGCCTGAATATCGGTCATAGACATTCCTGAGGTACTCGAGGCAATCACAACAGAAGGGTCAACCAGTTCACCGAGGGTCTGGTAGAGCGATTGTTTCAACTCTAATACTTCTGGAATACTCTCCTGGATAAATTCTGCGCCGCTCACCGCATCGGCGAGGTCTGTGGTCCACGAGAAGTGATCCATTGAGGCGCCAGGTTCAAGCCCAATCTCCTGTAGGCTAATCCACGCCGTCTGCATTAAGCTCTCCAAGGCTGTAATTTCAGAGGCATCATGAAGATAGCTGGTGACACGATATCCACGAGAAAGAAAATACGCTGCCCAACCACCGCCAATCGGCCCAGCGCCAATGCAAGTAACGTGCTTTACGTCTTTAGGATCGTTCTGGATCATTAGTTACCTTCAAACTTGGCTTCACGTTTTTCTACAAATGCATTGATTCCTTCTTCAGCGTCAGAAGAAGATAGCATCGCACGATACATGGGCAAGTCATCATTTCGCATTTTATGAAAGGCGTGCTCGATGGTTTCCCCTTCAATCGATTTCAACACCTCCTTAATCGCCTGCAATGCAAGAGGGGCAACCTGAGACAACTTGTCCGCCCACTCCATGGCTGAATCCATGAGTTGGTTCGCAGGCACAACCTTATTGATCAACCCATAGTGCGCCGCTTCAGCCGCTGGCATTCTTCTTCCCAAATAAAGCATCTCCAGCGCGATATTGTAAGGCAGGCGACGCGGCAACCGTTGTATTGCTCCAGCATCCGGAATAATGCCTAGCGGCAGTTCCGGTAGTGAAAACTCAACATGATCGGCTGCGATGATAAGATCACAAGCCAAGGCTATTTCAAAACCTCCACCGATGGTTAAGCCATTCAGCGCAGCGATAACCGGTTTCTTCAGCGACCACATCTCAGTAATACCTGCAAAACCACCCAAGCTGGCATCTTCTGCTTCCCACCAGTTTTCCAAAGGCATGTCACCTTGTTCCAGTGCTTTCAAATCCCAACCAGCAGAAAATATTTTCTCCCCGGTGCCGGTAATAATGGCTACTTTGAGAGAAGCCGTATCTCGAAAGTGTACAAATGCTTCCCCCAGCTTTTTGCTAGTAGGAAGGTCAATTGCATTCGCTTTGGGGCGATCGATTGTAATGATCATCACTGGCCCCTGGTAGGAAATCTTTACCTCATTATCACCCGTTATCATGCATCACCATATATGTCATCAAACCAGCATGAAGTGTAGAGGAGCACTAACAAAATTGGTATAAGCTTCGGCTGATATCCCGTCTGAATCACAGTGTGGAAAATTGGTAACCTTAAAATAAATGAGGCAACCTGCAAATTTTGCAGCCTGACTTTTGGAGAATGAATAGTAGTCTGAAACGCAATCTAAAGCGCCTGCTTCATCCGCGACATATCGCATTTATAGGCGGATCAGACGCTGCATTCAGTGCGATACAGTGTGCCAGGGCGTTCGATGGCCCTGTCTGGGGAGTGAATCCCACGCGTTCTTCGATGGGCGAAGTCCCCTGCTTTCAATCCGTAAGTGATTTACCTGAACCACCCGATGCAGTCTTTATTGCTACACCTAGAGAAGCGACTCTTGAAATCGTCTCTGACCTTCGCAATCTTGGAGCTGGTGCTATCGCATGTTTTACCGCTGGATATGGAGAGCTCGGTGCAACGGGTAAACAACACGAAAGAGCGCTGGTCGCAGCGGCTGGCGAGATGGCAATGGTGGGCCCAAATTGCTATGGACTGGTAAATTACACGAATGGTGCAACACTATGGCCATTTGGTGCCGGCAGTCAGCAGTGTCAAAGTGGCATTGCCTTGATTATGCAAAGCGGTATGCTGCCCGCGAACATGACGATGAACACTCGCTCGGCGCCGATCACGCATATTATTTCTGCGGGTAACCAATCCGTTTTGGCCATCGAGCATTATATGGAAGCGCTGCTTGAAGAAGACAGCGTTCGCGCAATTGGGATTTATGCAGAAGGTATCAAGGACGTACAGCTGTTTACGAAAGTAGCGTTCAAGGCGTTGGAACGATCTAAACCCATTGCGATCATTAAAGCCGGTCGATCGGAGGTTTCTCGTGCGCTTTCCGTCACCCATACCGGCTCGCTTTCTGGCTCTGACGATGCCTTTCAAGCCTTGTTTGATCGCATCGGAATCATACGCTGCCACTCACCTGCCGAATTACTCGAAACCCTCAAATTCCTGTCCATTTCCGGCGCACCTGCCGGGTCAAGTGTTGCCGGGTTTACCTGTTCTGGAGGGGATGCTGCGATGCTCGCTGACGTCTGCGATGAAGTTGGATTAGCCCTTCCAGCTCCCAACGAGCAATCCACTAAAAAGTTGCGAACCCTCTTGCCCGACATCGCGACGGTCTCGAACCCACTCGATTACACCACGCCACTCTGGGGTGATGAAAAAGTGATGCCTACAGTATTTGAAACAATGCTTGGGTCAGGGTACGACGCCGCTATCGTCATTCAGGACTTTCCACCCCCACATATACATGATGATTTAACGCTCTACCGTAACGACGCCATTTCCTTTGCAACCACCTGTGCTCGTATTGGCATACCTGCGGCTGTCTGCAGTGATCTTCCAGAAAATATTGATGCCGCCACAAGAAAGATCTTGATTGATAGAGGAATCACGCCGTTACAGGGATTAGATAACGGGGTCTCGGCACTTTCCCATGCTTGTCGATACGGTAGTAGACGTCAGCGACTTTTAAAAGATGCGGGACTCGCTCAACTTGTCTCATTCACAGGTTCGTCAGCCCTCATAGCCGGTGAAATTATCGACGAGGCAGAGGGCAAAAGAATGCTGCAACGTGCGGGCATTCCAACACCGAATGGTCGTAGTGTTGCTGTAGATGAGTTAAAACAAAAATTCAACGAATTTTGTTTTCCGCTCGCTTTAAAAGCGGTGAGTGAACAGCTGACCCATAAAACAGAAGTCGGCGTCGTCAAGCTGAACCTCAAGGATTCCAGCGAGCTACTGCAGGCTGCAGAGGAGGTCAGAACTAAGTTTGATCAACATTACCCTGAATCTGTTCTCGAACACTTTCTGATCGAAGAAATGCAGCAGAATGTGATTACCGAACTTCTTGTAGGAATCACACGCGACGAGCAGTTTGGACTGGTAATGGTGATCGCCAGCGGCGGTATTCTAGTAGAACTTATCAATGATAAAGCTACACTGCTATTGCCAACTTCTACACGCCAAATCGAGGAAGCGCTCACTGGCCTCAAAACATTTCCCTTATTGTTGGGGTTTAGAGGCAGACCGGTTGCTGATATTGCCGCTTTGGTGGCAACCATTCAGTCTATTGCGAACTTCGCGATAGATCAGGTGGATACGTTGATCGAGATGGAGATTAATCCATTGATAGTCACCGCGGAAGGGCCTGTTGCCGTCGATGTGATGATCCGCAAGTCAAAAGCAAATTAAAGAAAAGGCCGACAATTGTCGGCCTTTTCTATTCCATCAATAAGGACGTTATTAACTGAACCACCAACGTTCGTTAAACTTACCGCCGTCCAGCTCCCAGTTGTTTCCAACCACTTCTGGAACAGCCAGTTTGTCGTTGTAAGCCATGACATCACTTTGGAAGAGAGGCAAACAAACACCCCCTTCTTCGTTAATGATGGTTTGCATTTCGACGTAAATCTCACGACGCTTCGCAGTATCCAGTTCGCCACGCCCCTGGATCAGCAGCTTATTGAATTTCTCATGCTTCCAGTTGGTATCATTCCAGCTGGCATCTGCGGCGTATATTTGCGAGAAAATCCAGTTTTCAGTGGGACGGCCGCTCCAGTAACAAGCGCAGAAGGGTTTCTTTTGCCACACGTTCGACCAGTATCCATCATCTGGCTCACGAATCACCTCAATATCAATCCCGGCAGGTCTGGCAGTTTCACGCATCAGCTGACCGGCGTCTACCGCACCGCCAAAACCGGTATCCGCTGCATGGAACTGAATCGACAGCTTCTCTAATCCAGCCTGTTTTAGGTAAAACTTCGCTTTGTCCGGATCATAGGAGCGCTGTGGTAATTCATCCGTTGTAGCACGATAAATATTTGCAGGACCAATGGGATTATCGTTACCCAACTCACCATAACCGTAAACCACCTTCTTCAACCATTCCTCTCGATCAACGATATGCTTGATCGCCAGCCGCACATTATTGTCGTCATAAGGAGCCTTATCAGTGTGCATCGGGAGAGTTATTTGCTTGTTACCAGTGGTCGCCTTGATGTTGATGCCAGGAACTTTTTTCATTCGCTCCACAGTTTTTACTTCAACATTGTTCATGCCATCGATTGCATCTGTACGTAACGCATTACTTCTAGCGCTTGCGTCTGCAATTTGCAGGATTTCCACTTCATCGAAGTGCGCCATTCCCTCTTTCCAGTAATTCGGATTACGCTTGGTAAGCGTTCGCACACCAGGTTCATGCTCAACCAACACATATCCGCCAGTCCCGACGCCAGATTCCCAATCAATAGATCCGTCGCCTTTTGAAGGACAAATATTCAAGTGATAGTCACTCATCAAGAATGGGAAGTCAGCATCGCCTCCAGACAAAGTTACCACGACAGTATTTCCGTCAGCTTTCACTGATTCAACACCGCTGAGGATACCTTTCGCGGCAGAGGTAGAATCTTCACCAAGATGGTGATTCAGTGAATCCACGACATCTTCTGTAGTCAGAGATTTGCCGTTACTGAATTCAACACCTTGCCGAATTTTAAAAGTCCACACTTTCGCATCTGTACTCGAATCCCAGCTTTCTGCCAGTTCAGGGATGAGATCACCGTTCGATGCAACCTCTGTCAAACCGTTTCGTAGTTGACCGAACTGCAGGTTAAGCATGTACAGGTCAAGAATTTGACCCGGATCCAGCGTGTCACTGGTCGCGCCTCCGGTCAAGCCTATGCGCGCGCGACCACCCTTTTTTGGTGTCGCCGCTTCGGCTGAATTCAACAAGGCGGATGCTGCAGTCATGGATACACCAAGCGCAAGGGCACCGGTCATAAAACCTCTTCGACTAATACTCCCAGTTTCAAAATCAGTCTGTAACCGTTGGACATGATGCGCTTTCTCGCGATCCGCAATTCCAACTGTCAGGTCTATCGTTTTCTTTAGGTTAAATCTTCTAAGCATACGTTTATTTCTCCACGATCAATCTGATAATTTCACTGATGGTCATTAGGCCATCTAGTTCTCCATTGGGCTCTGTGCCGTAGGGCAACATTCCTTGGGCTAACTATACCCTTTTTTTCGCCCACAGCCAGCCTGCGACGCCTTTCCAAACAAAAAGCTTTATCTGCGAGCCAAACTTTTGTCATAATGGGGCCAGGTTTCGCGGATTCTGCTAACGCCTGAGACCAGTTAGCTTGCTGCGGTACTCGAGAGGCAAGCGCCCAATGCCCGGTATATAAACAGATCATAATTAAAATAGTGTTACCAGTGAGAGGTTTTTCACAATCATACAAAACTCGCCATCTGCACTTATTTCGGAGGTATAGCTGAGTGAATGACATCGTCAGAATGCTGTTGCAGAGGCTTTCTCTGGGCGTTCTCACGTTATTTGTTGTCTCACTGATTATTTTCCTCGGAGTCAGTCTTCTCCCTGGAGATGCCGCCCAAGCGCTATTGGGGCAGTCGGCAACCGAAGATACCGTCAATGCGCTCCGCAAAGAGATGGGCTTGGATAAACCGCCACATATTCGATATCTCCACTGGCTGGGTGGAATTTTGCAGGGAGATTTTGGCGTTTCTATTGGAAACAAACGGGAAATCTCGGAACTGATTGGAGGGCGTTTTGCCAATACGCTCTTTTTGGCACTATATGCCGCCTTTATTGCGGTTCCGCTGGCGCTGGTTCTTGGAATTTTGGCTGCGCTCTACCGTAACACCTGGTACGACCGCACGGTTAACGTCACGACGCTTTCCTCGATATCCACTCCTGAATTTTTTGTCGCTTACATCCTGATTCTGTTCTTCTCGGTCAAATGGGGCTGGTTTCCAAGCCTGGCAAATGTCACGCTAGATACTCCCTTCCTGGAAAGAGTCTATAAAACTTTCCTGCCCGCGGTGACGCTGACGCTTGTGGTAGTCGCGCATATGATGCGCATGACACGCGCCGCGATTATTAATCTGCTGGCCAGCCCCTATATAGAAATGGCAGCACTGAAAGGAATGACCCGCAGACGAATCATCACCCACCATGCGCTACCCAACGCCTGGGCACCGATTATCAACGTGATCGTACTTAATCTCGCTTATTTGATCGTGGGAGTGGTGGTTGTCGAAGTGGTCTTCGTTTATCCCGGCCTCGGACAACTCCTTGTGGATTCAGTGCAGCGTCGTGACCTACCTGTCGTGCAAGCCTGCTGTTTAATCTTCGCAGCGACATTTATCCTGCTGAATTTGATCGCAGATATCCTGTCCATTTTGACTAATCCGAGATTGTTACATCCAAAATGACCGAGCATCCCGAACCCGTTCAATCTGCAGACGCGGCTCCACCACCTCAGAGACGCGACGAAGGAAGGCTTTCGGTATGCTGGCGCGAGTTACGTAAAGCGCCGCTCAGTGCCAAACTGGGTGTCATCATTATTTTCACTTACATCTTTGTTGCCATATTTGCACCTTGGATCGCGCCCTATGGCGAAGCGGAAATTGTAGGAGATCAATTTGAGGAATGGAGCGAAACGTTCCTGCTTGGCACCGATAATCTCGGAAGAGATATGCTTACCCGAATTATCTATGGCGCCAGGAACACCGTGGGAATTGCCCTGCTTACCACTTTTCTCGCCTTCTTCCTAGGTGGACTGTTCGGCTTACTCGCGGCTGCAGTGGGTGGCTGGGTAGACCAAATTTTGAGCCGAATTGTCGATGTTTTAATGGCAATTCCGGTACTGATTTTCGCCATGTTGTTACTCACGATATTTGGCACCTCGGTGATTAATATGATCATCATTATCGGCGTCCTGGATTCAACCAGAGTGTTCCGATTAACCCGGGCAGTGAGTTTGAACGTAGTGGTCATGGATTTTATTGAGTCCGCACGGCTGAGAGGAGAAGGGCTCGGCTGGATTACAATTCGTGAAATTCTGCCGAATATCACTCCACCACTTGCTGCGGAGTTCGGACTACGATTTTGCTTTGTCTTTCTCACTATCAGCGCACTGAGTTTTCTCGGTCTTGGCATTCAACCCCCAACTGCAGATTGGGGATCAATGGTGCGCGATACCGCTGATCTGATCACCTTCGACGATTACACGCCTCTGGTTCCCGCGATGGCCATCGCAGTGCTCACAGTCGGCGTGAACTTTGTCGTGGATTGGTTCTTGCATAAGTCCAGCGGGTTAAAAGATGAGCACTGATTCCAAAGAGCTTTTGCTGGAAATTACCAATCTGCAGATTGAGGGCTTCAGTGACGAACAATGGCACCAAATTGTTAAAGGTGTCGATCTCACCTTGCATCGCGGAGAAGTACTAGGCTTGATCGGTGAATCAGGCGCAGGAAAGTCGACAATCGGCATTGCTGCCATGGGTTATGCCAAGCCTGGCTGTAGAATCCACGGCGGCAGTATCCGATTCGATGGAATGGAATTGACCACTGCATCAGACGAGGAAAAGAGAAAATTACGTGGCTCCCGAATCGCCTACGTTGCGCAAAGCGCTGCTGCATCTTTTAACCCTGCGCATACCCTGATCGATCAGTTCAGCGAGACGGTAGTGGAACATGGCATAAATAGTCGAGAAAAAGCCTATGAAGATGCTAAAGAACTGTACCGAAAGATTCGAATGCCCAACCCAGACGACATTGGGTTTCGCTATCCTCATCAGGTTTCCGGTGGTCAATTGCAGCGGGCCATGACGGCAATGGCGCTGTCTTGTCGCCCTGATCTCATTATTTTTGACGAGCCAACTACCGCACTGGACGTCACCACACAAATCGAAGTATTGATGACCATTCGGGATATCGTCGAACAGTTCAATACTGCGGCGATATACATTACCCATGACCTGGCTGTTGTCGCGCAGATGGCAGATCATATTAAAGTGTTGCGTTATGGAGAGACTGTAGAGGACGCAGACACACGAACGATGCTGTCTGACCCTGAGGAAGACTATACCAAGTCACTCTGGGCAGTTCGTTCCTTCCGCAAAGAGGTCGAGGCGCCGGCCCCCGAACCGACCCCGATACTAAGAGTAGAAAGCGTAACTGCGAGCTATACACGAAGTTTAAATCCGGTATTGATCGATGTGGATTTTGAAATTCATCGCGGACATACCACTGCAGTGGTAGGTGAATCGGGTAGTGGTAAGAGCACGACCGCGAGGGTAATCACCGGCCTCTTGCCTCCGCAAAAAGGGGCTGTGTTTTTTGATGGTGCGCCCCTTCCACCCGACTACCGAAAGCGGTCCAAGGATCAACTTCGGCAGGTTCAGATGATTTATCAAATGGCGGACACTGCGGTAAACCCACGTCATAAGATACGCGACATTGTTGGCCGACCATTGTCATTTTATCTTGACATGCAGGGGGAGGAAAAAGAAAAACGACTCCGGGATCTCATGGAGATGATAGAAATGGATCCAGACTTGTTTCTTGACCGATTTCCGTCTGAGTTGTCAGGGGGACAAAAACAGCGAATCTGCATTGCCAAAGCACTGGCGGCGGAACCCGCTTTTATTATCTGCGATGAAGTGACTTCAGCTCTCGATCAATTGGTAGCTGAAGGTATTCTCAGACTGCTTGACCGCCTTCAACAGGAGCTCAATTTAGCCTATATGTTCATTACTCATGACCTCGCAACAGTGAAAGCCATCGCGGATGAAGTGATCGTGATGCTCGAAGGCAAAGTGGTAGAACAGGGATCCAAAACAGATATCTTTGCTCCACCTCACCATGAATACACCGAACTCTTGCTATCTTCGGTACCTGAAATGGATCCCGACTGGATGGACCGGGTCATAGAGGAACGCGAGCAAAAAGGCGGCATGATCGCTGCGGGAAACTAGATCAAAGATCTTCGATCCAACCAGCGGAGCTTCGGAAAGTCCCAAGGGATACCGTTTTGCTTGCTGATCGATCGAATACCGTACTAACTGAACACGTTTTACCAGTTTGGAGCCTGATCTGACGTTCTATATTTGGCCGTCTCATTCTCGCCAGTGAACAACGATATCCTTGGTCACAAAATCATCTCCACCAGTACGAACAACGCGAACGCTATTCATGCCATTGCGCAGAATGTTCGGCTGAATATGGTCCATCCAGGTCTGCCAACCTGGATTATGAATGGGGAGATCGAACCCAGGTAAGGGATGATCATTGATAAAAATCTGATGCCCCTGGGAAGATACGTTGTGTGCAGTAATCAGGAGATAGGCATCATCGATCGGCTGCTGATTGCCTTCGATGGGAAATTGTGCTGTGAACGACGGACTATTCGACGTGAATGTATGGGAAAACGGAATCCAGTTAAAATCTGAATTGGCCATCGGTCAACCTCCTTGTTGGTCTTTCGCGGCTGTAAAATACGATGTCAGTGTTACATTGGGCGTCAGAAAATGCTGTGCCGTAATTCACAAATCCCTGCTCTGCGCTAAACGGTATGCGCTGATTACGATAACGAGAAACCAATAGGATTACTCTGCTTCCTCCTTGCCACTCCTCATGAAGAATCTGGGTTTGATTCTTGATTATTCGGCGTATTCACTCTGCAGCTTATCTAAACTTCAAACAGATTGTGATTCCAAAAATCATTTCAGATCCCCATCTTAGACAGTATGACAGTTACCATGCTGAAATTTAGTATGAAACCACCCAAAAACACCTTGATTATTTTCGGTATGATGGTAATACACCCAATCCACGTTTGAATGACCAGTTCACGAAATCATGTTCACAAAAAAGAATCCATTTATTGCGGGGTAAGTGATGACACAATTTTCAGAAGTAGCGGTGATTGGGCTTGGCGCTATCGGTTGGGGTGCCGCGCTCTCCCTTATAGAAGAAGGCTTTACCGTATATGGTGTCGACATTAATCCCGAAAAGCTCGAACAATTTCGCGAGGAGAAAGGGAAACCTTGCGCGACCGCTGCCGAAGCAATGGAGAATGCGAATGTTTGTATTGTGTATGTCGTCGATGACGCCCAAACTGAACGGGTACTGTTCGGCGAGTCCGGTGCGATCGCTCAGGCAAGGCCCGGGAGCCTCTTTATTCTCTCCAGTACCATGCCACCCAGTTCTACCACGCATATCAGTGAAAAATTAGTTACAGCCGGTATGTTAGTGCTAGATGCACCGGTTTCCGGCGGACCAGCGATCGCTATGAGGGGCGAGTTAGCCGTGCTGGTATCTGGAAATTCGGATGCGTTGGAGATGGCCGACCCGGTATTCCACGCGATCTCGTCACGCGTACACTATCTGGGAGAGGAACCAGGTCAGGCATCGAAAATAAAAATGCTTAATCAGATGCTCACCGATATTCATGTGGCAGCAACTGCTGAGGCAATGACGATGGCACAAGCTATCGGGGTTGACCTCGGTGCCATGTACAAAGTCATTAATAACTCTACAGGGGGATCGTGGGTGTTCGATGTACGAGGAGAAAAACTGATGCAGAAAGATTTTAAACCTCGTGCACCCATCAACAACGTTACGAAAGATCTGGGAATCGCCGACCGCGAAGCCCGCTCTGCTGGTCTAAATTTACCCCTCACCTCCGCAGCATACGAGTTATTCTCCAGGGCCTCCGCGAGCGGGCTGGGACAAGAGGATAGCATCGCTGTTGCCAAGCTCCTCACACCGGCGGATGATCAAGATTGATCGGCTCTCACTGAACGTTCTTAAACCGCGTTCAGTTTGCGTAGGTCACCGAAAGCTCTGCTGGCTGAGCGAGTGATTGGAACACCACGCAATATCGCTCGGTGAGTTTGATCAAGGTAGCGAGCTGTTCCTCTTCCGCATCTGAAGTCAGCTCAAAACGAAGTCGAATTGTCCTAAAACCAACGGGCGCAGACTTTTCCACTCCAAGTGTGCCGCGAAAATCCAGATCCCCTTCTGCATGCACTTTGGCATCTTCAAGCGGAATCGATAGCGCGGTTGCTACTGCGTTGAGTGTCACTCCGGCGCACGCCACGAGCGCCTCCAAAAGCATGTCACCAGAGCAGGCAGAGAGCCCGTTACCACCGGTTGCTGGATGCAAACCCGCTTCGACTATCTCTCGGCCAGTATCTATCTTGCAGGTGATCCCCTCTCCCAGAGTTGACTGAGCACGAAGTGTGATTGCGGCGCTGTCCGGATCATCCCGGTACTGTGATTTGAGGGGAGACTGTACTGCTCGAAGTTCTTCTGCTTTCATTTTTATCTCTATATATTGCGTATATGTTTTACAGTCAGATTACCAATTAGTTCAAAAGATCCTAAATTACGGCCTTGTATGAAACTCGGAAAGGCAAATTTTTACTCGTTTGTTGAATTCAAGAATATATTTGTAAAAGCAATAAATTAACCGAGATTTTAAAGATAGAATTGTGTCGGGTAATCGGAGACCTATTGCAATCGAAGAGTTCGAGCGATAGCAACACAATCCAGCTAATTTCTATTCCCAGGCAATCAATCAGATCAAGATGTATCCGTTGCAAAGTGAAAGCAAGCATCTCATACCATTGGATGAGTTGTACCTTGCTCGGCTTGAAAAAACCCGAAATGCGATGGTGTCACATGATGTTCCGGTGATGCTTTTGGTTGATCCGGTTAATATTTTCTATGTCACGGGCGCTTCAAATATGAGCGTATTTGCTATGCGCACCGCCTCAAGGTACCTGCTGCTGTTCGCCGAAGGCCCGTGTATTCTTTTTGACTATTTAGGTTGTGAACATCTGTCACAAAACCTGCCTACCGTTGATCAAGTGAGAACCGCTGCAGGATTGTGTTTTGTAAGTTCCAATCAAAATGCAAGTTCTAACGCCAAAACGGTAGCGCAAAATATCCGTGAAATCGTACTCGCTGAACTTGGTGAAATCGGTAAATGCGCTATTGGACGTTTCCCCTTCCCCGTAATCGATGCTTTGCGGGGCAAAGGGTTCGAACTATCAAACAGTGACATAATCATGCACACTGCACGAAGCACCAAACTACCCGCAGAAATCCCGTACCTCAAGGAAGCCATGCGTAGAGCTGAGTTGGCGGTATTGAGCTTTGAGTCGGCAATCGAGCCTGGTAAGACTGAGGCAGAGCTGTGGTCAAACTTTCATCAGGGACTGATAGGAGGTGGCGGCAAATATGTCACCACTCGTCTTATGCAGAGTGGGGAAAACACCTTTCCCTATTTCCAGGAATGTGGCGAGAAAACACTCAGTTGCGGTGATTTGGTTTGCCTCGACACAGACGCGGTGGGCTATGAAGGTTACGCGGTCGATTTTTCCCGCACCTTTCTTTGTGGCGATACAAAAGCCAGCGGTGATCAAAAAATGCTTTACCAACGCGCAAAAGAACAACTTGAACACAATGTGGAACTCTTCGTTCCAGGTCGCAGTTTTGAGGAAATTGCGTCGAAGGCCTGGATAATTCCCGATGAACACCAGGACAGTCGCTACTATTGTATTGGCCACGGCTTGGGAATGTCGGGGGAATTCCCCAATATCCCCCACGCGCGGTCGGGCCACCCTTATCCCCTTTCAGGGAAAATTGAATCCAATATGGTGATTTGCGTAGAAAGCTACATTGGCTCGGTGTCCAGTCGCCAAGGTGTCAAGCTTGAACAGCAGCTTCTCATTACCGCGGGCGGCGCAGAAGTTCTCAGTCAATATCATTTCGACGATCGACTCAGTTAATTTCATGTTCCATCATTCACTTCGATAGGCCTCTGTGAACTGTGCGCGATTCATAGTGCACAGAATTCTCGTTTTTGTTGAACAATCCATCGCAAACAACATTCAGTTTCTAATTTGAAACAACCTGTTACAAACAGCGATAGAAATGATCAACGGACAATCTGAAAAGATGAACGGACGGAAGTTAAACGAATAGAATCAAAACCAGCGTCATTTTGGTGCGTCGATATCTCACGGAGTGTTTTACCGATTTACGGCTGTTTTTACTTTGAAGTCTGTCGTGGTAACATTTTGAAATCAGACCTTGTGATCAGTTCTCTCTAGAAGAAATTAATAACACAGGCGCTCCCACTTTCTCTCAAATAAAAAGATCCAGCAATGTATACATTGATACTGCATTGTTTCTATTAAACAGTTTGAAGAATTTGACTCAGTGAGTGTAGAACAAAAACTTCCCGTTGATACTCCCCAAATTAAGCGTTCATGCATCGAACGACTTTCTCATAACATCGTGTCAGATTGGGTTGAGGAAACCAATATTTCATTGCGTCCAGCAGACAAGTCGGCGTTAAAGAAAATGATCTGTATGCAGGTTCCGGGCTTTATCGAAGATAACCTGGCATCTTTGATGGAGCAGTTCATAAATAAGGTCAAACAGAATGAGAGAAAAGCGTGTATTGAAGCGATCTCAGAGCTGGACGAACCTATTTCCGGTCTAATCAATAAGCAACTGACACTGAACGTTTGCGCCTACCCCCACCCAGAACGAGAAGAGAATTCTGCTACAGTTCAGCCCGCAGGCGAACTGGCACAAAATTAATATCAGCCTATTGCGAATAATCTCTGCCGTTCATGGCAGTATTTCTTCCGAATAGCCACTCCTTGTCGCCCCCGCGAGCGATCTTTAAGTTTCGGACAACCAGCGTAACGACCAGCGTCCCGCAGGTCGCACATTTTCACAGTTTGAATGTTTTGAATGTCAATGTGGCGTGCTAGAAGTTGCGGTGGTAAATTTACTCCGCATTTAGGCAATAATCATAAACCGGGGGTATTAGTGCACCCAGAACTGCCACGCTTGGAAAATAGCGTTGAAATTGAGAACACATTTAAAAGCCAAAGTCAGGAAATACTGAATCTGTACAGAGAATATATTCCCCACTACTTAAAATCGCTGGAGTCAGCAATAGAAAACGATGACAGTGAACAATTGCTATATCAAAGTCATAAGCTAAACTCGGCGATGAAAACGATCGGATTCCCGTCCATAGCTGAGCGTTTGCAATACATAGAAAGGGTAAAACCCGATAAAGAATCGGTGATTAAGCTGACCGAAGAAATCAAAACTTTTGTCGCCGCTTCGCTCAAGGTGCTTGAAGAGATGTGAGGTAACGTGGCTCCCGGTGGAGTCCACCAGTGAATAGATTGAATAACTCGGATAAGAAAAAAGATATCAAGGACAAGAGCTCAGATCTTGAGCGGGCCGAAAGTATCCATAAAGAGAAGTTACAGGCTTTGGGTGTGATGTCCGCTAGTTTGGCGCACGAGATTAATAATCCGCTCAACTACTCTTTGTTAGGTATCGAACTTCTCAAGCGCGAAGGACGTGAAATGCTAGCCCCAGAATTTGATAGCGTATTAGCAGATGTCGAAGATGGCCTGCTCCGAATTAGAAATATCGTCCAGGATTTAAAAGTTTATTCAAGAAAGGCACCGGAAGGAGAAGAAAAGGAAGAAGTCTTTCTTGTTTCAGATGTAGTTGCCGCTTCGATCAGACTCGTGTCCGCGAGCGCCCAAGATATACAAATCAATACCACTTTGAATACGCCATACCGTGTGAAGGGTGATCCCTCCAGCATTATTCAGGTGATTCTTAATTTGCTAAACAACGCCGTTGACTCGATCCTTAAAAAAGGAGCTACTCAACCTGGAAAAATAGACATCATTGGCAAACAGGCGGGGCCGTGGTATGAAATCGAAGTGGTTGACAATGGTGAAGGAGTAACCGGAGAGATGATTCGTAAAATGTTTACGCCATTTTTCACAACGAAGGGCACCAAATCCGGGACTGGTTTGGGAATGAGCATTTGCAAAGAAATTATCGAAAAACACGGCGGACAAATCGATGTCGACAGCAGTGTAGGCGCATGGACGTCAGTGACATTTAGCCTGCCTTTGGCTACAGAAAACTAGAGTGACAGGAAAAGGATGTACGGTAGAAAAGGTTATTGAGAAAATGAACACCGCAGTAGACTACCTTGAGTCATTGGGCGCATTCGATCTAGATGAGACTTCTTTAAATAGATTTATTTCATTGCTAGAACGCGAACAGAATGAGGATGCAAAAAAAGCAGCGGTGGAATTTCTACTGCACGTAGTCTCGCCGAGTTTAGACCTAACAGAGAAGTTTATTCATAGCAGGTTGATTAGAGAATCGAAAGACCTTCAAGAATCGGTTAAAGTGTTTGTATCGAATAGGAAGGTTAAAGCTCAGCAGTTAAATTCATCTGATGAATATTCCTGGAATTTGTTGGCCGCCGAGATTCTAAATCTGTGAAGTTGCCATATCTCTTATAAAGAATCTAAAGCAACAACAGAATAAACAACCGCTTCGCTTAGCGCTAGCAACGTCCTTCATCAAACTTTTAGCGGGGGAAGTATGGCCTTAAGATCAAGAGGTTTTAAACGTCGAGCCCGAAAATATCTACCCGTAATATTTTGATAAAGAGATGATTGTGAAGCTTTCACTTTCTACGTGAACCAGAGCTATTGACTGGCAGCTTGGGGCAAAACTCGGCCATACACTGCACGGCGATATCTGAACCAGTTTACAAAATCTGTAAGATCAAGTTCCGACATTTACACTTCTACAGTTAAGATTTAGAAAATAGTCTCCGCGGAGAAAACAGGCCTACCGCTGATCCGGTGTTGCCCCAAGCATTCCAATGGGTCAAGTTCGTAGACCCACTGAACAATTCTAGCTCCCCCGAAGGATAGTGATAATTCCGCGATAAAATACGTCCTCATGAGAATCGGCCATACCGTTTATCCCTGTTGCCATGGTGCATGCCTTGATTCCCAAACGAATGCGAAAGCCATTTTTCAGTTCAAAAACCTGTTTGAGAATCTCGTTTTTTCCGAGCGAGTTTACAAAGATTTCAAATTCCGAACTATTAGAAAGATTGGCTTTTATTGCGGACAAAAAGTTTTCGCCGTTTTTGAGTTCAATACCAGATATGTTGGGGACATCTGCGACATTTGATTCCCTAAGGAGCCAGTCGCCATCTGCCTCCCACAAAATATCCTCGCATAGATCCACATAGTCCGAGTATTTATTCTTCGAATCCAGCAATCGTCTTTCGGTATCTTTCAGCGAAGTCACGTCAACAGCAAAAACGCCAATTCCACTGACAGAATTGTTTCGAAAGAGTGGAAACTTCTGTACTAATAAATGTTTACCTGAATAAGGAACAACGTCGATCTGAGTGACGACCTGCTTACGATCTAAAACCATTTGGTCGTGGCTGGTAACATGATCAGCGAACGCCGGCGGATAAATATCAAACGGGGTTTTACCCACTGCGCCGCCACTTTCTAGACTAAAAGTTTTCTCAAACAATCCGCTCGTGACCTCGTACTCCATATCCGTATTCTTGATATTGATGTCCATTAGATCGGTCTCGAGAAAACTCTCACAAATTTCCAGTTTTCTGAACACAGCATCGTATTTGCCGCCTTGTTCATCTGTGTCAGACAGATAAATATCCATGACGGAAGCGCCCAGCTCGAACACAGCCAGGCAATTTAACTCCACATAGTCTCCGACATAATTTAAAAACACGGCACCAAACTCGCATGCCTTGTTTTGCTCCAGCTCTGCCAATAGCTCTGACCAGGATTCAGTTCCTAGAGAGGAACAGACCTCCAGAAAGTTCTTCCCCCGAAATTCAAACTCTTCGGGAAATCCAAGCAACTCTGTTGCGATATTATTTGCGCTAACAATTTCACTGCTAGCTTTGACGTTAATAATACCTGTAGCAAAAAAATCTGGTCGATCCATTGCGGCATCTCTTGACGTGTGTTTAACTAACTTCGGCGCGTTCGTAATGTTTTGTGATGTCATCTTTTGTTATATCCTGTTATTTCGGCGTTCCGTCTTATAACTAAAATCTAAATATGTTCGATTTGCTCTAATCAGGCAGATTAATCAACATGTTGATCAAATAGAAGGGGTATGAAAAATAAATTTTCTCAGAACGTCCAATACAATGGTGCAGCCGGCATACTTTTAATGGTTGGCTACGCTTTGTTTATGGTGTTCTGCGATGCTTCAGCGAAAACCCTTAGTGAATCGCATCAGGTTGCGTTGATTGTCTGGTATCGCTATTTTTTTCATACTATCAGTCTCACTCTTATAGCCTGCTTTCACTATTTCCAGTTCAAGGAAACAGAATTTGTCGATAACCACCCATTTCAACTATTGCGTGGCGTGACATTAGTAGTGTCTACTTTGTTTTTCTTCCATAGCATTGCACGAATGCCGTTGGCAGAAGCACTTGCACTACTTTATATATTTCCTTTAGTGACTGTCGTTCTTTCAGTATTAGTCATGAAAGAGCCGTTCACAAAATTTCAGGCCTTCGTTGTTGTGACCGCCTTCATTGGCGTCTTACTCATTCTCCAACCTGGTTCCAGTATATCACCGGAACCCGGCGTGTTTGCACTGCTGGCAGGGGTTTTTATGGGGATTTATATGTCGCTAACCAAGGCTTCATCGCAAAAAGCATCGCCAAATATGGCGTCTTTATACACCGGAATTGTAGGGATTATCCTGATTCCCTTCTTCCCCGGTTTTGAATTCACCCGTTTTGAAGGGTCAGATCTATACTTGGCGGCATTTATGGGACTATGCGCTTCAATAGGACACTATCTGATGTATCTGTCAATGCGTTTCGCCCCGGCTTCGACCGTATCGCCTTACGCTTTCTCCGAGATATTATTTGCCGCGATCGTTGGATATTATCTGTTTGGCGATGTTCTTAATTTGACGTCCGCCGTGGCAATTATATTGTTAATCACCAGTGGGATCGTTTACGCCAAGGTATCGAATAGCTGAACCAGCAATCTTGATAGGGTAAATCGCGTGGCTCTCGCTCAGGGACACTCTAAGAAAGTCTCAGAAAGTCCCAGAAAGTCTCAAAAAATCGAGCAACTAAACTGCGCCAACAGCAATACCCATTCCTGATTCTGCAGCAGCAGTTTCCTGAAGGTCGAATAACGAATCGCCTTTGTAGAAATCGGGTAACTCGAAATCAAGTACCTTACGATGCCGAGGTGCATCAGCCTCCTTTCCCAGCACTACCGCATCCATGTAACGAGAAGGCAGCTTGTGCGGTGTGAGTGGAAACGCATCTGCGGCTTTGTACTCCGTGATCAGAAGCCTTCTCGGGGTGTTCGATCTATTCGGTTCAGAGCCATGTACTGCCCAGGTATGCATCAAACATAAACTCCCGGCGCCACCTTCAACTAGCTCTGCAGCGTTGTCAAAGTACTCGTTGTAGGAACCGTCAATCGTCCCAGTAAACTTTCCTCCACGGGTATGCGGATATCGGTATTTGTGAGAACCGGGCACCACCTTCAGGCATCCGTTTTCTTCTGTCGAATCCGTCAACATCAATAACGCCACAATGACAGAATCATTGGTTTGTGGTTCAAAAATGTGATCCTGATGATACTTGATATCGGATTTCATCCCAGGATGTTTAGCATTGATCTTGCTATGATCAAACTTAATATCTGGTCCGAGGATGGGCACCAGATATTTTGCTACGCTATCACCCAGCAATGTATGCCTGATTTCAGGGGATACTTCTTGAGGATTGGTAACCCGTCTTAATTTAGGTGCGATCTTGCTATGACCCGGTTCTAGATCGAATCGGGGTTGACCATCAATCAGAGACCCATAGTTGGATTGGTGCTGCCTGCTTTGCACAACCCATCGATCGAGTTGCGCATTGATATCCTTAATTTCTTGTTGTCCAACAGCGTCGTGAATTAAAACATAGCCCTTCTCATGAAAGCCTTCTATCTGCTTCGAATTTAGCATTGTTAGAAATTATCATTTGTAGTATTTAGAGGTATTGAAGTTGTGCTTTGAGGGAAACACCCTTCAATTTTAGAATTAGTGATTCCCCTCACTATACCACCCAATTCTTTGAGTTTCTAATAAATGAATAAGTTTTCAGTGCTATTTGTCGATGATGAGCCACTTACACGCAAAATCACCGTCCGGTTACTCAGTCGCCACTATCAAATCTTAGAGGCAGATGGTGGCGAAATGGCCCTGGATACACTCAAGGACAAAGGAAATGACATTCACGTTGTCATCACCGATATGAAAATGGAAGATATGAGCGGTATGACTTTAATCGAGAAAATTTCCCAATTGGAGCTAGGAATACCGGTTATTGCTTCGTCAGGAGACCTTTCCAACTACGACTTTGATGAAGCGATTCGCTCTGGGAAGCTATATGCCACCATTGAGAAGCCCTGGAATTTTGAAGACGCTCTCGTATTAATAGAGAGCGCCGTGCAATCTGGAAAACAATCTTAAAGCGAACATTTTATTGCTGGCTTTTCGTTATTTCCGTTCCTTACTCTGAATTGTATGAACTCAATCCGGCTTCGAAAAACGACCACACATTCCGCCGAGTTCCTTTCTAACCAGGTTCATACGCCCTGAGCCTTATGTCGTTGTCTGCCGACAGTAACAAGAAGCTCTAACCGGAATCTCCGCTCTCGCAGCAGCCTTGTCTAGTTGTAACTTTACCTGCATGGCTTCAATTCTTTCTCCTCTCTTAACCAGGCACTCGTGCAGTCCGTGCAAACTCCAAACATTCGCTGGATGTTGGCAGGCTCTACTTAATGTTGCATCCAAGCCAAGGTCGGCGCGGTAGACCTTCTCGGCCTCGTGATTATCTCCTTGTTCTAGAAGCAGTGCCCCAAGTGCATGTCGAGCGGGCTGCATCCAACCCCAGGGCTCGTCGTACGGAAGGTTATCATCCAGTTCAACTGCTCGTCGAAGATGATCAAACGCGAGGGCATGATTCCCTTTGTGATACTCAAGTTCTCCAAGCAACATTTGTTCCCCGACTTTCAAAATATCTCGACATGTATTGTTAAACAACATTCTGCTTTCCGGAACCTGTTCCAAGGCGTTGTAAAAAAGCCCTTTCTCATTCTCCGCTTCATCCAACTTTCGGGTGTTGGCCAGCGCGACTGTTCTGGCATATCGCATCATTGCTGTGGTCACAGCATAAAGCTTTGAGTCCGCTGGCAGTTCTTGTTTCAGAATATCTGACCATCGACCAAATCGAATTAGTACGTGCTGCTTCATGGGAATAAATCCTTCAAACCAGTCCGCCATTTCTCGAAGAAATTGTTCGGAAATCACATTGGTAAGCTCATCGGCAGTTTGCAATGCAACCGATGGTTGCCCAAGAAACATCGCGCCATAAATTTTAAAATGATAATTGTGTGCTCGGTACACTGCGTAGAAATTCTCCCCACCGGATTGAGACACTTCGAGCGCGTCGGCCTTAATAGCAGCATGATTTCTCGTCACTACATTTTGATAGTCGCCACAAAGTACGTCGATATGCGTAGGCATATGAAGCAGGTGACCTGCTGCAGGCACCAGGGTACTTAATGCATCTCCTTGGCGAAGTGCCCGTTCCGGATGGGGAGACATCTCCATCAAATGAATATACATATGCAACAAACCAGGGTGCCTCCAGGCCTCTGGTTGGGTATCGAATGCATGGTCTAAAACTTCAATTGCTTCAATGGTATCCGCTCCCTCTGCCGGCTTTCCTGAAGGAAGATCCCATAGCTGCCAGGGTGTACGATTCATGATCGCCTCTGCAAACAAACAGGAAACATCCAGGTCATTTTTATTACGAGAGTACAATTGGCGCATTGCATCGGCGTAAGCGTCGTTCCAGCGAGCAGATTCTGCATCTATATCACCTTGGGAATAACGGGCAGTGATAGCTTCTATCAATCCCTGCTCAAAAGTAGAGGTATGGTCTATTAATTTATTGGCGCTCTCGATTGCGGAGAGTGCTCGTTGTAGACACTCTGGTTTCTCTTCTTCCTCAAATGCCTCCCAGGGCTTGTTATAGTTTGGGCCCACCGCATAAGCTATTCCCCAATGAGCGATAGCACAACTTGCATCCAACTCTAGTGCTTTCTCAAAACAGCTAATCGCTTCTTCATGGTTGTAGGCATAGGTCCAAATCAATCCTCTATCGAACCACCTTTGCGCGTCTTCAGAACTCGTAGTAATCTTTCTTGAATAGTCTCCCAAATCATAGTAATCCATCATCATATCCTCACTTTCGGCGTTACTTTATTGGTAGAACAAAATTACCATATTTCCAGTGCAAGTTAGAAACACTCTGTAATTCATGGGTGTTGGAATGACGCTACTCGCCTGCTGACGCTTTGTATCGCGCCGTCTGATTATCAAACTTGGGGGATGAGTTCCGAGCGCTATTTTTCCCGAGATCCGATATATTGTGTGACAAGCAGCAATAAGGTGGAAATCAACACCAGGATGGTAGATATTGCGGCAATCGTGGGGTCTATAAAGTCACGAAGTGCGCTGAACATATGTTTCGTAATAGTGGCATTCACCCCACCTGAAATAAAAATAGCGATAATCACTTCGTCAAAAGAGGTAAGAAAAGACAGTAATGCAGCTGTCATCACAGAGAACTTTATCTGTGGCAGTGTAATTACAAAAAAAGCATAAACCGGATTTGCACCGAGACTTCTCGCAACACGCTCCTGATTCAAATCATAAGTTCGAAGTGCTGATGTGATCACGATCATCACTAAAGGTGTGGCCAGTGCAGTATGCGCCAATACCAAACCCGGAATGGTGTTATTTAAACCCACCCTACCATAGGCATAAAAAGTACCGATGGCGATAAGAATCACTGGCACGATCATCGGCGTGATCAGCAATAAAAATACAGGCCTCGCTGCGCGATGACCAGAAACAAAAAGAGCATAGGCAGCCATGGTTCCTAGCGGCGTCGCAATGCACATTGTGAGGATTCCAACCTTAATTGAGGTTAACGTCGCACGCATCCATTTTGAAGATTCCAGATATTCATGGTACCAACGTAACGACCAGTTGGAGGGCGGGAATTCCAAATATTGAGAATCGGAGAATGACATGGGGATGACAATTAAGGTTGGCACCACAAGGAGTATCATAACGATTGCCGCCACGAGATAGAGCCATAGCCTTCCACCATGAGTAACCTGTGTATCCGACGCTGGTCGGTTTAACCAACTCATCTAGTCTTTCCCAAAAAGCACCGCATCGAGTTTGAATAATCTCGAAGCAAGGTAAAGTATCAATAGAGTCGCCAGCAATAGGACCACCCCTAAAGCACTAGCAGCACCCCAGTTAAACTGGTTTTCCAATATCGCAGTAATTTGAGTCGACACCATCACCACTCGCCCGCCGCCTAACACCGCGGGGGTAACATAAAACCCAAGACACAGTACAAACACAATCAAAGATCCCGCCACTAAACCGGACAATGACAGCGGAAAATACACCTTCCAAAAAGCATAAGTTGGAGAAGCTCCCAAATTGGACGCAGCATGCATCATGTCGCGTTCGATTTTTTTCATCGCGCTATAAAGCGGCAACACCAGAAACGGCAGCATAATATGCGCCATCCCAATTAGAGTGCCCGTCATGTTGTGTACCAGCTTTACCGGGGAATCCCACAAGCCGATTTGCATCGCGAAATCGTTCAATATTCCTTTGCGCTGGAGCAACACTAACCAAGCATAAGTTCGGACAAGCAATGACGTCCAAAACGGTAGCAACACGGCAAGCATAAATAACCCGGCAAGGCGTTGTGGCAACAACGCCAGAAAATACGCCAAAGGGTATCCAATCAAAATACAAATCAGCGTTGTCAGAATACTGACCTTAAACGTTGTAATAAATGTTCGCGAATACGATTTGTATTCGATCATCTTGCGATAGTGCTCCAGGGAAAACTGGCCGTCCCCACCGACAAACGAAAGGTAAAACAGCCAGGTAACCGGAATGAGAATAATGGCAACAATTACCAGCAATGCCGGTGAGGCGAGACTGAGTAGCTTCCACTGCTCTCGCACTTCCTGAGCTCTTAATGGCTCAACATTTAATTGATTATCCCTCGGTTCCTGATGCATTTTCTTAGAACAGAAGCGAGCTAAGGGGTTTTTTCCTGAGGAATCACGATGACATCATCCCTCGAAAGGCTTAGATTTACTTCATCCCCGGGTTTCATCATGGTTTGACTCGACGCTGCATTAGTACCAAGTCTCACCGAAATATCGTAGTCTTTTCCGACCTTAACCAATGCTAAGGCTGTTTCACCTTGGTAAACAAATTCCTTCACCTCTCCTCGAAATACTAAACAATCGTTTTCACTTCTCTGGGAGTCAGCATTCAGAGAGATTCGTTCAGGTCTGACAACCAGAGACCAATCGCGCGAGTTATCTTTTGAAAATGCCTCGGGCAAATGGTCAAGTACAAGCTGTTCTTCGAATAGCAATCGCTCTTGAGTATCAAGAGTGAGCGGAAGAATCGTTGATTCACCGATAAAGTCGGCAACAAAGGAATTGGACGGACGATTGTAAATTGCTTGAGGCGTATCAACCTGCGCAAGCTTTCCGTGATTAATAATGGCGATTCGATCCGACATGGTGAGCGCCTCTCTTTGGTCATGGGTAACGTAAACCGTGGTTACGCCCAATTGCCGATGCAGCTGCTTCAACTCAATCTGCATTTGTTCACGCAATTTTTTATCCAACGCTGAAAGAGGTTCGTCCATCAACAAAATACGTGGGCGAAATACAAAGGCACGAGCCAATGCAACTCTTTGTCTTTGACCACCAGAAAGTTGATCAATTTTGCGGTCTCCCAGCCCCGTAAGCTGCACAGTGGCAAGTGCTTCGGTTACCCTCTCGGCTGTTTCAGCCGAGTTTACTTTCCTTAGTTTCAACGGAAAACCGATATTTTCAGCCACCGTCATATGGGGAAACAAAGCATAGCTCTGGAACACCATTCCGACGTCCCGCTTGTGAGGAGGAGTCAAGATCATCTCAGTATCACCAAACCGGATGCTTCCCGAATCAGGTCGATTGAAACCGGCTATGGCCATCAACAGCGTCGTTTTACCAGATCCAGATGGCCCAAGAAGGGTGAGAAACTCTCCGCTAAAGACCTCTAGATCGACATCGTCAAGGGCGTACATCGAGCCATACTTTTTCGTCAAACTTTGGATGCGGATAGGCAATGCCGACGTCGGCGGCGGCGAGTTTTTGTCTGTTGTAGTTGCCAAAACAGATTTTCCTTATTGAAAAGGCGAGTTAGATTTTTGACTTGGCCGGGCAAAGGTTTTGCCCGGCCAGCAACCCGTGCTTACTCGCTAAGCAATTCCATATAAAGCTCAAGCGCCTTGGTTCGGTTTTTCGCGTACCAGTCCAGACTTACAGGCAGCATCTTGGGTACATTGTTCGGATGAGAAGGCAACGACTCGATCAATTCCTTCGGCGCCGTAGTCAATTCATAGGCCTTTTTATTGGTCGGGCCATACGTAATATGAAACGGTAGATTTGCCTGATACTCGGGTTTCGACACTTCCGCAAGAAACTTCATCGCGACATCTTTGTTTGGCGCACCTTTAGGCATTGCAAAACAATCATAGTCCAGCAGAGCCTGATCAAAGGTATAACCCACTTTCGCACCATCTTTCTTTGCGTTGTCGAAACGACCGTTCCAGCCGGTAGACATATCTACTTCGCCATCCTTCATCAACTGTGCCTGCATCGCACCTGAGTCCCAAAAAACAGCAATATGCGGCTTTAACTCGCGAATTTTATTAATCGCACGTTTCATACCTTCCTCGGTAGAAAGCACCTCATAAACTTGATCGGCTGGCACACCATCTGCCATCAGCGCAGGCTCCAGCGCACCATCGACGTTGTTAGCCCGGTAAGCACGAGTGCCGGGGAATTTTTCCACATCCCAGAAATCTGCCCAGGATTGCGGTGCTCCGGGGCTACCAGGTTCACCATACTTGTCAGTGTTCCACGACATCACAGTGGCGAATACATCTGACCCCACACAATAGTCCGTGTAGAGATTGTCGTAGAAATCTGAAACATCCACCACACTATAGTCGATCTTCTCAAGGCACCCCTTCGCAGCCGCCGAGGCAGCGCCACCAGACCCAGTTACCACTAAATCCCAGGTCACGGCACCCGACTCAACTTGTAAGCAGGTCTTGGACATGCTCGCACCTGATTCTCGTGTAATCTCGATCCCGCTGTTTTTTGACGCATCGTTAAACAATGCTGCGTCTTGCGCAGCACCATAGCTACCACCCCATGACACCACTGTAATAGGCTCGGCAAGAGCGGCTCCTGCAGTGAATGTCATACCTGCAACGAGTAGCACGCTTGGCACTTTAAGCGTCGATTTCGCAAACTGTTTCATAGATCTTCTCCTATTTATATGTATGTTAGGGAACCATTGCATCAGCCAGGAAAGCCAGCTTGAGACAAAGCCCACTCATCGATAGACCACTCTTCGAAGATCGCGAATTATCGATTTCGGTTTGCGTATCCATTCGTTAAGTTTCGCTCAAACAGTGCTTCACAACGATTGCAGAGGTTCCTCAGTTTTTTGATGAAATTTTTCTTTTTACAATGCCGGCTCAACGGTGGGTTGAATTTCTTCAAGTCGATTTATCCCAGAACCCAAACTTCTATTCTTTAGGTAACCTGAATCCAGCCCCTCCAGTTTAAGCGATTGTTTGAAATTATATCCAGTACTCATACTCCCAATCGATCATAAAGGCGGTAGGCCATTACAGATGCGGAGAGAAACCAGGGGTGACCGTTATATAAAGGCCTAGTTTGAAACTGCAGCTGGTCGAAGGCGGTTCTGCCCTCCTCCCGTTCTAAAACCTGCTGCGCCACCCTGGTTCCCAGATAACCCGACATCGCGATTCCAGAGCCGCAATAACCCATCGCGTAGTGCAGACCATTATGCTGGCCAATATGAGGAAGAGAATCAAAGGTATATCCAACAATACCCATCCATGTGTAGCTTATTTTTGAGTTCGATAACGGTGGGAAAATTCGCACCATTTCTTGATGAAGTTTTGGCCCGGTTTTTGTCGGATTAGATTCAGATAGCGAAACTCTGCCGCCAAATAAAATTCGCTTGCGATCAGGTGAAGCACGATAGTAGTAAACCAGTCTGCGAGTATCGCCATGCATTCGATCTTTAGGTATTAATTGATTCATCAACCCTAGATCCAGCTCCTCCGTAGCGATGATGTAGCTGCCAATGGGGATCACCCGACGTTGCAACCAGGGGAGTGCTTTATTCGTGTAGCCATTCGTCGCAACAATCACTTTCCTTGCTCGAATATTTCCTCGATTGGTTACAACTCGAATACCTTCCTTTCTTTTCACGGTTTCCAGTACACGGGTATCGTCACAAATAATTGCGCCAGCCGCTATCACTCTTTGAAGAAAGCCGTTATGGAGTTTTCCCGGGTTAACCGAAGCGTGTTTTGGGTGAACGATTCCTCCGTGATAGAAGTCAGAACCAATTTCTGCATGTTGCTCCGATCGTGGAACCAACACTGCGTCCGAGACCAGTTCCTTCGGGGCGCGATCGATACTTTTCGCGAGTTTTCTAAACTGCGAAGAGGTATGTGCCCCACGAAACTTTCCGACAACTTTAAAATCGCAATCGAGCTTCTCATTGATTACAAACTGCTCTATCCATGTGCGCGCGTTATGTCCTTCTCTCAATATTTCAGCTGCTTGCTCCCTTCCATACCGTTTGGACAGGCTGGCGAAACCAGGCTTTAAAACGCCACTCACTTGTCCTCCGTTTCTTGAGCTACAGCCCCAACCGGCTTGCTCCGCGTCGACCACAACCGTATGTAAACCAGCTCTCGCAGTCTCCAGAGCCGCCGCTAACCCGGTATAACCCGCGCCAATCACGACCACGTCCGCGCTATGGGGGAGTGAGCCAGAAAAGCCGACCATTGGCGGATTTTCGTCCCACCAATACGACGTGCTTTTGTATTTTTCGGCGAATATGGGTTCGGTCATTGCGTTAATAATTTTCGATACGCTCTGTTTTGGCTTCTGACACGGCTTAAACATTCAGGGGTTCATGTTCCTACATCACGATTGTATGTATTATTAAAATATTGCTACAAATACATTCATCAGCGCCCATGCCTATCCTCCGTACCAACGAATTTAACCAACCTATTGGAGAACCTGTTGAGAATTGGGTCGTGCCAGGAATTCCTCCTGAAACCACGCTGGGCGGAGCTTACTGTCGACTAGAACCATTGAGCACAGACAAGCATGCTTCAGAACTCTACAAGGCATTCACCCTTGACGCCGGAGCAAACTGGACCTACCTGTTCGCTGGCCCGTTTACAGATTTCGGCAATTTCGTAGACTGGCTGTCTAGTCTTGTTGGCTGGGAAGATCCCTTGTTTTACACGGTGATTGATCTGGCGACGGGCAAAGCGGTGGGCATGGCGTCCTATATGCGAATTGACCCCAGCTTTGGTGTCATAGAGGTGGGTAACATCCATTTTTCGCCGTTACTCCAGAGAACCCCATTGGCCACAGAAACTATCTATATGATGATGAAAAACGTGTTTGACTTGGGATACCGGCGATTTGAGTGGAAGTGTGATTCGCTAAACGCCCCCTCTCGCAAAGCGGCAAAACGATTTGGATTTTCCTATGAAGGCACCTTCCGCCAGGCGATCATGTACAAAGGACGAAACCGCGATACAGCCTGGTTTGCGGTGATCGACCGAGATTGGCCCCGCATTCGAGGCGCTTTTGAGCAATGGCTTCATCCAAAGAATTTCGATGAAAAAGGGCGACAGAAAGCGTCATTGCGGGAGTTGATGCCGCGTTAAGTTCAAGAACGGAGCGCGTATTTTAGCGCCAGGTCATGGGTTGAAAAAAATACTCATGCCAACCACCCTAGAGGGGACACTTGTAAAACTCCCCTGCCACTCACTCCTCGCAACACCAAATCAGATATACAAAAAACTTGTGGTCACATAAGCCACACTGTCTTGTCTTGTTTGACAGTGGCATTTATCATCTTTCTGCTGTGATCTGGTAGCTCGGTGCGTCGGATTCATCCCGCATTTTCTCCGCCAAATCAAGCATTTAACTGGCTGACCGCTCAGCAGATAACCACTCGGGAGACTTTTGCTTAATGCTTACCACCAATCCTTTTGCCGAACTGACGGCATTCATTTCGCCAGGCGTCATGCAGGGCTACGTAATTCTGATGATTATATTAGTCATCGGCGGTACCGTGCTCGACATGCTGCACAAACAAAGCGCCAAATATTTCTTCGCTAACTCCAAGAAAGCGCAGGAAGGTGCAACACGCGAGGTAGACAGCGGTGCCAAGTTTGGTCTGGCCATGAAAACCGTTGCAAATGAAGTGTTAACTTCTTCAGAATTCTGCAATGTAAAACGGCGGCAGTCACATCTTCTCACGATGTACGGTTTTATTCTTTTTGTTGTCACCACCGCTATCCTTATTTTCAGCTATACCGGTTCTGGCACCGAAGCCCCGGGACTGATTCCTCTACTATGGCACCTAGGCGCACTGATGCTGTGTGCAGGTGGCTATTGGTTCTGGTTCTCGATTCGTGTTGACGTGGCAGCCGAGGGCGTGAAGTGGAATCAGTTTAACGGCCGGGGCGACTTGTTTATTCTGGGTTTACTCTCAACGGCAACCTTTGGCCTGCTGTGGTCGTTCTTTCAGGCGGTTGGCGCCGGTGGTTTCTCCATGCTGCTATTTGCTCTGTTTATCATCAGCTCAACCGTGTTGTTTGGCTCCGTGTACTGGTCCAAGTTCGCACATATGTTCTTCAAGCCGGCGGCTGCGTTCCAGAAGAAAGTGGCGATTGCAGACGGTTCACGTGAAAATCTTCCTGACGACTACGACCTGTCAGATCCTGCGGTTCACGCACGATTCCCCGATATTCCAGAATATATGGGAACCAACCCACCTAACATGGGGCTCGGGATTAAAGCCGAACCACCTCGTCACTATTAATCGACTTACATAAGTCTGGAGAAACTAAAATGCCAACATTTGTATACATGACTCGCTGTGACGGGTGTGGTCACTGCGTCGATATCTGCCCATCAGATATCATGCATATCGACACAACTACTCGTCGCGCATACAACATTGAGCCAAACATGTGCTGGGAGTGCTACTCCTGCGTTAAGGCTTGCCCACATCAGGCGATTGATGTTCGCGGCTACGCCGATTTCGCCCCTCTCGGTCACTCAGTCCGCGTGAAGCGCGATGAGGAGAAAGGAGTCATTGCCTGGAGAATTAAGTTCCGAAATGGCAAGAAAGATATGGATTTACTCGCCCCTATCACCACCAAGCCCTGGGGCAGCGGTACTCCCCAGCTGCGTGACGTAGAGCCACCTACTCAGGAGCAGCGCGATAGTCAGCTACTTTACAATGAGCCTAAATACATTCGATTTGATGAAGGTGATATTCATACGCTCGAATCCAATGGTCTGAAGATGAAAGAAGGGGTGGACTACTAATGAAGTACAAAACTGTTATTGAAGACAATATCGATGTCCTCGTTTGCGGCGCGGGTCTGGGTGGTACCGGGGCAGCGTTCGAAGCGCGTTACTGGGGTCAGGACAAGAAAATCGTTATCGCAGAAAAAGCAAATATCGACCGCTCCGGTGCAGTGGCACAAGGCTTGTATGCAATCAACTGCTACATGGGAACTCGCTTTAGCGAAAATAACCCGGAAGACCATGTTCGTTACGCGCGCATTGATCTGATGGGCATGGTTCGAGAAGACTTGCTGTTCGATATGGCTCGACACGTGGACTCCACCGTTCACCAGTTTGAAGACTGGGGTCTGCCTTTGATGAAAAATCCGAAGACGGGTTCGTACCTGCGTGAGGGGCGTTGGCAGATCATGATCCACGGGGAATCCTACAAGCCCATTGTGGCTGACGCAGCAAAAAAATCTGCTGACCAGGTTTTCAATCGCATTTGTGTGACCCATCTTTTGATGGACGACAATAAAGCCAATCGCGTCGCGGGCGCTGTCGGCTTCAACGTGCGAACCGGTAACTACCACGTATTCAAATCCAAGACGGTTGTAGTCGCTGCCGGCGGCGCATCTAACATCTTCAAGCCTCGGTCTGTCGGAGAAGGCGCGGGTCGAGTCTGGTATGCACCTTGGTCCTCTGGTTCGGCATACGGTCTGTTAATTGGCGCTGGCGCGAAGATGACCCAAATGGAAAATCGCATCGTGCTCGCCCGTTTTAAAGACGGTTACGGTCCGGTTGGTGCCTACTTCCTGCATCTCAAAACCTATACCCAAAACGGCTTGGGCGAAGAGTACGAGTCAAAGTGGTGGCCGTCGTTACAAGAGATCGTAGGTAAAGAGTACCTAGATCCAGAAGCCTCGCACCTGTCGCATCGTCCGATCCCAACCTGTTTGCGTAATCATGCGTTTATCCAGGAAGTAAATGCTGGCCGTGGTCCGATTCACATGGTGACGATGGAAGCATTTCAGGATCCACATCTTGAGGAGATTGGCTGGCACAACTTCCTCGGTATGACGGTGGGCCAGGCGGTACTTTGGGCATCCACTGACGTTGATCCAAAGTACGAAAACCCGGAACTCACCACATCAGAGCCTTATGTAATGGGCTCCCACGCCACGGGCTGTGGTGCCTGGTGTTCCGGACCAGAAGATCTGTCTCCGCCAGAGTACTACTGGGGCTACAACCGTATGACTACGGTAGAAGGCCTGTTTGGTGCTGGTGACGCCGTGGGTGGCACACCTCATGCGTTCTCCTCTGGCTCATTCACCGAGGGTCGGCTGGCTGCAAAAGCGGCTTGCAAATACATCGATGACGGTAAGGCAGAAGGCATCAAGGTTTCAGAATCGCAAATTGAAAAGCGCAAAGAAGAAATCTACAAGCCAATGGAAACTTACCGTGTATTCCGCAACGAAATCACCGCAGGATCGGTCAACCCGAACTATATCAACCCTCGTCAGGCTCTAGACCGGCTGCAAAAGTTGATGGACGAATATGCTGGCGGTGTCACGGTCAGTTACATGACCAACGAGAAGCTGCTGAACATTGGTCTAAAGAAGCTCAAGCTTCTGGAAGAAGATCTTGAAAAAGTGGCGGCTGAGAATATTCATGAATTACTTCGCGCCTGGGAAATCAAGCATCGTCATCTGGCTTCGGAAGCAGTTGTACAGCACACGTTGTTCAGAAAGGAAACACGCTGGCCCGGTTACTACTATCGCGGAGATCATATGAAGGTCGATGACGAAAACTGGCATGTACTCACCGTTTCACGACGTGATCCTGAAACTGGCGAATACACAATGGAAAAAGCGCCCTGCTACCATCTTGTGGACGTCGAAAAAGATCAGGCTGACGCCGCTTAATCAGCAACACCCTGGAGCTGTGGCCGATCCGCGCCACGGCTCCCTCTCCCCCTCTTTTGCAATGAATATTATTGATTCGTCTGACGACGATATCCTCGCCCTGGCTCACCCGATGTGGGAAGACCTGATCAAGTATTCCAATGAAGGGGAATATGGGAAATTTATCAAAAACTTCTCATACGACCTGCTATTTGGTCTGAATGAAGTGGAGATAGGAAAGCAATTTGCCAAAAGCGAATTAACCCGAAGCCTTGACCCTAATTACGACTATCTTGGTTTAATTCGTCGCGGTCAACACGTCACAGTGCTCTATCGCATGCGAAGCTCTAAAAAAGAGGGGGAATGGCTGGGTCGCCTGGTTCTGGGATACGATAAGGACGAGGAAGTGAAGATTTTTGGCGCGTCCATATTCTAAAGGCCAGCAAATGAATGACATGATGGAAGATCCAGTAGGCGACGGCAAACTGGTGGAATTGAAATACAAGGTGATAGATGTCAAAACTAAAAGCGTTTTGACAGAAGTCGAGTTTCCTATTGGCTATGTGCATGGGGTTAACGAGATCCTTGCGCCCCAGGTGACTAGCGAACTCGAGGGCAAATTGCCTGGAGATGTCATCGAAGTGCCGATCGACTGTAACAAGCTATTTGGTCCAAGGGACGAGTCTCTGGTAATCACAGATCGAATCGAAAATGTTCCAGAGGAATACCGAGAAGTCGGTACCTCGATATTGATGGAGAATGATCAGGGGAATACCAAATCGTTTCTGGTGACTCGAGTTGACGAAAACAGTGTGACTATCGATGGTAATAATCCACTCTGTGGTCGTGAGGTAATTTTCAAATTGGACATCGTGAGTGTCCGTGACGCAACCGAGGAAGAGATCGAGCTGGGTGGACCGATTGGTGCGAATCCCGATATCAGCGAGATTGTCGGTTCTGACCAAAAGGTAAAACCTGTCAGTGGCTAACCGTTAAGTGGGTAACCTGTACGCGGAAACACTGCTCGCCCCAGGATTAAATGTTTCTTTCCAATGGCGGCACCAGAACGACGGTGGCAATCTGCTGTCAATCATCGACCCCGAATCTCCGGTTCGTGGCGCACTTGGTCAGGCTATTGACCGATTCGAAAATACCGTATTTCAGCTTACCCCCAATAAACCCAGTTTGATCGAATGGGCAAATGCCCAGGAAACATTGCAAGATGCTGCCGACCGCCGAGAACTTCGATTAGGGGGTGCACATGTGTTTCAACAATCGATTGAGTTGTTACAGGGAATGCAGATGATGACCGATCGGGAAGAGGATCCGGTCAAGCTTGCAATGATCCATCATAATATCGGCGATGTGATGGGTTTTATTGGACAACGCAGCGGCAGTGTCCATTTTCTTGAGCAAGCTGCGCTTTCTTATGAACAGGCGCTGGAAATTCGTAAGGAAGATGAAATGCCTGTGGAGTGGGCAAGATCCACCATGAACACTGGCCTGGTGTTACAAGCGATCGGTGAGTTGGAAGACGACGCTGGATTGCTTAAGCAAGCCCTCGGGCTATTTAAACAAGCGGTCAACCTGATCCCCAAAGAGCCGGTAGCTGATGAATGGGCGACTGCCATGTGCAGTATCGGTACGGTGCTATACCAGCTTGGAACCAATCGACGTGGCGCCCGAACACTGGAACAGGCCGTTGTTGCGCTGCGAAACACCTTAGCAGAGCGAAGTATCGAAACTAACCAGTTTTCCTGGGCAATTTCACAGAACAACCTCGCGGCAACTATGCAGGCCTTGGGTGAGCATGAAGAGGATATCGCCGCGTTGGAAGCATCCATTCCCCTATATGACGCGGCCCTAAAAGCCCTTACCTATGAAGCAGTACCATTAATATCAACCATGGTATCTGCCAATCGAGCATCAGCCACGCTGGCCCTCGCCAGTGAGTCAGACTTTCTCGATATGGCCGAGGCATCAGAGCAGGAGTTCAAACGCATTCACAAGGTATTCGAGGGGACCGACTACGCTGATTTTCAAACCAAAGCGCTTGAGCGAATTGAACAAGCCGAGGAGCTTGTTGCGTCGTTACAGGTGTGACACTATTTATTAACTATCCCAATTTGAGGGCAATATCATGAGCGAACCAAGTAAAGAGAGACCAGAAGTGCCAGAAGGCAAAACAGACTATGTGACGACACGTCAGATGAAAGCAAATGAAAAAGGATTTGTGGGCTACGAAACCGAATGGGTTCCATTCCAAAAGGAATCGGAATACGAAACGCCTAAGAACCCCTAACCAGGTTTGAAGTTTCATTTGAATGTTGTGCAGTGCTCGCATGGACGCGACAGACCACGCTAAAGACTCGGTTTCTCCCTACCCTCGCCGAGCTGTCGCTCGTTATTGCGAGACAAAATTCTTAAACTTCAATTCCGATCGCGATCACCAGCAGTACGGTGTAGTCTTGCTTGGCGCAACTATCGACTGCCGGCATAATCCCTCCAGGCTCTACGGGAAAATCGCTCTGGTTGGCGGTTTCTGGTGAACAAGTCTGTCCCTCTGATACAGGCGTATACCTGGCGGAGCGACACCCAAGATGCGTCACATCATAGAGTGTGGCATCTCGGTTAAGCTCCCAATTTTGCTCCCCGTTTTCGTCCACTGGATGGATGGTTAACATAGAGACTGCCTCGCGCCCGCCGGTCACAATATATTTGCCAGCGGGTACCGGAAAATCTGGTTGCTCCATAATCAAACCATTTTCATCCAGCCACCAGTCTCGGTCATCAAAACGCCAGTTGCCTGGGCCAAATCCTCCAGCAGCCTGCAGGTGATGAAAGTTGGCAAGCCACACACCTCTGGGCCCTGGGTCTCTGCGCCAGAGCCCCCAAGTTTCCGCGCCTTTACCGGAGGTAGCATCCGGATCTCCCAATGCCGCGATGTATTGCATCGGCACTCGCTGGAACACCATAGTAGTGTCTTCAGACTCTCCTGATGTCGCAGCATGCGCCAGGGTAGTGCTGCAAATGACGCCAAATACGAGCACCGGAAATAAAAAGGCTCTTAATATCAGAGATTTAATAGGATATTGCGAGAATAATTCTAGATTCATTGATGTTTAAAACAACTTTTGTAGTCGCTTTCCAATTTTTTATCAAAGAAAGTATAAGGCCAAGCGGCCAAGATTAGAATTTTTTGTTTGTCCTCATCGATATAGATGCACTAACACAACTATCTGACCTTCGTTTCCCGAGCTAAGCTGGTGCCTCGAAGATCAGTCAGACAAGTATCATTTCAGAGAAAACCGAAGTGACATGCAGGAAAGCCCACCGTCAACCTTTGCGGCTTCATCCGCCGGAACGGTAATCACGGCATATCCATTTTGCTCCAATAAGTCCCTTGTTAAGGCAAAACCGGTCCGCATGATGACAAAATCATTGACTCGAATAAGGTTCGCTGCTGCCTCTTCTCCAGATGGTGCCTCAATCAGTTTGAATCCGTTAAAACATCCACTATCCGCTAATGCTTTGGTGGCGAATACGGTTTCGCTATCGAGTAAGCCACAATCTGATTTAAAGTGGAGAACTCCTGCAGGAGTCGTCACCACACGGATCTGATATCCATGCCTCTCTAGAATTGGCCTGAGTTCTTCTACTCCTGCCCGGTCTGTGCGCTCCGAGAGTCCGATAAACGCAATATCGTCTGTAAGCAAAATATCCCCACCATCCACAAATCCGGGCCCTGTGAGACCCACCACCTGATCAAATATTTTTTCCAGTTCAGGGCGGATCGCCTCTGCTTCACCAAAACGACTGCTCGCGCCGGGACGCAGAATGACAGCAGTGGAACTCAGGCACAACACCGGGTCTTCCACAAATACAGAATCTGGAAACGCTTCAAGAGAAGGTAAAACCGTTGTAAGTACCCCAGACCGCTCAAGCGCTTTCAAATAGTGATGATGTTCTTCCTTAAACAACTCCGGAACCGGGTCGGCTTGCCCGGCAGCACGTAAACCATCTTTCACGCTATTGGCAGGTCGACGGGATAGGGTGTGAGTGAAACGCCAAGAACGCTGTTTTTGCATATGAACGAGGACCCAAAAGAAAACAATCAGGATGTTAATTGCCAATCGCCCTGAATACCAGCGATGGTATCGACGGCGTTCCCTTGTCAAATTTCAACCAGGAAACACGGTGTAATCGCAGTCTATTGCCTGTCACAATCGAACCTTTGCAACCCACCACGGTTATGACCAACGCTTTGTACAGAAAAGAGCTTTTTGCGCTACCCCGAGACATGATCTACTTGGATGGCAACTCGCTTGGTCCCCTCCCCAAAATGGTCTCAGGTCGGGTTGAACAAGTACTTAAAGATGAATGGGGAAGCCTGCTGATTAAAGCGTGGAACGACGCCGATTGGATGTCTCTTCCCACTCGCATTGGAGACAAGAT
>JAHQWE010000019.1 GCA_019633985.1 Acidiferrobacterales bacterium | reverse complement strand
TCAAGGGGGTGGACATAGTGTGTTTAGTCAGTAAATTTACCAAGGAGCTTCTGGTCAATATCGGGCAATTTAAAGGCGTACCCGACTGCGTTGGGAGACAAACATAAAGACCGCGCACGGCCGGTTGAGGCTATTACCGAATATTCCAACACCTCCGTCTCCTATCTCGCAGATCTGCTCAAGCCCTATTTTCCAGGTTGCGCAACGCATCTCGTAGATCGCGTATCGCGGGCAACGCAGAAATTGATTGTTTTGAACTCAAGTTGCTTTGTCATGTATTGATCCCGGATATCCTAGGTAATACGAATATCCCTTAGTCTTGCAGCAGCTTGATCTTTGGTAGATACAATTGGGTCACTAATTGGCCATTCGACGTTCACATCCGGGTCGTCCCAACGGATTCCCACGTCGTCTTCTGGTTTGTAAAGCGAAGTGCATTTATACGCAACATCCGCAATGTCGCTGGTGACACAAAAACCGTGAGCGTATCCGGATGGTATATAGAGCTGTTGCTTGTTTTCTGCACTCAAGGTAACACCAACCCATTGACCAAATGAGGGAGAATCAGCACGCACATCTACGGCAACATCAAAAATCTCTCCATTCAAAACCCGCACCAGTTTTCCCTGCCACTGAGGATACTGAAAGTGCAAACCCCGAAGGACACCATAGCTCGAGCGCGAATGATTGTCCTGCACAAACGAATCAGGGAGACCTAGATTCCCGAAGGTTGCCTGATTAAAGGTCTCCATGAAAAACCCACGTTCGTCACCGTGAATCTTTGGCGTCAACAATACGACTCCGGGTAATTTAGTTTTCTCGACCTCCAAAGGTCACCTCACAAAAAAACGGAGATTATACCTGCCCGATCTGGAAATGACGGCGCCACAACGGAAGAACTTTTCGACAAAGAAAAATTTTCAGGTCACCAGGTCATCAAAGAAAGATTTGATTTTTGAAGTCCATGAGCTGTGACGGGGCGAATGCTTATTCCCGCCTTTTTCCAGCTCTGCTTCCAGTTCCATGAGAAGCTCCTTTTGCTTCTTACTCAAATTTACAGGGGTTTCGACAACAATTTTACTGTACAGGTCTCCCTGTGCGCCGTTTCTCACATTGCGAACACCCTTGCCACGCAATCGAAATACCTTCTCGGATTGGGTTTCCGGCGGAATTTTTATATTCGCTCGTCCAGACAGAGTGGGTACCTCCACGGTACCTCCCAACGCCATTGTGGTGAAACTAACCGGTACTTCGCAATACAAATTGTCGCCGTCACGTTCAAAGAGATCGTGCTGCTTGATTCGAACCTGCACATATAAATCGCCTTCACGAGCGCCTGGCCCGCCACTTTCCCCTTCTCCTCCAAGACGAACCTGGTCACCCTCATCGACGCCGGCTGGAATCTTGACCGACAAAGTTTTCTCATCGCGCACCATACCTTGACCATTGCAAGAGGAGCAGGGATCCGTCACCACCTTTCCCTGACCACGACACTGCGGGCAAGTTTGCTGGACAGAGAAAAACCCCTGCTGCATGCGCACCTGCCCTTGACCATGACAGGTACCGCAATTGGTTGGTTCCGAACCGGGACGAGAACCTGATCCCTTACAGGTCGCGCAATTTGACATTCTCGGGACCCGGATTGTTTTTTCGACACCGTTAACCGCTTCTTCCAGTGTCAACTCAAGATTGTATCGAAGGTCGGCCCCACGGCTTTGTCTTCGACCGCCGCCACCGCCGCCACCAAAAATATCTCCAAAGATATCGCCGAATATGTCACCTACACCGCCACCGCCAAATCCGGCGCCGCCCATTCCGGCAGACTGATCAACACCAGCGTGGCCAAATTGGTCATACGCCGCTTTCTTCTGCGGATCAGAGAGAATGTCATAGGCTTCCTTCGCTTCTTTGAATTTGACCTCAGCCTCTTCGTTCCCCTGATTACGATCTGGGTGATATTTCATCGCCAGCCGGCGATAGGCTTTTTTAAGCTCAGCCGCATCAGCTCCTTTGCTGACGCCTAGTACTTCATAACAATCTCTTTTCGACATAGGGCTATTCACCAAAAAGCGGGATCAAACTGATCCCGCTTTTAATTCAACGTATCTCTGTGAATCAGGCTTTCTTATCGCCGTCATCCACCTCTTCAAACTCGGCATCAACGACATCGTCGTTTGCACCGCCGGAATCTTCAGCACTGGCTCCAGCATCACCAGAGGCGTCACCTGCCCCTTCTGCGCTTTGTGCGTACATTTGTTCTGCCATCTTATGACTAGCCTGTGTCAGCGCTTCGGTCTTGCTGGTAATCGCGTCCTTATCATCGCCTTTTAACGCTTCTTCGAGATCAGCTACCGCAGCCTCAATCGAGGATTTCTCTCCTGCATCGAGTTTATCACCAAGCTCATCCATTGATTTCTTGACGCCATGGATCATCGCTTCGCCCTGGTTTCTAGCATCGACGAGCTCTCGCGCTTTTCGATCTTCATCGGCATGCTCTTCTGCATCGCGAACCATCTTTTCGATCTCGTCATCAGATAGCCCAGAGCTGGATTTGATGACAATCTTGTTTTCCTTACCCGTCGCCTTGTCTTTCGCTGATACATTGAGAATGCCATTGGCATCAATATCAAGTGAAACTTCAATTTGTGGCACACCTCTTGGTGCGGGTGGAATTTCCGTCAAGTCAAAACGCCCTAGTGATTTGTTGCCACTGGCCATTTCGCGCTCACCCTGTAGTACATGTACCGTAACCGCATTTTGATTGTCAGCCGCTGTTGAAAACACCTGGCTCGCCTTTGTGGGAATCGTGGTATTTTTCTCGATCAGCTTGGTCATTACCTCACCATAGGTTTCGATACCCAATGACAGAGGTGTGACATCCAGCAGCAATACGTCGGTAACATCGCCGCCCAGAACGCCGCCTTGAATTGCCGCGCCAACGGCAACAGCCTCGTCCGGATTAACGTCTTTTCTAGGCTCTTTACCGAAAAAGTCTTTGACGACTTCCTGAACCTTGGGCATGCGAGTCTGACCACCTACAAGGATCACGTCATCTATTTCGGACGCGCTAACGCCTGCATCACTCAAGGCAATCTTGCAGGGCTCTAATGTGCGTTGCAATAAATCCTCGACCAAAGACTCGAGCTTCGCCCTACTCATTTTCATGTTCAGGTGTTTTGGACCACTGGCGTCGGCGGTAATGTATGGCAGATTCACTTCCGTCTGGTTACTGGAAGACAGTTCGATCTTCGCTTTCTCAGCACCTTCTTTCAGACGTTGCATCGCCAGAGGGTCACCGCGTAAATCCATTCCCTGATCTTTCTTAAACTCGTCTGCAAGATAGTCAATCAAACGACGATCGAAGTCTTCACCACCTAGGAAAGTGTCACCATTTGTTGATAACACCTCAAACTGGTGCTCGCCCTCTATTTCAGCGATTTCAATTACCGAAACGTCAAATGTGCCGCCACCGAGGTCATAGACCACGATCTTTCGATCACCTTTCGCCTTGTCCATGCCGTAGGCAAGCGCTGCAGCAGTGGGCTCATTGATAATTCTCTTGACATCCAGTCCTGCGATTTTTCCCGCGTCCTTGGTCGCCTGTCGTTGCGAGTCGTTGAAATAGGCTGGCACCGTAATTACCGCTTCGGTAACTTCTTCTCCCAGATAGTCTTCCGCTGTTTTCTTCATTTTCTGAAGAATGCGCGCAGAAATTTCAGGGGCCGCCATTTGCTTACCACCTGCTTCAACCCAAGCATCCCCATTCTTCGCTTTAACGATTTTGTAGGGCATGATATCTAGGTCGCGTTGCACCACGTCTTCGTCAAATTGTCTTCCAATCAATCTTTTGACGGCGAAGACGGTATTTTCAGGGTTAGTGACTGATTGCCGCTTTGCCGATTGACCAACAAGCACCTCCTCATCCTTGGTAAATGCAACGATTGATGGGGTGGTGCGATCGCCTTCACTATTTTCTATGACCTTGGGCGTGTCTCCCTCCATCACCGCTACGCAGGAGTTGGTTGTACCAAGGTCGATACCGATGATTTTAGCCATGCTAATTTATCCTCTTAAAACTGGGTATTACTAAACTGATTTTGGATATGCGGATTAACCTTTGCTTTACAAGGGTAATTCCGCTTCAAATAAACATTAATTTGGGATCGCGTTAGCTCGCCACCACGACCATCGCGGGTCGCAATAAACGATCTTTCAGGAGAAAGCCCTTTTGCATCACATCGACAATATGACTGGATTCGAATTCTTCTGAAGGGATCATGCTGATTGCCTGATGCACTTCCGGATCAAATTTAACGCCCGGTGCTGCTTCCACTTCCACAACGGCGAATTTGGTCATCGCAGCATCCAGCTGTTTGAGTGTGAGGCTAAGACCTTCCTTCATTTTTTCAACGGCCCCCTGATCAGACTCATCCAAATCTACCTGGGATGCCTGATCCAAACTATCTTTGACATTAAGTAGCTCAGAAGCAAATCCCTCCACAGCGTATTTTCTTGCTGAGATCACTTCATTTTGCGAGCGCCTGCGGATATTTTCCATTTCTGCTTTCGCGCGCAGATAGCCGTCTTTCATTTCCTGCACCTCCGCTTTGGATTCGGTAAGCGCATCAATCAACTCCTCCACCGACATCTGATCGATGTCAGATGAAGGTTCCACCGCAGCATCGTGTTGCTCGTCAGCTATTGACTGTTCAACGGTCTCCTGCACCTCCGTCGACTCTTCTTCATTGGACACATCTTGGTCAGCCGGTTGATCTTTTTCAACAATTTTTTCTTCAGTACTCATCTATATCATCTCAGGTTCTTGCCGCACTGTGGTTTGCCACAAGGGATTTCTATGAAACTTGCGTGAAAATGGGGTCGACGTGCCAGAGCACAAGCGCAAACATTCAAATTTTAGAAGAAAAGATCTTGCACGAATTACGCATCCTGCCGTTCAGTTTCTCCGATCCTTGACTACCCGATCAGGAATTACAGACAATCAAATGGCGTTTGCCACATCAAGGCATCGCCACTAATGGTTTTACAGTGGCCGAATACTCGCCTAAATCGAGAATGAAGAACCGCATCCGCAGGTGGTAGCAGCGTTCGGATTATTTACCAAAAAACGCGCCCCCATCAGATCATCCTTAAAGTCAATTTCCGCTCCGCCCAGATATTGCAGACTCAACATGTCGATCACCACTTTGATACCGGATTGCTCGATAGAAATATCGTCTTCCTGTTGTTCTTCATCAAATTGAAAACCATACTGAAACCCTGAGCACCCGCCGCCCTGGATGTAAACACGTAGCATGAGATCAGGGTTGTCCTTGGTAGACAGCAGCTGATTAATTCGCTCGATCGCTCCGTCGCTGATTTTTAAGTCTGTTTGCATCAGATCAATGGCTATTAGTTATGGATAGTATATAAGGTACATCTACGTGGTTTTCAATTGATGAAGCCTTTTGTTGAGGTTTCACAGTCGCCCCTCGTCAAGGCGGCCAATTCTCTTGCCGCACGCTGCAGTTTAGGGACATAACGGTCAAGATCATGCGCCTCTAATCTCGATATCGGAGCATGGAAGGAAACTGTTCCCACGAAGCGTCGACTATCGTCCAGAATAGGCACTGCCAGCGCCGTCATTCCTTCGATATATTCCTGATTATCCATGGAATAACCACGTTTTCTAATTTGCTTTAGCTCTCTGAGCAGGTCATTACAATCGATAAGGGAATTAGCGGTACGGCGTACCAGTGGTAAATGCCGTAACACGCGCTCTCGTTGTTGCTTTCGCAGTGAACTCAAATACATCTTACCCGATGCTGTGCAGTAAACAGGAACGCGACTGCCGATAGGCAATTGCAGCCGCAGTGGCCATTGGGTTTCCACACGCTCCGCATAAACCATCTCAGCGCCATCCGGGTGGGAGAGATTGCAGGTTTCTCCAATTTCATTCGATAGTGATGTCAATATCGCATGTTGTTCTGCCCGATGTCTGGAATGCCCTAATACGCCAGTGGCAATCTTACGTAGTTTTGGCCCTGGCATATATCGTTTTCCATCCGCATGTCGTTGTAAAAATGCATGCTCCTCCATGACTGAGCAGAGTCGATGGGCAGTGGATCTCGGCAGCTGTAAAGACTGATTAATTTCACTGGCAGAAATGGGGTGATCTGTATTAGTCACCTCTTCGAGTATGGCCAATACTCGTTCTATCGTAGAACCTCTTTCTCGCATCGCGTCCCCCGTATTTGCCAAAACCAGAAAAATCATATCAGTTTTCGACATTATTGCAATAAAATGGGAATCATTTGATCATTTTATTTCATTCCGGTGTCGCCCTTGAGGTATTTCAATGCTGGGCCAACGCGACAGCTTGTTCGGCAGGAAACATCCAGGTGAACGCATTGGGGTGACCAACCAGCGTAACGTTATTGCTTACCATACAGGAAGGCAGAGTTCGACCTGCCCATTAGCCGCTCAGACACTTCAACGCGTCTCCATCGCGTTTTGCTCGTCACTATCGATCGGCCATTTAGTTGCCATCTTCTAATTAGAATCTGACAAACCTCCGGATTGACTTCTACTTCGCGGTAAATCCCCCATCCACCGAGATAATCTGCCCGGTTATGTAGCTCGCAGCCGCCGAAGCCAGAAAAACGGTGACACCGTCTAGATCAGATAGCTCGCCGTTGCGGCCGATTGCCGTCATGCCAGCATTGTGCGCGAGTAACTCGGGGTTCTCATAGACTTTACGGGTGAGTTCGGTCGGAAAAAAACCTGGTGCCACGGCATTACTGACAATGCCTAAAGGTGACCAGGCTTCCGCCATGGCACGCGTTAATTGCGCAATCCCACCCTTTGACGCGCCGTATGCCATGCTGTTGGCGAAAGCGCGATAAGACTGCAACGAGGCGACGTTAATGATGTTGCCCTGCCCTTTGGTTTTCATCCCTTCAATGCAGTGTCGAGCTAAAAAGAACGGTGTCGATAAATTGATATCCAGCGTTTGCTGCCAGCTGTCTTCGCTGATTTCATTCCAGGGTTCTCGCAGGTTGATACCAGCCGCGTTAATCAATATATCCGGCGCGCCGAACGCCTTTGAAGCCTCGGCGACGACATCTCCGAGAGTAGAACGATCTAGCAGATCAGCGGCAAGGGGAACACCGGAACCACCACCCTCAGCCTCTATCTGTTCGATTGCCTCAACCAATGCAGCCTTGTTTCGACCCACAAGCACAACCTCAGCACCTGCTTGCGATAGCGCCAGCGCCATGCGTCGGCCAATTCCAGAGCTGCCGCCAGTGCAGAGCGCCACACGGCCGCGCAGATCAAAAAGTTGTTGGATGTTTGCCAGCATCACACTACCCGACTCAGTTGCCCCGAATATCCGGGTCTGGCGCAAATCGTCCAGTTTAAACATTGCATCGGGAGCGCGTTTCGACACTCGAAAATCAACGGCATACACGCTGACATTTTTCTAACGCGATCAAGCGGGTATTTGATGTCGACACTTTTCTGCTGTGGAACTGTTGCCATTTTGGCCGCGTCTTGCGTGCAGAGCGTAATCTGGCTAGCAGTATTCCAAACCTCATACTCGTAGATATTTCTTTGTACTTGTTCATCTCCACCCGCTTCCATGACGTTTAACATTTCTAGGGGAATTTGGCGCTGATTGTCTCCCGTAGCCGCGGACTCTTCTTTCCCTGCCTTGTTGATATATTTGATTTTCATTGACACAGTCTCGCTAAAATGTATGCGCTTACAGTTTAGATTGAATTTATGGCCTCGGTCAAACAAGCTCAGAAATATTTGCCAGCAGGTTTTTCTAGCAATTTGTATTAGCTAAAAAGCTGTTAGAAAGCGCGGATGAGATTTAACTAGGTACCAAAATACGGCAAGGAAGCAGAAAAGAGCATTGACAATCCATCACCCGATGAAAGCGGCATGTCCTTGATG
>JAHQWE010000149.1 GCA_019633985.1 Acidiferrobacterales bacterium | reverse complement strand
TACTGCTGATCAGCGTATTGGCAACACCGGCCTGGATCGCCTTCCTGTTGCTCGCGCCCCTTGGTGTAGTCGCCCAGGGTTCCACCACGATTACCTATGGACTGGTGGTGGACATGGTCCACCCCAAACGCATCGCCCGCGGCTATGCCATCATGTATGGCTCCACCGGTTTCGCCGCGGCAGCCGGGCCTTGGTTGTTTGGAATGGTCGGAGACTGGCTCGGTATCCGCTTCTCACTCCTGGCCATTGCGCTGGTGTCACTATTGGCCATTCCGGCCATGCTGCTGTTGCGGCAGGTGGAACCCGACCTCAATCCCTAGTTGCTCATATCCCAAAGGGGACCCCACCTGCCACAGGGAGAGCGATACCGGTTACGTAGACACCTTGGGGTCCAACCAGGTACGCCACCGCATCAGCGACATCCTGTGGTTCACCCGCTTTTCGAAGGGCGACATTCTCGTACCTTAATTCCATCACATCACGGACTGACATATCGTTTTTATCGGCCAGTCTTTGATTTGCAGCGGCATGCATGTCAGTCATAATGTATCCTGGACAAACAGCATTACATCGTATTCCAAATTCTCCGAATTCAGCAGCAATGGTCTTTGTCATACCTATCAAGCCGTGCTTCATAGCGGTGTAGGCACCAAAACCCGCCTCGGCGCCCAAACTGCCCGTTGAGCCAATATTCACGATAGAGCCACTACCTTTGGATTTCATTTCGACAATCACAGCTTTTGAAAACATCATCGGTCCAAGCAGGTTGACTCGAAAGCTTTGCTCCCATTCTTCAGGCGTGGTTTGTAGAAAAAAATCGGAGCCGGAAAGAGAGCCCGCATTGTTCACCAGAACATCAATCTGACCGAAGATTTCCTTTGTCTCATTGATACAACGAACAATCTGATCTTGCCGTGTGACATCGACATCCATGGCTACTGCACTTCCCCCTCCAGATTCTATTTCTACGGCAATCTCTGTCAGTAAACTTGATTTTTCATACTCGACGCCATCAATACGAATATTTCCCTTGACATCCGTCACTACCACTGAGGCACCATCCTGGACCAGACGCAATGCGATAGCTCTTCCGATTCCACGTGGTGCTGACGCGCCGGTTACAATCGCGACCTGTCCCTTTAGAGGCTTCATATAGTTTGAATTCTCAATTATTCATGTAAAGAGGGCGTATGGTTCGATAGCTGGTATTTTACTTGCCAGATAACATCCCGCAGCAGCGGTTCGGCTTTGGTGCGCCCGATTGCATGCGTTAGTCATGTGTTTTTTCATTTGTTAAGAATGCTCGAATCTTTTTCAAAAGCAAGGTTGGTTGCTCTTCAATTACCAAATGGCCGGCATCTGGGATTTCGTAGAATGACGAACCGGGAATCATAGAATGCAGTAACCTTCCACGTTCAACTGGGATCCAGGCGTCTTCAGCGCCCCAGAGAATCATTAGCGGCCTGGTTATTTGTGCATAGAGGGGCTGGACTTCGTCGGTATATTTCTCTTTAGCCTGGGCTATTTGTCTGTAAAAAGAAACTTTCCCGTCTTCTCCGGTCCAAGGCTGAATCGTTTTTTCCATTGTCTCATCGGCGATTGGTATAAAAGCCGCTGTATTGATGTAGGCGCGCACTATTGCCTTATGAATGTAATCTGGCACTCCGGCAAAGGCGGCTTCATGTGCTTTCACATGCTGGAAGAATGGTGAACCCCAGGGCGAAATTGAGACCGGGTCGATTAACACTATTTTTTCAAAATCCTGTTTGTTGAGTAGGTGAGTGCGCAATACTGTGGCACCACCGAAGTCATGCCCAATGATCGCCGGACTTTCCAGGTCCCAAAACTTGATTAGTTGATCGAGTATTGTGTTTTGTATTCCGAGAGACACATCGCCATCCGACTTATCGGAGCGACCATAACCGATTAAATCAAAATAGTAAGTCGTAAAACCATCTGAGAGACCCTCGATAATATGCCTCATATTGAATGAAGACCAGGGTGTTCCGTGCACTACTATTACAGGAGGCCCACTCCCCGCAACTCCGAATTTCACATAGCGGTCTTCAAACGCGAAGGTTTCTGTTAGATTCCAATTCATCATAGATCTCGAAAAAAGTCACCTAACGTCGCGAACGGCGCGAGTCTCGGAGCGACGATGCGGTGGAGGACTGAAAGTTCGTAGCGAACGGCTCCACCATGCCAGGGGTGATCTGATCATATTCTTTGTGCATATCTGGTGAGCTTGTAAGAAATCACACCAACTGCTGCAGCAATTGTGCCGCCAAACAATTGCGCAACTAACCACATTGATGCCCCGCCTCCCTCATAAGAAGTTAAATATTCTGTGTATATGAGCGCACCTAGTAGTGCAAACCATGGCAGTGCACCCGCAACATAGATTGCCCAGTTTGTTTTAATGAATATAGCGGTCAAATATCCGGCAAGTGTCGAACCACCAATTAGTATCAACCAAATATGCATTGTGATCAGCTATTTGAAAATTCTTGTCCTGTGACGCCTCACTAAAAGCACCGCTCTCTGGCCGTTATTTTTAAGTGCCTTGTTATACGTATTACTCATTGACTAAATGAATAATATTAGAGGGACTACTCAACCAAAAACCATTGAAGCCAGAAGGCAAAGGCTCGATTTCATTTCTAACTACACAGCCATGTTCCTCAAGATATTTCTTAGCTTCGAGGGCATTGTCTGTTTCAATTTCAAGCCATATCTCAGCTTGACTTATCCCCGATACGTTATCAATCCATAAATTTTTTTCGCCAAACTCAAATGTTACCGAGTCAAATTCATCGGGTGAATTGGCATCTTTTTGCTTCAACCCCAACACAACCTTATAAAAGTTAACCATCTTCTCAAATTCATGAGTCGGAACTTTTATCGCTATATTTTTTCCTGGGCTAAATTCTGGTTTCATACAATTTCTCTTTTTCTGGCTGCATATAATGCCGCGAACAGGACGAGTCTCGAAGCGGCGCTGTAGCGCGCTTGCGCGCAATCTGCTGCGCCTTGTTATGAGCGTTTAATAAGGTCATCCAGTTGTTTCTCAATATCAGAAAACTTTATACCTTTTGCCGCTACTTTATCTGCCTCCCATACTTCTTTATCTTCCCAATATTTGGCTTTCTCATCAAATACATCAGCAAAGTCCATATTCGCCCTCCTGGCTTTTATAGCAGCCCTATTCCACATCATGGCTATATCGAACTCCGTACCCCTATCTCGATCTTCACCGCTTAGCTCGATGTACCTCTTCGTAGAAATCAGTGCTTCTTTGATGGCTATTAGTGCACGATCAGTGTTCGCGTTTTGATGGTGCCTTTCATTCTGCAGTGTATTCAACAATCCTTGAAGCGGACTAAGAAATATCTCGACGATTCCACTCATCTCGTTACGTACCCTAAATTAGTCTCATAATATAGGAGGACGGCGCGGCTGGTGAGCGTTCGGATTTTACTTGGTGTTCCGATAATTCTGATTCGTATTGGTTTTTCCCTCATGCCTCTCCAAACCTCCAAAAAATTCGAGCGGGCCTCGTTTCCAATTGACTGGTTTTTCCGTTTAATCCGGTTACGGCGAAGCTATAGGCCTGCAAAGTATATATTAATTTTCTACCAGTCTGGAAAACCGAACCTGAGTGCCTGGGAATACTTACAGACAACCGGTTTCTCTTAGTTTTTAATTGGATCTTTCTCTACCTACAATAGACTTCCACGACGACTGCAATACCAACCCTTTCGCCGACAAGGCTAGTATGGCATTAGTCAGTGATCGGAAATAGTTCTTCTTCATATGCCCCAATGACACCCTCCCGAAGCCGGCGCTAGTATTCGTGCTTGATTAATTCAATCTGTCCAAAAAAATTCTTACCCGAATGAGTGAAGCGTTGTAATTGGTACTCCGTTACACGCGCCCTCGCAGGACCCAGTAATGCGCGAGGCCTTCTGTTTCGTCCGGACCATCCTGGTTGTATCGCGCGTCTTTCAACTGGCCAATGATTTCTATCCCTGATCGGGCCATGGCAACATCGAGCTCCGCCTGGAAGCCGGATTCATCGTAGTAAAGCTTACGCACCGATATAACCAACAGGCCGCCGGGTTTCAACAACGCTATCAGCTCGTGCAGAGCCTGGGGCGGCACGTGCCCGAGGGTAAACACACCAACACAGAGAACGGCATCGAAACTCGATTCCGCGTAGTGTTCGCGTACCCGCATGATGTCGATGTCACCCTTGACCTCACGATAGCAATTGGTGGCGATCGCCCGTTCGGCCATGGCGGGTGACAGGTCGAAGCCCTGCACACCGGTAAAACCATTCCGTCCCAAGACACTGCCGACCAGTCCGGTTCCACAACCGGCATCAAGCAGCTTGAGGCGCTCATCCGGCTTCAAATGCTCCATCAGCAGTCGCACGGCCATTTGCGGCCCGGCGTACTGAATTGAATTCACGTCGGCATCTTAGGATTGCGCCCACTGGTCGTAATAGTCCCGCACGTGCCGGGGATCGCCGTCGAGCTTGAGGGCGGCGTCGACGTTATGCTGTGTGGATTTGAGATCGTCGTTCATACTGACAGGTAGGTGGGTCGTGACCTGAAATTTCTGTTCCGTTGAAGTCAGTATACCTTTTTCCCGCTCAACGGAGATTGGCCCTGAATGACACGCGCCAAATCAAAAAAAGCGTACCCTGTGGATACGCTTTCATCAATGCCAGGGGTCCGTGGTTACTTTCTGGGAGTGGACGTCCGTGTCCGCCCTGGCATTGCCGTCAGGTAATACATTTATCTATCCGCCGACATCCACCGGGATAAGCACCCTGGTGATGGTGTGAATCAGCCCGTTGGATGCCCGGATATCGCCACCGGATACTTTGAGTTTCGGATCCCGCAGTGAAGGTGCGCCATCTTCGAGGGTGAAGCCATCAGGAGTGATAACGGCTCCGGACAACAACGTCTCAATGGAGTCTGTTAGTACGACATCTTTCAGCACCTGGCTGCCTGGCGATACGTGGTAGAGCAGTATGTCGGTAAGCAGTGGAATCGGATCGCCGCCGCCCAGCTCGGTCAGTGCGCCGACGATGAAATCAAACGCACCCTGCTCCCGCCAACCGCGATATCCGAGGTCCCGGGCGAGGCGAATGAATGCAGCGTCATTGGGAGCGAGAACGGTATAGTCCGCAGTGGTGTCGGCCAGGGCGCCGGCAAGACCGGCGGTGCTCACCGCATTGAACAGCAGGTCGAAGTCGCGGCGGTTCCTGTCGAATCCACCGCCGCTTGCGGCGACGATGTCAGTGATAGTGCCCACTTCAGGATCGGTGTTGGGCAGGTCGGCAGGTATCAGGACGCGGTTCAACGTATGAATAACGCCATTGCTTGCCTTTATATTGCTACGCCAGCGAATTCTCGGGTTGACCAGCTCCGGTTCCGCGTCCAGCAACGTGAATCCCGCGGGCACGATGGTGCCGCCGTCAAGCAGAGTTTCGATGACATCGCTACGACGAATCTGCCGGGTATATTTCGCGCCGGGGCTGACGTGATACAGAAGAACGTCCGTAAGCAACGGGACCGGGTCTCCCCCTCCCAGCGCTGTCAGTGCCTCGACGATGGCGTTGAAGGCGCCTTCCTCATCGTGGCCGTCAAAGCCAAGGTCCTGGGCGAGCTTGATGAAGGCGCCGTC
>JAHQWE010000148.1 GCA_019633985.1 Acidiferrobacterales bacterium | reverse complement strand
GTATACGGTATCAGATTCTGTCAAGCATGCATCAGGTAGAAACGATTACCAAAACTGTAGAACGCGGTTGGTAGCGCTGTGGACACTTAGTGGATCTCGTCAAAGTTTTTGACGGACGATATAGCAACTCAACTGGATTGCTTATCAGTCCTTAGCAATTCATCAAGCACCGCCATTTGTGTATACATTCTGTTACGTGCTTGTAGCGTTACTGCACTCAATCTACTGTCAAGAACTTCATCCAACACTTCGACTCCTCGACGCACAGGTAAGCTATGCATAAACCGACAATTGTCGTGCGTGTGTTTAAACCAACTATGATCAACACACCAATCTCGTAGCTCATTTCTTCTGTTTCGGTCCGCCAACTTCTTGCCATAGTCTTCCGAAGACATCCAGGAACGAACATAAAGAACATTTGCGTCTTTCAACGCTTCGTCTCTGTCGTCAGTCTCAACCACGCTACCGCCTGTCAAAGCAGCAGTTTCCCTTGCGCGATCCATAATATAGTTCGAAAGCTCGAAACCACTCGGCCTCAATAGAGTGACGTTCATTCCACGCATCGCTGCCATATGAATGGTATCTCCTGGCACGGAATGTGATAAAGGGTCAGGGTGGTAGACCCATGAAACGACTATTTTTCCACCCTTTCTCGGTATCGACATATCATCTAAAGACTTCCAGTCAGCAAGGCTCTGGCATGGATGATGTATTGCTGACTCCATATTAATGACTGGTATATCACAGAGTGACTGAATTTCAATAAAGTCAGCATCGCTGACATCGTGCGCCAAGTTGAACCCTTTAGCCAGTGCTCTTATACCGATTACATCTGCGTAAGAGGCAATTGCCGGCACAGCTTCCCGAATATGTTCGGCGGCTCGTCCATCCATAACAATACCATCCATTGTCTCAAGGCCGTGAATCGACATCTCGGGAGACACTACAAAAGTACTCCCTCCCACTCGAGCCATACTTGCCTGAAACGAGGTAAGAGTTCTGAGTGAAGGGTTCAAAAATAGCGTAGCGAGCACTTTACCCTCTAGCCGTCTTGGGTTAAATGATGTCTCACTACTTTTAGCCTTTTTCAGTAGGTCTTCAACTTTGTTGTGGCCTAGCTCACCAAGCTCATAAAATCTTTTTATTCTGCTCATTTTTCTATTACAAAATTAGTGCTCTCGTTATATAAATCCAAATTATTTTAACGCAATTTAGTAGAAAAATTTGATAGCCTGGATACCCTAACGATAGTCTACATATCTAAAAGTGTTACTGGATTCACTTCACACTTCACCAGTAAAAATTTTTCAGCGAAACACGATCGATATCGTATGTCCGATGTTTGTACTATTTCTATTTTACTTAAGTTGCATTTGGTCTCCGCATGCAACAGTTGCTGAGTCTATATTTTTAACATACTGCGACGAACATACGGTAAACAGTACCAGCTTTAGTCGTGTTAGTGTGCTGTGAATATTTACGTTTTTAGGCAGGCATACACAGCGGACACAGCGATCATACTGATTCCGAAAGGCTCGGTTAGCAAGAATAATTCTGCTATCTGCGATCCACTACGCACCGCGCCGGAATACTGATGAATCTCCGAAGCTCTGAAAACTATATATATGAATAAAATCGTCAGAGATGCCAACGCCGTTCTGATCTCTAGTTGAGTTTTCCTCCGAATTATATTCAGGGTGAGATAGACCACTACCATTGAACCAAAAAATAGAATAATAAAGCTCTCCTTACCGGTTTGGTTATGAGGATTTATCGCATTGGATTGACTTTCAGTTCGTAAAATTTCTAGAAATAGCGTCTGAAAGTCCAACTGTTTGTTAAAACCGAGAATGATTAGAGCTATGGTGCAGTAGAGCCAAAAGGTGTGGGGGGCGATTAACCGAGTGACCATAACTGTGTGAGGAACATCTCCACTGTTATCATTACTCTGCACCCAATACGCAAAGAACGAAGTTATCGCTGCAATGAAGTATCCGAATGTGATCGCCCAACCAACCACTGTAGGGTCCCCAATTCCAGGCGTCCAACTGATCTCCCTTGACATCGTCAATATAAAACCAAATTGGTAGTGATCAAGTTTGCTCGGGATTCACTGAGCATGAGAACATATATCATTTGTATTTAATTTATGCATTACAGCTATGGTTGCAGCCAATTTTCTTATACGATCATACCGCAGTTGCTTTGCAAGGAGCTCCTGTCTGAGTCTAAGACCTTGCTCATTACACAGAATGTTTATAAATTTTGATGGTTACCGAAAACAAATCTATGACATTCTTCTGGCACGATTATGAAACCTTTGGCATCAACCCGGCAAGAGACCGGCCGTCTCAATTTGCGGGCGTTCGTACGGACTTCGAATTTAATGTTATAGGGGATCCGGTAACCATTTACTGCAAGCCAGCGAGAGACATATTGCCTTCCCCTATGGCGTGTCTGATCACGGGCATCACACCCCAATTGGCGCAGGAAAAAGGTGTTATAGAGTCTGAATTTATCGCTCGTATTCATCAAGAAATGTCTGTGAGAGATACTTGTTCTTTGGGATATAACTCTTTGCGTTTTGATGATGAAGTGACCAGATATACGCTTTATCGAAACTTTTTTGATCCCTATGCCAGAGAATGGCAGAACGGCTGTTCCAGATGGGACATCATCGATTTAGTCAGGATGACCTACGCGCTTCGACCAGAGGGAATAGAGTGGCCTGTCAATGATCAAGGGGTAGCTAGTTTTCGCCTGGAGCAACTCACCGAGGCAAATGGAATCTCCCATGAGTCTGCTCACGATGCACTGTCAGATGTATACGCCACAATCGCGCTGGCCAAGCTTATCAAATCAATCCAACCAAAGCTGTTTGACTGGCTGTTCGAGCATCGTGGCAAAAACAAGGTATTGGAGCTGTTGAATGTGCGGGGGCAAAAACCTTTCCTTCACACCACACGCATGTATCTGGCTGAACATGCATGTACGTCTCTGGTCGTGCCGCTTGGATTTGAAGCCAGGAATAAGTCAAGTCTTCTTGTTTACGATTTAAGGCATTCTCCAGAAGAATTTTTCGACCTCGATGTGCCTGCACTGCGAGATCGCATTTTTACATCTAAAGATGATTTGCCCGAGGATACAATCCGACTTCCCGTTAAATCATTGAAAATTAATAAGTGCCCCGCAATTGCTCCCGTGTCGGCACTCACTGATGAGATCGCATCCCGTATCAAAATTAACCCAGATCTTTGTGCGAAGCACAGAGAGCAACTATTGAATCGTCCAGGGTTTATCGAAGATTTACGCACTGCTTATGAAGGAAATACTTACCCTCGAAATGCCGACGTTGATCAGGGGTTGTATGACGGATTCTTTGGAGAGGGGGATAAATCAAAAATCACCCAAGTTCGTGAGTCGACAGCAAACGAATTAAGTGATGCGAGCTACCAGTTTGTGGATCCGAGGTTGGAGGAATTGTTATTTCGTTACCGTGCCCGAAATTGGCCAGATTCACTTGCCAAGGATGAAAAAGTCGAATGGAATGAACATTGCATGCGGCGATATCAGGATGAGGACCATGGACTACAACCCTACTTTGAAGAGCTGTCGGCATTAAGACACGAGCATGCGAGTGATAGTAGGGCGTGTCAGATCATTGATGCGTTAGAGCGCTGGGGTGATGATCTGCTATGAGCCAATCAGCGCTTCCTGCGGTTGAGCAAATAACACACCCGATTGGGGACTTCTCCGGTATGCGTTCAAGTATTGGGAATTTTCCGCAGTACGCACCACATTCTGCTCAAGATGTCATCAACGTAGTGAAACACGCTGTTCAAAAGAATCATAAATTACGTTTCCGGGCGCAGGGGCATTCTCTAAATGGTGGCTCTTTACCAAAACCTGAAGAAACGTTGATCGTTAGTCACAAGCTTCAACAAGTCCGTTTTAAATCGCCGGGAACAGTATGCGTAGGCAGCGGGGTTGTACTGTGGACGCTGCAAGACATACTAAAAAGGGTGGGGTTTGCATTACCCATGTACAACGATGGCTATCCTGGTCCCACCGTGGGCGGATATATTGGCGCTGGAGGAATAGGCCCAGGTTCAATCGAATATGGTGGTTTTTGGAACAACGTTGCTTCTGTAAAGATTGTCGATGGATTAGGGGAGCTGCATGAAATCCATCGCGGTGACGAGATATTTAATTGGCTGTTCGGCTCTATGGGTCAACTCGGGTATATCGTGGAGGCGACGCTTAAGATCATACCTTCAGCGCATTCCCATCAACCCCGGTATGCAACCGGCTACCAGGTAACGGCGCCGTTTCTTGAGAAACCGGTTATTCCTCTTGAATTCCAACTGCAGGAAAATCAAGGTTTGTTCTGGTTCACACTTGTTTGCCCAACCGAGCATCTGGAAGTAGCACATAGCTCGTTAAAAACTCTTGAACGCTCTTATCATGGCGTCCTTCAATTTCAGGAGAGATACAGTTATCAAATAAAATATCTTGACGAGCCCACACCGCCCTTGTTTCATCCGTATCAAGGTGACCTCGTTGCAACGGGGGCCTGGGGTTGGTTGCTGGAGATATCAGAACAGGGTTTGAGCCGACTATTAGAGTTTGACGACGCATTTACTGAACTGACAACCACCCATCCTCACTATCGAAGATACATTCAGAGTGAATTACCTAACGCCATCAACGACTTTCGACGTTGCTTTGGAGAAGAAGTGTACGGAAAATTTGAGTCGCTAAAAAATCACTGGGATCCACACCATGTATTCAATGCTGGAAGCGTTTTTATTCAGCCATGATCATGATCGAGAGATGATGAAGCGATTAAAGCGATTGTTGGCCTTTTGTAAGAGAGTGAAGTTGTTCTGACCGATGTCGGAGCTCTTCATCAATTTCTCTTTTCTTATCCAAGTCTCCTACACGCAGGTAACATGCGCCTAGTCGTTTCAACGGCTCTTCCCAGGCAGGAGCGCGATCATGGGCCTGCTTCATGTGGGCGATTGCATCGGTCAATTTGTTTTTCTTAATCGCTATTTCGCCAAGATAAAAACAGGATTCTGTACGATTTTTGTCGCGCTCACTGGCTCTTTTCAGCAATCTCTCCGCAATGTCCAGATTTGGCGTTTCAGAGAGAATAATGCCAAGCGCCATCGCCATATCAAAATGTCCTTCGTATTCCTTTTCCAAAGACTGCAGTATTGAGAGAGATTCTTTTAGTCTCCCGGCTTTCGCTAACAGCAATCCTACTGCTGTCTGCGTCGCTTCGTATTGCGGAGATTCTGTAGGGAGTTTGTTGAACCGTTCAACAATCGTATTCATCTTTGTCTTTGAGAAAGGTTTAAATCGATTGGGTACTGCAGAGGCGTCGCGGAGAACACTATGGTTGTAGATCGGGTCAAGATTTACTGCTCTTTCAAAATATTGATTTTGGCTGTCTCTATCGGTAGCAAGTAGTGCATTAAGGAACTGGGTCGCAGAGCACTCCGGTCTTGTTTCAACGAGTCTCTGCGCAAGTTCTATCGCCTCCCTTTTATTTCCTTCTTGCGCGAGCACCGACGCTGAATAAAGTCGATGGTAGTGTTCGACATCTGTATTGCTACCTTGCAAAACGCTTTTTGCGTATTGCCCTATAAACCGGGCGGTGGTTGGGGTGAAGCCACTGGTCACTGCATGGGATACGGTGGAGAGAATCGGATTGCCAAGGTCATTCAATATGCTATTAAGCACCTTTCCAGGGTCAATCCAAATCAAGTCGGCTGGAACCGAAACAAAATAGTCGATATCAATGTCCAAGATGTAGTCTTTAGACACACCGAGATTTGGCAGATCATCGTAGTGGCAAATAGTGATATCAATCCCTAATAGATTTCCCTTCATTGCGCTTTTTCCAACCTGCCGAAATCCGGTTAATGCTGCAAAATCCACGCCGTCCATCTTTTGGGTATGACGGAGCATCGACTCAGAATAGGAACGGGGAATATGTGGTGGAGCAACCCAGTAGAGATGTTTAAGAATACCCAGCCTGGCAGCTGGATAGAGAAAATTTTCTATGCCGTAGCAATACGCCTCAGATGGGTTGAGATAGTGGGGTGATTCCAGTGCCTTTATCTCATCAATCGAACGACAGTTTTGAAGTTTTTCGATTTTGAATGTATCGAGCTGTTGCAGGTCGAGATGGGCGTCCAGATAAACCACATCCATATCCCGAAAGCCTGATTGCCACCAGGTCGGTAACACCGAGGAGTGTTCTTCGAATAAGGAGACGGGAAACGAATTCAATCTATTTCTTCTCTAGAAAGTAACGGGTCAAGATTCATAGTAAACGGAAAAATATTCACTACCGGAGCGGGAAAGTCCAGCTGAAATATGCCCAAAAACGCGTTCCGCATTCACGGTCATAATCTTGGAAAAGTCATCCTCTGATGCGCCAAAAGACTGCAAAACAGTGAATATTGGTCGTCCAACCTCACCCAGTTTTAATCTGGCAGGATAAAAATTGATATCAAAAGACAGGCGTTCGGAGTCTGGCTCAGATATTTCTAGGAATAGAAACGGTCTACCTCAGGCCCGAGGAATAGCCAGCTGTAGGATTTCCAAAACGGATCTTAACCCTACCGGTTTAGAAACCTGAGCGTAGTATCCTTGAACACGATCAATAATTTGATCATATCCGCAGTTCGGTACGCAGTCGTAGTGGGTGATCAGGCTCTTGGATGGAGCACTCCTTTGCCATTTAAGCCCGATACCCAGCCGAAACGGGGTCCCGTTGTGCAAGTCTGACCGTAAATGATGCTCATAACCATCCATAAACTCCAGATAGACTTTGAAGACACCTTCGGATTCATCGGATTGTTCAAACCCCAAAAGAACGGTGTTCGCATCTTGCAGCTGTTCAAAGAACGGAGTTTGGAGTGATTCCGGCATTCCTAATCCGTCACAAATTCTGTGAAACAGCGATACGCTTACCTTGCTCGTTTCCAGACCAACCACGTATCGATCTGAGTTAATACTTCCTTGCCAGATCTTAAAGGATCTCTCATAAGCACCCTGTATGCCTAACGATGCAAGCAAATCTATCGGTTGGTCGTTGGACTGATGGTCTGTGGAGGGAAGGATCATATTATCGGCAACACAAAAAAAAGATGGGACAAAGACGATAAATCAGTAGTCATTGGAAGCTGAGAGAATAACTAAAAGATAGATTAACGGGGAATTTGGCGATCTATTAAATTAGGTAGAGGTTAAACTGAGCGTAGCAGTTGTAATGAGACATTGGCGCCGACAGCTGCAAATTATCCGATAAGGCTGGGATAACGCTGTTGTGATTACATGTAGTTCATCATATAAAAAATATAATATATATAAATCAATAATATATTTGACTTTATTAATGTAAAATGTATGTACCTATTTTTAATAATTCATTCAATATTTCATCCGACTCTCTTACTAATTCTACAACTAGTTTAAAGATCAGCAGACCGATGGGAACTCTCTATTTACGTGG
>JAHQWE010000147.1 GCA_019633985.1 Acidiferrobacterales bacterium | reverse complement strand
GAGAACAATCCTCCAATTACTGCGAGTGTGATGACAGTGGTTCTATCCAGCAACAGATCCAGCATATTCGGTCTTCACAATTCCTGACGTAACTTAAAATTATCCTGCGCGCTTAGAATATGCTTCAAGAAAATCCGCGGCGGCTTTACTACCGCCTGAAAAAGACTTCATTGCCTCTTCGTGCAATAGTGTCATAACCTCTGTTTTTATTTCGTTTGCCCGATCGCTGTCGGCAACGTCATCAATTTTTCGCGGACGCGGAATATCGATTTCAATCACTTCGCGAGTTGAAGTAGGAAGATTGGTCATCACCAACAGGCGATCTGCCAAAAAAATCGCTTCATCGATATCCGTAGTAATGAAGAAGTTGGTACTGCGGTCTTCTTCATAAAGACCCGAGTAATACTCCCACATCAATTCTTTAGACATATGGTCCAATCCGCGGAATGGCTCATCCAGGATCATGATTTCTGGCTTATTGATCATTGCGCGCGCCAGCTCTGCACGTCGCTGCATCCCGCCGGACAATTGCGCGGGATACTTGTCACGAAAAGCCTCAAGACCTACTTTCACTAACAAGAACTCGGCCAGCTCGGCGGCTTCTGCTCCACCTTCTCCGCGCGCCCTGGGCCCGTACATAATATTGTCGTAGGTCGTCATCCAGGGAAACAAAGCCGATTCTTGAAACAGCACCAACCTGTCCTTTCCCGGGCCAACGATCGGTTCCCCGTTCATTGTGATTTCCCCGGAGGTTGGCATTTCAAATCCGGCGATCAATTGAATTATTGAGCTTTTACCGCAACCCGAAGGGCCAATCATCACAGTAAGCTTATTGCTCTCAATGGTAAATGAACAATCCTTTATGACCTCCTTGGCAAATGGTCCGGCACCAAATGATTTACTTATATTTTTTACAACGATTTCGCTGTTGCTTTGAGAATTCAATTTATCCGAGGACATGATCGTTATCTGCCAGTAGGGTTAAGTTCTATCGCGTCTTGAGCCACGGAGTTAACAACCCTCCGGTTTGCCGAAGTAATTCACTGCTCATATAACCAGCGATACCAATGCTGATCATGCCAACGATGATTTGCTCATAGGAGCCGCCCACATAAGAACTCCAAATAAAGAAGCCCAAGCCGCCTCCCGCACCGCCGCCTGAACTGCCTCCACCAGAAATCATCTCGGCGGCAACAACCACTTCCCAGGTAATGCCCATGCCGACTGCCGCGCCAACCACAATAGAAGGCAATGTAGCCGGAAGTATAATCCTCTTAAAAATATCCCATTGCGAAGCACCCATGGATTGAGCGGCCTGCAGGAACTGCTTGTTAATGGATCTTGCTCCGCCCAGAACATTGATAACAATGGTGTAAAACGCACCGAGAAAAGTAACGAAAGCGATCGAAAGCTCCTGGGTGGGCCAGAAAATAATCGATGCTGGCACCCAGGCCAGTGGAGGAATAGGGCGAAGCACCTCGAATGAAGGGAACGCCATACCGTAAAAGGTTTTGTTCACAGCCATGAATAGACCGAGTGGGATACCGATTACCACCGCAGCCATAAACCCGGCAAACACCCGCAGAAAACTCATGTACCAGCTCTGCCAGTAGCTCGGGTCACCAATCAATCCACCCCAACTGACGAATACCGCACTTGGGGCGGGCACCAAACCGAGAAAAGGCCAGCGATAGCCAAACAACTCCTCAGAACGAGCGCCCAGCTCCCAGATGATGCCAAATATGATAATTGCCGAAATTCCACGTAGCGTGCTTTTGCTGAACAAACCGTCTCTGAACTTCCTAATATTCATGCCGTTATCCCTCTCGTTCGCCAGCATCGAACGCTTTCTTGGCTTCTTCATTCACGACGCCTTTCGCTTCGTTCATAATTTCACGAAACCTTGGACTGGTTAATACACTGTAGTCGCGAGGGTGAGGGATATCAACATCAACGATCTTCTTGGGCTTACAGGGCCGGGAAGTCATAATGATCAATCGATGACCCAGAAATATTGCCTCTTCCAAATCATGTGTAATAAAGAAAATCGTGACCTTGTTCTTATAGTAAATATCCAGTAACGCTTCGTGCATCACCGACTTTGTCAGAGAATCCAGCGCCCTGTAAGGCTCATCAAACAGCAACACCTTCGGGTCGTTCATGAGGGCCCGAACAATTTCCACCCTTCTGCGCAGGCCCGAGGAGACCTCTCCTGGATAGCTGTTCTCGGTTCCACTTAAGCCCGCATCGGCCATCATACTGCGCGCCTTTTCATAGATTTCTTTCTTGCCCAGTTTCCCCGCCATCAACGGACCAAAAGCAATATTGTCAATATTGGTTTTCCATGGAAACAAGGCACCGTTTTGGAAAACCACGATACGATCGGAGCCTGGCTCAGCTTGCGGTTTCTCGGGGCTGCAAAGTAACTCATTGTCGAGATAAATGTGCCCTGACGTCACGCCATGGAACCCTGCAATCGCATTAAGCAGAGTCGTCTTACCGCAACCAGACGGTCCGACTATCATGCAGATCTCCCCCGCAGGTATATCAATCGAGCAGTGGTCTACCGCCATCACCGCTGCACCGTCCGGGTCGTAGATCTTCACCACATCTTCAATTCGAATCGCACCTTTTGACAACCCTGGTTGCATTTCTTCGCCTATCATATTCATTAGTTGTCTCCCAGTGCTAGCTCACGCACTCGCCACTGCATCATGTAGTCCCCAGCCAGGCGAACTAATGCACTCGTGCTATAGCCGATCACCCCTAGCGTGATCATTCCGATAATAATCTTGGGATATTCAATCATCATGTAAGCGGTGTTGATGAGATAACCTAAACCATACTGACCTGACACCATCTCCCCCGCTACGAGAGAGAACCATGCCACGCCGATAGAAATTTGTAAGCCGGTAAAAATGTACGGCATTGCTCCCGGTACTACGACATGTTTGAACGTTTGCCATCGACTCGCTCCAAGGCAATAGGCAGCGCGGCTGTACGATTCATCAATGGACTCCACCCCAAGCATGGTATTCAGGGTGGTAGCAAAAAACGAAGCCAGGAAAGTTAAAAATATCACCGGGGTTTCCGAACCGCTAAACATAATAATTGCCAACGGAACCCAGGCAAGCACTGGGATCGGACGAAAAACTTCAAAAAGTGGAAAGATGAAGTCACGGATCGTCTTCGACCATCCTAGAAAGAGTCCCAGTGGCACACCCAACACGGTCGCTAAACAAAAAGCGTAGGCTATTCTCCTTAGACTAATGAGAATGTGTTTGTAGTACTCAGGGGTATATATCGATAGTCCGTAGTATGGATCCTTGCTAAACCATTCACTAAATACTTCAGTGATACCAGGCATGTCCTGAAATCGCGGCAGCTTCCAAACCTCCACCGTGAAATACCATGTTGCAAGTAACAACATAAAGCCTGTAACCATCAAATAAGGCTTTGGACTTTTTAGCCAAGACGATATTCGGAACATCGTCAGGCCCAATCCTGTTACATCAGCTTGACTCATATTTCATCACTCAAATTTGGTGTTTGATCCCCATACTCAACTGAGGAAAGTGCTGTCCTTGTAGCAACTGATAAGCATGAACCAGATCAGTTACCCAGGACAATTATATTTATTGATGCTCGAACCCCGGACAATCTGTACTTTTATCCGGAGTTCGAGTGAAACAAAAGGGGTTGTTATTTACCCTTCGAAAGCAGAATCCGGTTGCGCCTCAATCATTCCAATTGGAGCCGTGAGACCGCGTTCCTTGAGGATTTCCTCAGTGAAGTTCGTCATAATCGCGTTGTCACGCAAGGTATCAACCTTAATGGTTTTGATTGAATGTAAGAACTTGGTTGCTTTGGTGATCAGCTCTTGTGCCTTGGGCGTAATCGCGAAAGCCATTTCATTGCGAATCGTAGTGCCACCTTGCTCGACTGGTGTACTACCTACCATTGCTTTCCATAACACTTCTTTAGAGAAGCCTGTGGTTTGTTCTTCGGCCATCGCGACAACTGCCATCGTGTTCGCTGGATCAGCCATGAACAGCTGCGCGTCAAGCTCTGCATTCAGCCAGGCTTTCACCACATCAGGCCGCTGATCAATGAGATCACCACGCATATCGATGAAGCCGCCATCGTTCTCATCGACTGATGCACCTGTGGCCACTTTCCGCGCCAACCCTTCTTCAACGAGGCGCGCAGCAGTTGGCTCCCAGATCGCAGCCGCATCCAGCTTACCGGCGCGAAATCCGCTGGTGATAACTTCAATATTCTGATTCAGATAACTCTCTGGCTTGATATTTTTCTTTTCAAAAACAGCGAGAGCGAAACGGTCTGTACACGCACCTTTGGGTACCGCGACAATTTTACCGTTCATCCACTGAATTGCCTCATCAGCGCTGCCAAATTCTGGTGCGTCCGTTCTGACCAGCATGTTATTGCATTGATCCTGACCAAGACCCGCTGTGGCGACGATACGAATATCTGCAACTCGGTCCTTGGTAGTAGCAACAATCGCAGGCATATCTCCCATATAACCAATATGCTGTTTACCCGCTAACATCGCGTTAACGATGATGCCGCCTTGAAGACCGATTTGAAACTCAACCGTAGAGCCTTCAGGCAAGTACTTTTCATATAGTTTTAAACCTTTCATCACAACACCCGACCACGCTTCCGTGTAGTAAGGTTGATAACCGACAACAAGATTAATCGGATCACCGACATTGCCGAAATCAATTTCTGCGGCATTAGTAGCTGGTATGAAGCCACCAGCGGTAAAGCCAACAGCGACCGCTGCAGCGACAAAATTACGCCGCATTCGATTTATTTTTTTACTAATCATTTTATGTCCTCTTTTGGTGTGACCATTGGCATCAACCGAATGATCTGGTTGGGTGGTACTTATTTTTCTAAACTCTATTCAATTCATACAAATTTCAAACTGCGTAATAGCTTAGGGTTTACTCCGCGTACATTAATATCAAACCATTCAACGTAATTTGTAAAATCATTCAAGCCAATGATTCGATTAGTTTGGACTATCAGAATTCTTCTCCTCCTAATAACAAGTTTCTGTCGAATGAAAGCGTATACATTAATGACTTATCCAAACTTGTCATATCGAATTTTGCTGACAGGAACTTTCGCTTCAATAATTAAAGGGCGAATGAGTGCGTCAACCATTGGCGGGGGCCCCGCAAGATATACCATCGTATTCGTGGCGCCCGGCTCGATATTGGCCAACGCCTGCTCATGAACAAAACCAAACTTTGGCACCATACCACCCAACTCCGGAGCGGGATCAGACAATTGTTGTTGATCGGAAAAAACAATATTGAGCTCAACATTGTTGGGAAACTGATCTTTGATTGCGTTCAGTTCCGAAACAAAAAAAACGTCGTCTGCGGTACGCACGCCAAAGTAAAGTTCAGCCTTATTTTTTTCCAAGTGGCCACTATCCGCAGCATGCCGAAGAATAGATAACAGTCCAGCGATTCCCGAACCTCCAGCAACCATAAATAAATCCTGACCTTCATCGGGATGGAAAGTGGCCCTTCCAAGCGGACCAAACAACGCTATGCGATCACTGGTGGTGGATTGCAGTCGCGCGGAATGAAAAGCCCATTCGGAAAATGCTCCACCAGGTTTGTTTTTAACGATAAAGGTCAGTCGGTTGGTCTCTGGCGCGTAGTTCACCATGGAATACGCCCGATATCCGTCGATCCCTGGCGTGTCTAGAACAAAAAACTGTCCGGCGTGAAACTCCACTGTTGAATCCACCAAAACGTCGAATTGCGCGACATCACCGGTAAGTCGCGACCAGTTTTGAATTTCTCCCTGAAAGTAAGCAGGAGTAATGTCATCATCCCTAAATGCTTTGATTGCCGAAGGAACACCGAGAGTGCATCTGCCAGAATTCATCTCTTTCTCGTCGTCGGCATATGCCTGACATAGGAGAAATTCCTGTCTATCTGCTTTTAACGTAGATTTACCCGGTGCATCCTTCCACCCCGTGTTGATCTCACCGCCTTTTAAGCGCGCCCGACATGTTCCACAAGTGCCGGTTGCGCATTCATAAGGCAAAGGCACACCGGCTCGCAATCCAGCATAGAGGAATTTCTCTCCTGGTTGGGCGACAAAGCTAAAGTGCTGGTCTTTTTTTTCTATCTCAACTTTCATTTTGATTGAAAGACCAGCACTTTGAATGTTAACTATGAACGGTTAATGCGATTAATCGTCATCGTCGTCGAACTCGTATTCAAGCTCGTGCTCGATAAACACCAGTACGTTACCGTCTTCTTCTTTGGTTTCGTACATAAGCAAAGGTTTTTCTGCAGGACCTTGCGGCTCACCCGTCTTCATATCCCATTGCCAGAGATGACGGTCGCAAGTGAGTACCCCACCGGCACAAATACCTGAGTTTTCCAGGTATTCCTCCATGTGGGGGCAGACGGGTGGATATGCCCTAAATCCGTCTCCTACATTGGCTATCATTAAAGAAACACCATCAACATCAAAGCGTTTCATTGAATCTTCCGCGACCTGATCTGCCGCGCATGCAACTTTCCAACTCATTAACTCATTTCTCGGGGAGGGTGAGGCAATCGCCGCTGATGACTCCAGCGACATGTCAAATACTAAAATCGATGTGTACTTAAATTGGCCAATGAGAGCCCTTGTCCAGGCGCCTAGTCTCTAGCCTAACTTCCCTATCGGTAAATTTGACACCATCACCATTGATCTCAAATTTGTCGTTATATCGACCGATCATAAATAATCTGGATTCACCGGCGTCAACGTGCGAATTAATGCCGTCAAGCATGGTTTGGAATACCACAAATGAAGAAACGGCGCTGGCAGATTTTCCATCGTCTGCGATGTCCACCTTATAAACCGTGCAATGACGTTTTAGCGGAGAGTTGTCTGTATTGTGCTTAGGCAACATTTGCGTCAACGAACGCATATATTCCAGGCCCCCACCCATATATTCCATGTCTGCACTAATTTCAGGGCTATATGCGCGAACCGCGTAGTGGTAGTCGTCTGCAGAGAGGTCTAACCAATCACTCCACTGGTGATCGTCCAGGTACAAACAGCTTTGATAAATCAACCCTTTTACTTGTTCAACGATACTGGCATGGTTTTCAGCCATCGGTCACTCCCAATAAAGAACTTTTCATTTTTATTAACGTTGCCAGCGATCCGTATTTCAGCCGGATCGCTGGGAATTACAAGCATGCTGCTATGCGCTCGCCTGAACCGCAGCCTGCTCACCCGAAGATTGCGCTATCAAAGACTCGTCAAACTCTTCGTCAGGATTACTGGGAGAACGATTCAACCAGCGACCCCACTCATGGTAGTAGTGACGCATACCGTTTTCATCGTGAATCGTTTCGTTTTCATGACGACCTTGGAGGATGTTTCGCTTTTCTGCGTTCGGATGCATACAGGAACCCTGCGCAGTTACGGCAATTAGATCTTCATGCAGATTGCGCCCAAACGGCCCCCAAATTGAATTGTGGTGATCAATACGAGTTTGACGCTCTTCTGGCGTATCACTTGCCAGACCCAGGCCACGGAACTCGATCATGACTTTATCTGGACCAAGCGGTGTCATCAGGTCACAGCGCAGTGCAGACCCGCGTAAATTGAAGTTCACCCCGGGGAACATATCGATCATGTACCAGTGATTGGGGGGCAGATGCGGGAACGATAGTTCTTCACGAGAGTGAAAGCCTTCGTAGTTGTCATACTGCACTTCAAAGCTGCCTACGTTGATGTGACCGTTCTTAAAACCCGAGTTCTTTCGCGCAAAGTAAGCATCATTAAAACCCGTAATGCGATTATGGTAGTGCAAAAAATCGTGATAGAACTCGCAATTGGTGTCATGCCACAGCTTGTAGTTACAAGGAATTATCGCTTTATGATAGTGGAATACTTCCAATGGCTCTTCATTCAATGAAGGAGCCAGGCAATCCAACGCACCAGCCGCCCAATCTTCCACTGTCATTTCAATATTGTCGTCCAGGCAAACCCAGACAAAACCACCAAAATACACTTCGCACTTCAGCTCCCGAAGCCCAACATCTGCCGTACAAAGACGATCCTGATAGCCCTCTTCCTGCCGAGAAATGTAGACACACTTACCTTTCATATCAAACTGCCAAGCGTGGAACATGCAAGTCATGCGTTTCGGCGTGCCTGAGGGCGTTCCATCCTTGAAGTTACCTGACGGGCGGCGCTCGATCATATTCCCCCGATGTGGGCACACATTCAGGAACGCGCGAACCTGCATATCTTTTCCACGCACCACAATAACCGGCTCATTGGCGATCGTCATCGTTCGGAAGGCATAAGCATCCTTGAGTTCGGATTCGTGGCATACCGGAATCCAGGCATGCTTGAAGATTTTCTCGTTTTCTTCTTCAAAGATCGCCTGATCAGAATAGATCCGACTGTCTACCCACTCACCTTCTGCTAGTTTAGGTGGAGAGCTCCATTGCTCATGATTTCTTGCTGACATATTAGATATCTCTAGTAGTGAATTTAATAATCGGAATCCGGAATAGCTGTAATCCCAGGGTTTACCCAATCTCCTTGAGTTTTGATTCCCATTTAACCATCTCAGCGAAGGCTTTCAGTTCTTCTTCTTTCATATAAACCGTGTGTTCCGGACCAGGATAAACACGCTCCCTTACTTCTTCCCTATACTTGACAAAAACATCTTCCATAATGGGAATCAGATCAGTATAGACTTTTGAATGTCGCGGCACATGTTCTTCGTAGAGATTAAATAAATCAGAGGTAATAATGTGCACACCATGGGCTTTGTTCCCTGCACCCAAGCTGATAACCGGAACGGGAAGTTCTTCAGTTAAATATTGGCAAACTTCTTCGCTAGTCACTTCGCACAGGATAGAGAAGCAGCCGGCATCGACAAACGACCAGGCATCATCAATCAGTGCTTTCGCATTGTCTGCAGTTTTACCTTGCGCAAAGAATCCTCCCAGTTGAGGCATTCGCATCGGGGTAATTCCGATATGACCTTGTACGGGAATACCGGCTTTCACAATTGCTTCGATATTTTTCGCATGGTGCTGATTGCCTTCGCACTTCATGACCTCGGCATTTGCCTCGTGGACAAATCGACCAGCATTTTCTACCGCCTGTTCTGGAGACACATGAAAACTCCAGTAAGGCATGTCTACCATGCGAAGGCCAAATCGACTGCCACGATCGATCGCTTTCGCCATCATCATGACCTCATCAAAGGTGACAGTGACCGTGGAGCCGTGACCAAACAGCACCATGCCGCCTGTGTCCGAGACACACAAAATGTCAATATCATTGCGATCGGCAATGACAGCGCTGCGGTAGTCATAGATCGCCATCTGCACAATCTGTTCGTCCTCACGCATTTTGCGTTGCAGTTCACGGATCGTGACTTTTTTTCTTTTTTTGGCTGCTTCCGCCATATCGAGCTCCCATAGGTGTTTGTGTCGTTGTTATCGGTGGCGTGACACCACGCTTGGAGTCGATACTACTGACCTCAAATTTTATCTGTCAAAGAGGTCTTTCTTATTGAATGATAGGTGAAACCTTGCGGAGATGGTTTTTACTAGCTTTTATCAATAATATAATTTAACGCCAGGACGCTCTCGGCCTCTTTTTCTCCGGATCATAGAAAGGTCTAGATGCGAGCTGAATGTTTTGAAATCGTTCAGTGGGATCGTAAAGTTTTGGCTTTTCCTGGTCGCAAAGATTGATCAACCCTAGCCCCAATATACTGTCGGTAAATTGAGAACGATTGGCGGAAGTCACCGCGATTTCGCCGACATTCGGCGCTAAAATATTGTGATCCGCCGCAAACGGCAAACCCTCCATTTCTCCTGTCGACTGAAAACACACTAGCTTAAAACGTGGTCGCGCTTCGTCCCATTCTACAAAGCGGCCGACGCCCAATTCCTTCGCCGATGCGCCTAGTCTGCAGTCGTTGAGAAAGAGAATAAAACCAGCCTCGATACGGAGTATATCGGCTGCAATCATCCCAGCTGAAGGCACAGTATTTGCCAACATATCCCATAAAGATCTCGAATGTTCAGCGTTTTTCACAACGATCTCGAAGCCGGCTTCCCCTGTAAAACCGAGCCGACCAATGCGCACCTCTATTCCATTGAGACGGGACGTTTGATGGCAAAAATAGGGAAGATAACGAAGGGAAGGCTCAGCGCCCAACCACAGTAACTTGTCTAACGAATCCGGCCCTTGTACCGCAAATATTTTTGTAGTTGGAGAATGATCCCGCACCGTTACCCGCCCTTGCGCAATGTTCTCGAGATCGTACACATCTTCTTTTTTCCCGGAATATACCTCGAAATGGTCGGGTGCCAGTTTCCAGACAGTGAGATCTGATTCGACCGCAAATCCGGGAAGGTTTGAATTACCTCGCAGTGAATAGCAGATTGCACCTGAGCGCATACCGTGCAAATGACGAGGTTGAAATTCCTGCAGTACTTCTATCGCACGTGATCCCGTTATCGCAACCCGTTTTACAAATGAAAAATCAAACAAGACACACGAACGCCTGCACT
>JAHQWE010000146.1 GCA_019633985.1 Acidiferrobacterales bacterium | reverse complement strand
TGGTTCTGGGTACAGCGGGTTTTACTGCAGCCATGGCTGTCATGCGAATGGAACAAAATGGTCAAACCCCTGAACATGGCAAGATTGTGGTGACCGGAGCAACCGGTGGCGTGGGTAGCGTTGCTGTCGATATATTGTCATCGAAAGGCTATGAAGTAGTGGGTTTTACCGGAAAGTCTGAGCAGCATGACTATTTACGTGCGCTGGGTGCGAATGAATTCATTGATCGACACTCGATCGAGATGGGGTCGCGGCCTTTGGAGGCAGCAACCTGGGGTGGTGCAGTGGACAATGCGGGTGGCGAAACCTTGGCCTGGTTAACTCGAACTGTGAAACCCTGGGGAAACATAGCGAGTATTGGACTGGTCGATGATTTCAAGCTGAATACTACCGTGATGCCTTTTATATTGCGCGGTGTATCGCTGCTGGGTATCAATTCTATCGAGATGCCAAATACTGTTCGCAATGAGATTTGGCAGCGTATGGGAGGGGATTTAAAAGCACAGCATCTGGATAAAATTGCGACGGGGGAGGTGGCGTTTGATGATCTCCCGGATGCATTTGGGAAATATTTAGAGGGCGCGAATTGGGGGAGAACAGTGGTGAGGATAGGCGGCTGATTTCGTTTTCCCCTTGCTGTTTGTGATGTTTAGAGCTGGCATATTGATGAAGTACTAGCTTGGTTATATCGGCTATCAGTGCGTCTTTGTGTGCCCGGGCGTAGCGTCTCTGCACGGTCACTGAGTTAGATCTACTCAAGGCCAATCATCAAATAGAGGAAGGCACCTGGAGTCGACACTGATGTAACGAAATAATCCTCAGTATTGATGGAAGATCGCAACGTCGAAAAGCAGGGATACTGAGATTAATTTGAGTGGCTGAACATGGAGATTACAACTCAGCCACTGTACAGATGTTCATTAACTCCAAGGATAAATCCGGGCAGGTAACTGGATCGTATGAGAATGATGATATTGATTTCAAATATTTTAGTTCAAGCGACCCCGACAAGATATATCCAGTTGCGTTAGATGTATGGAGAGAGGACAGCTTTAAGGATTGATACGATTCGTATGTCTTTGCTTCCTTGCTAAGAACTACTGTGCCACCCCAGATCCTCTGATAAATGGATATAGAGCGTTTGCATTGAATTCCCGGCTGCGGTCGAGTGTATTTTTGCGAATCTTGGGTGTGAGTTTAACGGTAGTAAGCTGATTTCGGGTTTTGGATTTGCGGCAGTCCAATTTGTCTTTGGAGGTGCTTTCACAGGAGGTTTTTGCGGGCTTGGGTTCTTCAGCAAGTGTGGAGAATGGCAATGCCATTAGCGTACAAAGCAGAAATGCGAAAAGTACGCGGGGACAGTAGGGCGTGGAATGATTCATGGAGTGACAGTAACAGATTCCGGTCTGCCGTGGAATTGAAGGTTAGTGCGGAGAGAGCGACAGAGCTCCTCAGGTTGTCTATAAACGGGAGCAATAGCAGTCGCGATAATCTTTTTTGTTTTTTCGACAGTATGGTTTTTTATCCGCGATCGGGTAGAAGGTACGTATCGCTTGCTGTCGAATGACCAATAGGTTGTGGTGCTTCTTGATCCCTTCCAGGTGGGTGGGGTAAATGCAGGCTACCTTGGCGTTTTTGTCAGCGCGCTTGTTTGCCTGCTTCAGCGCTCGCGTTCCGGCGATGAAGAGGCGTTCGGCGTTAAGTTCGTAATGGTACCCGCTGAGACATTTTATATTGTTGTCTGGATTTTCTGGATTCAGAAATTCGAGGCTAATTGTGTAAATAGGGTGAGCAATGCGCTCTTTGAGGTAGAACTCTCGGCACTTAGCATTGGGTCGTGACTGCGTGTTGGCATTGAGCCTTCTGTAGCCGGCCCAATTGTTGTCCTCTGCTTGCCAGTAGCGGGCGACGTAGTGGAGACCGCCAAGATCTTTGCCTTCACCGGGTTCGCCACAAAAAACGTGTTTAAAGCCTTTTTGCTCGAACCAGGCTCGACGTAGTTGTGCTACAAAATCGGTGAGATCATCTGTTTTTCGGTAAACCCGTTGACCGAGGGCTGCATAAATTCGCTGAAGACTCTCTCGGTTGTTCTCTCTGAGCAGCATATTTTCAAAATCGATAGCGTCGACCCTGGCGCCCCAATCTCCGCAGAGTTCTAATACATCAAGATCGAGATCAATCAGTTCGGGGTCTTCCGGAGCATGCTTGGTTGTTGGGTCCTCGTCGAAGAACGGTTCTAATGCACTCGAAGGCTGGACATAAAAGATGAGTAGAAAAAGAAACAGTTTTGTAATTTGAATCATGCTGGAGGGTACATCGATGTCGAATCTAACCATAATCGGATTGTGAGGGCCGCTCAACCCCTCTAGGTGAATACCGACGGTCTCAGTATTTTGTGTTTATTTTACTCAAGTAGGTTCCCCTGAGCTATTTCGGCACCGTGCGCTGGTTCAAATGTGAAATATCCTTGTGCTTGCAACTAACAAAGGGCAAGTATTTGGAGTGATACATTGACGCCGGATCGTCTATCTGTTTGTGTTGAAGCAGAGCATGCCGCGACCATTGTTTCTGCGAGTACTCAACCGGAGCTGTGGAGAGTTGATTTGAGGTGAGGCTAGCCTCGCCGCCACGCATGAAACTTTTCCAGGAGAGTTAATGCCCACTCGGGTGCGTGGGCTTTCTTCCAATTTCCTGCAGCGAACTTGTTGGCTTCCATCCAGGTAGGGTAGGAGTGAATGGTTCCAAGTATCTTGTTCATGCCAAGCCCGTGCTTCATCGCCATTACAAATTCCGCGATGAGATCTCCAGCGTGACTACCCATGATCGTCACGCCGAGAATTTTGTCTTTACCGGGTACCGTTAGGACTTTGACGACACCCTCAGCATGACCATCGGCCAATGCGCGATCGAGGCCGCTAAGATCGTAACGCGTGACTTCATAGGCGATGTTTTGCTCTTTCGCTTCCTGCTCGTTGAGTCCCACTCGCGCTACTTCCGGATCCGTGTAGGTTGCCCAGGGGATTACACGGTAGTCGACTTTAAATTTCTTAAAAGGACGGAATAAGGCATTCACAGCGGCATACCAGGCTTGATGAGCTGCGACGTGCGTGAATTGGTAGGGTCCAACAATATCGCCACAGGCAAATATTGAGGGATATCCAGCTTGAAGGTACTCGTTAGTTTCTACGGTTCGGCGTTTGCTGATAGGAATCTTTACTTCCTCCATACCATAACCGGAAGAGCGTGCTGCTCTGCCCACAGCAACCAGGATTTCGTCAAACTCTACCCGTACCTCATTACCATCATTGTCACAATACAGCACCTTTAGACCATTTTCCTCAGTCACTCGGATCGCTTTGTGGTTAGTCAAGATTCGAACGCCTTCCTCGTGGAAACGATTGGCCATAAATTCTGCGATTTCTTCATCTTCGCGAATCATGATTTGTGGAAGCATTTCCACGATGGATACGTCGCAGCCAAAGCGCCCAAAACATTGGGCAAGTTCACAACCAATGGGACCGCCTCCGAGAACAACCATTTTCTTCGGTAGCTCTTGCATATCCCAAATATTGTCTGAGGTCAGATAGGGGATTTGATCCAAACCCTCAATAGGGGGCACAAATGGTTTGGCTCCTGATGCGATGATAATATTTCTGGTGCTGATGGTGCGGCCATTGACCTCCACTTCCGTTGGCGATTTCAGAGTTGCTTCACCCTGGATCACTTCGACACCTAAGCTTTGGTAGCGTTCTACCGAGTCATGCGGCTCAATGGTTGCGATGATGGTTTTTACCCGATTCATAATATCGGCAAAGTCAAATTCGGCAGACGCTGATTTGATTCCCCAGTTTTGCGAATGCTTGATTTGATGCAGTAGCTTGGCAGAGGCAATCAACGACTTGGAAGGTACACAGCCTGTATTCAGGCAATCACCACCCATTTTGCCTTTTTCAATCAGTATCACCTTGGCTTTTATTGCCGAGCCAATATAGGCACTGACAAGACCGGCGCTACCAGCGCCGATTACAACCAGGTTGGCATCGAATTTTGACATTGTTCTTTTTTGTTTAAGATAAGAGTGTGAGCCGTTAGTAAGACGGTCAGAAATAGAAAAGCTTTAGAATCGATCAGGCTATGTGACTTTGAGTTCGTCTGGATTTAATCCACTGCATAAAATACTTGGCAATATACGGAAATACCGCAAGCAAAACGAAAGAGGCAATCATCGCAGGAGAAAGCAAACCCTTTAATGATTCGAGCTTTGCTAGCTGTGTGCCCGCATTGATAAAGACCATGGTACCGGGCGCCATTCCGATTAATGAAGCGATGGCGTAGGTGCTGGTTTTAATTGAGGTTAAACCCATCAGAAGGTTTACCGCAAAAAATGGGAATACGGGTACCAATCGCATTGAAAACAAATACATGGCGCCCTCCTTTCTAAAGTTCTCCCGAATGGGTTTTAGCTTATCGCCAAATTTCTGCTGTACGAAGTCGTCAAACAGATAACGCGCCAGTAAAAAAGCGATAGTGGCACCGATGGTGGCAGAAATGACGACCACAAGTGAGCCAAGCCAAAAACCGAATATGGCACCGCCTAGCAAGGTGAGAACCAACGCACCGGGAATGGATGCGGCGGTCGCTGTGATATACACCGCGGCAAACAAAAGTACAGAAGTAATCGGGTTCGCTTCGCGGTATTCGTTGATTCTACCGAGCTGCGATTGCATAAACTCTAGACTGAGATAGTGCCTGGGACCGAACAATAGAAACGCGCCAATGGCGACTATCGCGATGATAAGAACAATCAGTTTGGTTTTGGACACCGTATTTACCTGCTATAAAATGACTCGGATATAAGTAGTGCTGCTCCGGTTATCACCGAATGCTCGTGAGACTACATGGAAGAATGAAAGTTTCCTGCGAAAGAAGATGCGTTCTTAAAATTTTTCAAATTTCTAGGAAAGCGATGAAGGCGGCCTTAAGTGACACATTTGTGCGAGAACATCCCCATCATTATCATTCATTCACTCACGACCATTAGGATGCGCACTAGAAATAACAAGGGATATTCAAGCCGGTTTTAGTCAAAGAGAGCATCCATGCTCTGAACTTGTCGCAGTTTGATAAGTTGAGACGATTTCAAAATCAGCCAATCTTGCTGATTAATGCGTCTGCGAACCCGCTGGTTGAAACTGTTGTGGCACCATCCATTAATCTGGCGAAATCATAGGTGACCGTTTTGTCCGCGATAACTTCGGTGAAGGAGTCATTGATAAGGTCAGCCGCTTCTTGCCATCCAATATGCTCCAGCATCATGACCCCAGAAAACATGAGGGAGGAGGGGTTAACCTTATCCTGGTTTGCATATTTTGGTGCGGTGCCATGCGTGGCTTCAAATACCGCAACATCGTCTGAGACATTCGCTCCTGGAGCAATCCCGATTCCACCAACCTCAGCGGCGAGTGCATCCGAAAGATAATCACCGTTCAAGTTCATGGTCGCGATCACGTCGAATTCAGCGGGTCGAAGCTGTAGCAATTGGAACATGATGTCGGCAATACGATCTTTGATCACAATTTTCCCGTCAGGCACGGTTCCGTCATGAAGTTCCCAGACGTCGCTTTCGCTGATAGTAAGATCGCCAAACTCTTCCTGGGCAATTTCGTACCCCCAGTTCCTGAAACCACCTTCCGTGAATTTCATAATGTTTCCTTTGTGAACCAGAGTTACGCTGGGTTTGTTGTGGTCTATGGCGTATTGAATGGCCATTCGCACTAATCTCTTGGAGGCAAAAGCGCTGATTGGTTTGATTCCAAGGCTGGCTCCTTCAAAAAACTCCGCGCCCATTTCCTCACGAAGAAACTTCGCTAGCTTCTCGTTTTCTGGTGTACCGCTGTCGTATTCAATGCCGCAATAGACATCTTCTGTGTTTTCGCGAAAGATGACAACGTCCACTTCTTCAGGTTTCTTAAGGGGAGAGGGAACGCCGTCGTAATAACGCACAGGACGGATACAGGAAAAAAGATCCATCTCCTGTCGTAAAGATACGTTCAGAGATCGAAATCCGCCGCCAATTGGCGTAGTGAGAGGGCCTTTGATGGCAACGACCAGCTCCCTGATTGCATCCAGAGTCTCTGCGGGAAAATAGTCGCCTTCGTAGATTCCAGCGGCCTTTTCACCCATATACAGCTCGCACCAATGGACTTTGCGCTTACCGCCATAGGCCTTCGCTACCGCCGCATCCCAAACTCGCATTGCTGCCGCGGTAATGTCTGGGCCAATCCCGTCTCCTTCAACAAATCCTAAAATAGGATCATCCGGAACGTTGAGTTTGCCGTTCTGTATGGTGATTTTTTGGCCGGATGCCGGGATTTCAATGTGTTTATAAGCCATATATTAAGTCCAGATAGTGATGTGTTTTGATTTTTTTGTAGGTGTTTTGCGAAAATTTCCCAAGGACGCTGATTTTAACATTTTCATGGGTTGGTGAACTTGATCTCATACCTAAAGAGGGTGATCTTTCAGAGAACGAAATCAGGATTTGCAACTCAGTAAATTCGAATAGAGAAGAATTTCGGAGAAAGGGTGGTGATTCGAGGTGCAACTTGCCGATATTGATTCAATTTGGGGGAATAAATTGGGTTGAAATGAGTACTTCATGTTTTGATCAGAGTCGGCTTAAGTTAAACTCTCCGGTTGGACAAAGGTTCCGTATGAGGGGGGCTCGCCTGCAACGGGCGTACCGTAGTCATCAAAGAGTAATAGTGGAGTGAGATATGAGTAGTTCGAAAAACGGCGCGAGTAGCCAGCAAATTGCCGACGAACACGCACGCATCAAGGCGGTCCGAGACCTTATTTTCGGCGAGGATATGGCCGAATACCAAAAGGAGTTTGGACGCATACGCCAACGCATGGATCAGCACAAGGAGGGCGCAGAAGCCCTTTTGAAATCAGAATCCGCGGTATTAAACGAAAAGCTTGATGCCCTTGAACATAGTTTTAATCAGTCCTTACAAAAGCTGAAGAAAGAGATGGATGAAGGGCTCGATAGACTGGAGTCGCTGCACAATGGTTTGGTGCAGGATCGCAATGATCTCGGTAAAGCACTGGCCGCGATCGGCGATACACTGCAGAAGTAGAAAAACGCTGTCACCGTATATTGTCGTGCTCTCGGTCTTTAGTCGGTAAGTTTTGAACGCTCCCGAAGATCAAATAGATCAGCTTAAACAGCTCCTGTTTAAAGAGGAGCTCGAAAGAGTTGAAACTATTTCGGAAGAGTTGAATGATGATCTTCGTCTTGAAAAACAGATGGAGCCTATTCTGGAGAAACGTATCGCTGAACTACAAGCTGAGTTTCCTGATCAATTCGGCCCTATCATCACCGCCACGCTCAAGGTACAAATAAAAGAGTCGCAAGACGAGGTGGTCGAGGCAATTTATCCGATCATGGGTAAATTGATCAAGAAATTTATTCAGAAAGAAATCGCCATGCTTTCTGAATCTATCGACCAGCGTATCAAGGAAATTTTCTCATTCAAGGCAACCATTCGCAGATGGATTGCGGGCCTGAAAGGTGTGACCCCAACCGAAATGGTGGTGAGCGGATTAGTACCTCCTATCCTTGAAGAAGTCATGGTGATAGAAAATGATTCTGGCCTGCTCATTGCAAAGCATTCTGTGGGCACCGGAACTGATCCAGATCTTGTTGCAGGGATGTTAACCGCGATCAAGGCATTTGTTGAAGATGCTTATGGACAGTCTAATCAGTCCCTCGAACTCATAGAATATGAAACCTTTACTCTTTACCTTCAGAGTTTTAAATCGTTTTATATTGTCGCAGCGGTGTCCGGAGTGATGAATCAGGAATTTAAGGATAAGCTCAACGATGCTATCTTTTCTTTTGCGGTGAAAATTACAGGCGACAAACGATATCAAAGAGATGGTTCTGCAATGACGATGTTAATTGAGCAACACTTTTCTCCCTTCTCAACAGTTGCTTTACCTGAACACACCAACAGTAGCCAACTCGTCATTGAATAGCGTGCAAAAGAAAATTCTACTCGTTGGTGACTTTGGGGTCGGTAAATCTTCACTGGTAGAGCGCTATGTAAATGATCGTTTCTCTGAGGAGTACAAGAGTACGATCGGAGTAGTGATTCAAAAGAAGAGTGTGGAAATAGACGGTGAGATGCTGAATCTGCTGATTTGGGATGTCGCCGGGTCGAGGGAGATTGCCGAAGTGCCGGAATCCTATTATCTGGGTTGTAGCGGAATTCTGTATATATTTGACCTCAGCCGGCCGGAAACTTGGGCCGGGCTGCGGCAGAGACTTGCCACGGTTTGTGGGAAATCGAAGATTGAACAGGGGTCAAATCGCCTTATGGTCATTGCGAACAAATCTGATCTCTGTGATGAAAATAATTTAAAGCATGTTTTAAGTGAGGTCGAGGTGCAGGTAGATGTCGTTACCAGCGCCAAAAGCAGTTTGAATGTCGATGAAGCATTTATGGAGCTAAGTCGAAGGATTCTGGCAGGGTAGCTTTTAGATCGGACTGAATGTGACAGATAAAATTGACTTGTCTTCGCTGATCTCGGCGAAGCCGATTGTTGTAGTGGAGTTTGATGCTGAAGGGCGGGTTAGAGATCGGTTTGGAGGTTTTCTTACTTCAAGGTTTCTTGCCGATTCTTCGATATTCGATCAATGCGATTTTATGTTTGGCGTCGCGGATACCATGTCGGTGGGCGAAGAACTCCGATTGGAAGGTGTCCACTATCAGGATGATCACGCTTCTTACATACTGGATGTCAAAGTGCGATGCCATTCCCTCCGTCAATTTACCATGTTGATTGAGGATCAAACCGATCTTTATCAAATAATCAATCAAGTCGGACAACAGCGGAATGAGGCAGATATTTATCACCACCGTCTGGCAAGACAGAATGAGCAGCTTACTCTGCTGAAACAGGCAGCTGAATCGGCCAGTCGAGAGCGAACAGAGTTTCTGGCGAAAGTCAGTCATGAAATCCGAACACCATTGAACGCGTTGCTCGGCTTTGCTCGGATGCTGGACGACACTGGCCTCAATCGAAAGCAGCAACGTCACCTGGATCACATCCATACTGCCGGCGGTGCCCTTTCTGGATTGCTCAACGATTTGTTGGACTTATCAAAGATGGAGTCCGGGAAATATCACATCGAAGCTGCACCGATTGTTCTATCGGAGGTGATCGAAAACGCGGCGATGCTTTGCAAGAGTAAGGCCGATGAAAAAGCGCTGAATCTGGAATGGCATACTGATCCGAATATCCCTGGACGCCTGTTGGGGGACAGCTTGCGAATATCGCAGGTCATATTGAATTTGTTGACCAATGCGATCAAGTTCACGGATGAAGGGACGGTCACTCTGCGCGCGGACTGTGGAGATCTTAGTCCAGTCTCCGTCGCGGTGCATTTTTCAGTTGTTGATACAGGTCGCGGAATCCCCCATGAGCAACAGTCTCAAATCTTTGAGAGATTTAGTCAGACTCAACTCGCTGATTCTACGGAGCTTGGTGGGGTTGGATTGGGTTTGGCTATAGTTCGACAGCTAGTCGAAGCAATGGGTGGCGAAATTAGCGTAAAAAGCGAACCGGGAAATGGGGCGCAGTTTGACGTTTTGCTGCCGTTAAAGCGACTCGCGGAAACCGAAGATGATACCGCCGAGCGGCAAAATCTGGCGCAAAATGCAAAGGTTGATCAACGCGCTGCGACCGCCAATAGCCTCGCCGACTACAATATACTGATCGCTGAAGATAGTGCGCTGAATCAGCAGTACGTGCGGGAAATACTCTCACCTTTGGGCGCAAACTTGTATATTGTCGAGTCTGGCAGGGCCGCGATTCAGGGGTTGATGTCGGAGCCGGTAGATCTGATCCTGATGGATGTACATATGCCGGAAATGAACGGTGATGAAGCGATTAAAAAAATACGCAGTGATCTGCTATTTCCTCTTCGCGATATTCCTATTATTGTATTCACCGGCAAGGCATCGGAAAGTGAGCAGGCAGCGTTGCTCGATTTGGGAGCCAATCAAACCTTAGCCAAACCCTATTCACCGAAAGTTCTTCTCGATGCTATCGCGCGACACAAAGAGAAATCAGTGGTTGAGCGTTTGATGATAGATCGATTGGAAAGCGACGATATCAGTCAGGACATGATTGCGATATTCAAGTCTGAAGTACCTACGTACTTAAGGGACCTATTGATAGCCTTGTTCAACCAGCAAGAAAAACAATTTGTATTTCACGCCCACAAAATGCAATCGGCCATGTGGGTCATGGAGCTGATGGATTTTTATGAGCTACTGGCGAGGCTGGAAAACGAGCCTTTAGAATTTTCCGAGAGATTGGAAATCTGCGGAGAGCTCTGCCAGGGCGTAGAGAAACTACTTAGTCCAGATACCGAAGGAAATGATTGAAAACGCCGTTATCTGGGACTAAACGGTAGCCGAAGCGGGAAGTTGAAATAAAAAAGCCGGGTTTCCCCGGCTTTTTTATTGAATGTAAAGATATCAACTAGAGATACGTACCGCTTCAACTGGGTATCCCATAAAATCCTGACCAGGCCATGCTTGATGACAGGCGTGGCAAAAACCTTCCGCTTTTACTTTCAGCTTTTTGCCGTTCGGCTTGAGGCCGGTATATTTCCAACCACCGGTTTTAGGCGCCTTGTCCAGACCTACTTTTTCCATAAAAAGAAGTGGACCTTTCTTAATCGTGCCTTTTTTCTTAATGGTAAATGCCTCTTTGGCTATGATAGTACCAACCGGCATCTCGGTACCGTCGGTGTTGTACTGAACATACTGGTCGAACCCAACTGGGTTCACATAAGTCATCAGGTATTGACCGCTGTGCATGCCGGGAGCTTGAGGTGCTGAAGAGGCTGCTTTCCAATCGGTGTAAGCCAGTGCATTCTCTTTTTTCTTCTTTTGATAGCCTTTAATAAGATCTGGCCGCACACACTCGTAAAGTGTTTTCAGATCGTCAATGGAAAGATCAGCGGCTTTCTTATCCACTTTGCAATCTGCGGCATGTCCGGGTGTCACCCAGGCCACGGCCATCAAAATCAGTACTAGGTTTGCGACAATTTTCATATTTATCTTCCGAATGTATGTGGTTACTGTAAAAAGGTGTGCTCTAACCTCGTCCCTATGACAGATGCTTTTTACAAAGGTTCAAACAATGCAGAATATCGATATTATTACACGTGATGCCAAATAATCATTCCTTCAACACAACCCTACAAACCAGTCAGAGACGGTTATCAGACCTTTGTTCAGTGTCTGTGTATTCTATTTTACGGTATCATCAAGCTTTGTGAAATCATTGATTTATAAATGAAAAATTCTGAATCCAGTACATCAGCCCGTATCTCTGAATGGAATCAAAAAGCGGAGCAAGAGTTGCGAGGGGAAAGTCTGGATTCACTTAACTGGGATACCCCGGAAGGAATCCGGATTAAGCCGCTCTACACATCTGCAGATCTCGAAAGTCTGCAGCACCTCGACTCTCTTCCCGGGTTTGTACCTTTTGTGCGAGGACCCAAGGCCACGATGTACGCTGGGCGCCCATGGACCATACGTCAGTACGCAGGGTTTTCTACCGCGGAGGAATCCAACGCCTTTTATCGGAAAAATCTCGCAGCGGGTCAGGCGGGCCTCTCCATTGCATTTGATCTTGCTACCCACCGAGGATACGACTCCGATCATCATCGCGTAGAGGGAGATGTTGGCAAGGCGGGAGTAGCGATTGATTCGGTGGAAGACATGAAGATTTTGTTTGATGGTATTCCACTGGACAAGATGTCGGTATCGATGACCATGAATGGTGCGGTGCTCCCGGTCATGGCGATGTATATTGTCGCGGCAGAGGAGCAAGGTGTGAACCAGATAGATCTCTCCGGCACACTTCAGAATGACATCCTGAAGGAGTTTATGGTGCGGAACACCTATATTTACCCGCCTGCACCCTCAATGAGGATTGTGTCTGACATCATAGGGCATACCGCTCGCAGCATGCCGCGCTTCAATCCAATCTCCATATCGGGCTATCACATGCAGGAAGCGGGTGCGACGAATGTGCAGGAATTGGCATACACACTTGCCGATGGTCTTGAATATGTATCGGCGGCAATCTCTGCAGGCCTGGACGTCGACGAGTTTGCGCCAAGACTTTCGTTTTTCTTTGGAATTGGCATGAATTTCTTTATGGAAGTTGCCAAATTGCGCGCCGCGCGGCTTCTTTGGGCGGAGCTGGTGCAAGAGAGATTCTCACCAAAGCAAGAAAAATCTCTGATGCTCAGGACACATTGTCAGACCTCGGGTGTGAGTTTGACCAGCCTTGACCCCTATAACAATGTGATTCGAACTACCATAGAGGCCATGGCGGCAGTACTGGGTGGAACTCAATCCCTGCATACCAACGCCTTTGATGAGGCACTGGCGTTGCCAACCGAGAATTCCGCGCGAATCGCTCGCAACACGCAACTTGTGTTGCAACATGAGGCTGGGTTAAGCAATGTGATCGATCCACTAGCGGGCTCCTATTATGTGGAAAACCTGACAGCAAGCCTGGTTGAGGGAGCGCGGAAAATTATTGCTGAAGTGGATGAAGCTGGAGGCATGATTGCGGCGGTGGAGGCAGGGGTGCCCAAACTCAAAATCGAAGAGGCTGCGGCGAGAAAACAGGCTCGGATTGACCGCGGTGAGGAAGTAATCGTTGGGGTCAACCAGTTTGTTCGTGAAGAAGAAGAGGATGTGGATATTCTAGTGGTCGATAACGAGGCGGTAAGGGAGCAACAAGTAACTCGACTGAAGTCGGTTCGAGAATTTCGAGATAATGACGCTTGTAACTCGGCACTCTCGAAACTTGCCGATGTCGCGTCATCGGGAGAAGGCAACCTGCTCGAGGCGGCAATTGAGGCGGCCCGTGCCAGAGCCACGGTGGGTGAAATTTCCAGCCAACTCGAGCGGGTGTTTAGTCGACACCGGGCAGATGTTCGATCAATTGGGGGTGTTTACAGCGCAATGTACGAAGGTGATGCTGAGTTTGAGTTACTCAAGCAGCGAGTGATGAAGTTTGCTGAACAACAAGGTAGAAGGCCGCGGATGTTAGTCGTGAAGCTAGGGCAGGATGGTCATGATCGCGGGGCTAAGATTATCGCCACCTCATTTGCCGATATGGGCTTTGACGTCGATATCGGACCATTGTTTCAAACGCCGGAAGAAGCGGTTCGACAAGCCGTGGAGAATGACGTTCATATCATCGGCATTTCGTCTCAGGCGGCCGGGCATCGTACATTGGTTCCAGGAGTGATGGATGCTTTAAAAGAAGCGCGGGCAGATGATATTAAAGTAATTTGTGGTGGTGTTATCCCGCCGGGCGACTACAGTATGCTCACCGACATTGGGGTGGCGGCGGTGTTTGGTCCGGGAACCAATATTCCGCAGGCTGCAACAGAAATCATTGATATACTGGAGTCTTGAATATCTGACTAACGAACACGCTTGACCCATAAAAACTATAAACATACGGTCAGCGAAATGCGTCGCTGAAGTAGATTCATTCATTTACATGTACGCGATGCTTGATTGTTATCGACAATAAACAATTCTCGGCCGCTCGCTGGTGTATGTAACGACAAAAATTAACTTACCCCCTGACTGACCCATGCAAGACATTATTCAAAAACTTGAGCAAAAACGCGCAGAAGCTAAACTGGGCGGTGGACAAAAAAGAATTGACGCGCAGCATCAAAAAGGCAAGTTAACGGCGAGGGATCGAATCGAAGTCTTACTTGATGAGGGGAGCTTCGAGGAATGGGATATTTTTGTAGAACATCGGTGTACCGATTTTGGTATGCAGGATAAAACTATACCCGGGGATGGTGTGGTGATTGGCTATGGAACAATCAACGGTCGCTTGGTATTTATTTATAGTCAGGATTTTACCGTTTTCGGTGGATCGCTATCCGAGGCACACGCAGAAAAAATTTGCAAAGTCATGGACCAGGCGATGAAGGTCGGAGCGCCGGTGATCGGAATATCTGACTCCGGAGGAGCGCGTATTCAGGAGGGGGTGGCATCGCTCGGCGGCTATGCAGAAGTTTTTCAAAGAAACGTTCTGGCCTCGGGTGTAGTGCCGCAGATATCTCTCATTATGGGACCTTGTGCAGGAGGAGCGGTCTACTCTCCCGCTATCACCGATTTCATTTTTATGGTGGAGGACAGTTCATATATGTTTGTAACCGGTCCGGATGTGGTCAAGACAGTCACCCATGAGACAGTGACAGCAGAAGACTTGGGTGGAGCGCTGACGCATACCAGTCGATCCGGTGTCGCCGATCTGTCGTTTGAAAATGATATCGATGCGTTGATGAAAACTCGTCGATTCTTTAATTTTTTGCCCTCAAACAATAAAGAACAACCACCTCATCGCAACACAGATGATTCCCAGGATCGCGCAGAACATGCACTGGATACTCTGGTGCCAGACAATCCAAATCAACCTTATGATATGCATGAAGTCATTCGTAAGCTGGTTGATGAAAGTGACTTTTTTGAACTGCAGCCCAACTATGCTAAAAATATTATTATTGGATTTGGCAGGATGGAAGGGTCTACCGTGGGGTTTGTTGCGAACCAGCCAATGGTGCTTGCCGGATGTTTGGACATCAATTCCTCAATCAAGGCGGCTCGATTCGTACGGTTTTGCGATGCCTTCAATATTCCTTTGATTACTCTGGTGGATGTTCCTGGATTTATGCCCGGCACGACACAGGAGTATGGCGGTATTATCAAGCATGGTGCCAAACTGTTATATGCCTATGCGGAGTGCACCGTTCCAAAAATCACTGTGATTACCCGAAAAGCATACGGCGGCGCTTATGACGTGATGGCCTCTAAGCATCTGAGAGGTGATGTAAATTTAGCCTGGCCGAGTGCTGAGATCGCGGTAATGGGGCCGCAAGGAGCGGTGGAAATCATCTTCCGGGAAGAAGCCAAGGATCCAGATAAGTTGAAGCAGCGTACCGAGGAGTATCGAGACAAGTTTGCCACCCCGTTCGTTGCTGGGCGACGTGGATATATTGATGACGTTATATTGCCGCGGGACACGCGAAAGAGAGTCTGTCGCTCTTTGGCAATGCTGTCACAGAAAGATCTTCAGAATCCGTGGAAGAAGCACGGCAATATTCCACTGTAGGGGGTATCAAAATGTTTAAAAAAATTCTGATTGCCAACCGTGGCGAAATTGCGTGCCGTGTGATCAAAACAGCTCGCCGAATGGGTATCCAGACAGTGGCGGTGTATTCTGATGCTGATCGCACTGCGAATCATGTTGAACAAGCCGACGAAGCGATTCACATCGGCGGGGCCACTGCAGCAGAAAGTTATTTGGTCATTGATCGTATCGTGCAGGCGTGTATCGATTCCGGTGCAGAAGCGGTTCATCCCGGTTACGGATTTTTGTCAGAAAACTCTGCATTTGCTAGGGCGCTCGATGCTGCTGGTGTTGCTTTCATTGGTCCGAAGGAGAAAGCCATCGAAGCAATGGGAGACAAGATTACATCCAAACTACTTGCTGAAAAAGCGGGAGTGAATGTGATTCCCGGTCATACTGATGTAGTGAAAGATGCCAACGAAGCGCTGGAAATTTCAAAACGTATCGGGTTTCCTGTCATGATCAAAGCGAGCGCAGGTGGTGGTGGAAAAGGAATGCGAGTTGCCTGGAATGATCAGGAGTGTCTGGACGGGTTTGAGCGCGCTACCAGTGAAGCGGTATCTAGTTTCGGTGATGGAAGAATTTTTATTGAAAAATTCATTGAGCAACCTCGACATATTGAAATCCAGGTCATTGCTGATCAGCACGGTAATGTTGTAACGCTAAACGAACGGGAGTGCTCGATTCAAAGGCGGCACCAAAAAGTCATTGAAGAGGCACCGTCTCCATTTATTGATGAATCTACTCGTGCTGCTATGAGTGCCCAGGCTGTAGCACTTTCTAAAGCGGTTGATTATGAGTCTGCCGGAACCGTTGAATTAATTGTTGATGCTCATCGCAACTTTTACTTTCTTGAGATGAATACTCGCTTACAAGTGGAGCATCCTGTAACTGAAATGATCACCGGCCTGGATTTGGTAGAACTGATGATCAGAGTTGCGGCAGGAGAAATACTACCGGTGCAACAAAGCGATATTGGAATCAACGGTTGGTCCATGGAGTCCCGCATCTATGCCGAGAGTCCGTTTAGAGATTTTCTGCCAAGCACAGGCAGGTTAGTGCGCTATCAGGCTCCGGTGGAGAGTGGCTCGGTTCGTGTCGATACTGGTGTCAAGGAAGGTTCTGAAATTTCTATGTTTTATGATCCTATGATCGCCAAACTGGTGACATGGGGGGAGACCAGAGAAGATTCGATTGAGGCAATGCAGCACGCGTTGGATCAGTACTATATCCGCGGTGTTGAAACCAATCAGCCATTCGTCGCGGCGATCATGGCACATCCGCGATTTCAGGGTGGCGAATTAACCACTAACTTCATTGCGGAGGAATATCCAGACGGTTTTAAAACAGATCTGGTTGCCAATGTGGACTGGGCGCCTGCGTTAGCTGTAGTCGCTTCAATCCAGCAGCGACTCACTTTGAGAGCAGCAACGACTTCTGGTCAAATGCCAGGCTATGGTCGAGACGTCAGCCATGACTGGGTATTGGTGATAGATCGTAAGCAATATCCTGTTTCGATTGAAGATAAAAACGGGGGCTGGTTGGTAGAGCTGGATGAAAAACAGTATACAGTCAGCGATCAATGGAATGCGACCGACTCGGTTTATACTGGGGTGGTCAATGGCCAAACGTTGTCCTTACAGATCGAGATTGACGGAGTGGGTTATTACCGGGTGTCATATTCGGGTAGCCAGGCGGAAATCGGCGCATTTACTCCGAGGACTGCCTCACTTCTTCAACATATGCCGATGAAGGAAGCACCCGATTTGTCCGGATTTTTACTCTCTCCGATGCCTGGACTATTGGTGTCTGTAGCAGTAGAACCAGGCCAGTCGATAAAAGCTGGTGAGACCTTGGCGGTAATAGAGGCAATGAAGATGGAAAATGCAATGCTGGCGGAAAAGGATGTTGTGATCGCGAAAGTGCTTGCGGAGGTGGGAACCACTCTGGAAGTAGACCAACCCATCATTGAATTTGAACGTTAAGAAACCTCTAAAGTCATGAGTGGTCAGTCTGAACGGAGAATAATCGTCATCTGCGTTGTCTATAGAACGTAGTGAATAAACGTGAATGAGAGTTTGGCAACATTTTGAACAATGTCCGTGATTGATCTTGATCGATTGAGAGCGGCGGATCCACGCGCTCTGGGCAGGGCGATCACCCTGATTGAATCCAGCAAGTCAGCGCATCGTGATCAGGCAGAAGAATTGCTCTCGGCAATTATGGAGGAGACCGGTCATTCGTTGCGCATTGGTATTACCGGCGTTCCGGGTGTAGGTAAGTCTACTTTCATTGAAGCATTTGGTAACCATATGATCGAACAGGGTCATAAGGTGGCGGTGTTGACCATCGACCCCAGCTCGTCGATCAATGGGGGATCGATATTGGGCGATAAAACGCGCATGCCTACACTGGCAATTCACCCGAGTGCTTTTATCAGGCCGTCGCCCTCTGGGGCGACACTCGGTGGGGTGGCGAGGCGAACTCGAGAGGCCATTTTACTTTGTGAGGCCGCTGGATTCGACATTGTAATTGTGGAGACCGTGGGTGTGGGGCAGTCAGAAACACTGGTTTCAGAGATGACTGACTTGTTTCTATTAATGCTTCTGCCTGGCGGCGGAGACGACTTGCAAGGGATAAAACGCGGTATTATGGAGCTAGCAGATATTGTTGTCATCAATAAAGCAGATGGAGATTTACAACGTGCTGCCAAAGTATCTGCTTCCGATGTTCAGCACGCATTGCAGCTTCTTAAACAAAAATTTACTCGATGGCGGGTTCCGGTTTTATCAGTTTCTGCCCTCCATAACGAAAGCGTGGATCAAGTCTGGGATCAGGTTTGTCGCTACCAGAGGTTAATGCAGTCGGATGATTTGTTTGACACCCGAAGGCAAAACCAATCAATAGACTGGATGTGGAGAGAGGCTGGCGAGATAGTGATGCAAACTTTGAGAAGTAGCGATCAATTTGCTGAGGAATGCGACCAGCTGCAGCAACAGGTAAAAGCGGGTAAGCTGGCGCCAACTGTGGCTGCAGGAAGACTGGTTGCCCGCCTTGTTAATGTCGATTCTGATAATTGATGGTAGTAGGAATATGATTGGAAAATTAAACCACGTTGCGATTGTTGTCCCTGATCTAGGAGCAGGTGCCAATCAATATCGGGATCTTTTTGGCGCGCAGGTTTCTGAGCCGGTCGAAATGCCGGAGCATGGAGTGACGACAGTGTTTGTCAATCTTCCGAATACCAAGATTGAACTTCTGCATCCTTTTGGTCCCCAATCGCCGATCAAAAAATTTCTTGAGAACAATCCGTCCGGAGCAATTCACCATCTTTGCTATGAAGTGGTGGATATTGGACTGGCCGCCGATAAGCTGCGTGCGGAAGGAATGAGAATATTGGGAGATGGGAAGCCCAAGATCGGTGCGCACGGTAAGCCGGTTTTGTTTCTGCATCCCAAGGACGCTCTTGGTACCTTGATTGAGCTCGAGCAGATCTAAAGGCTAATTGCTTGATTGAGTGACTTCAGAGAAAAAGTTGAAAAAAGACAGTATCTTTGCTGAACCGAAGCAGCATATTGTCGATTTTGCTTTCGATGATGCTGTGGCGGATGTCTTCCCTGACATGATTCGACGATCTGTACCGGGCTATGACACGTTGATAACCTCTATTGCCGTGATTGCTGAGCGCTATTCTCAACCAGATAGCAGGGTTTACGATCTCGGTTGTTCTCACGGTGCAGCGACCCTTGCTACTTATTCCCGTCTCAAAAATACGAATGTTGAATTTTTTGCGGTGGACAGCTCGGAGTCAATGATGCGTCACTGTAAGGAGCAGTTTTCTCATCATATCTCGGGCACTGAAGTGGTCTGTTTGCAGGAAGATATCTGGGAGACCGAAATTGAGAAGGCAAGCGTAGTTATTATGAATTTGACGATGCAGTTTATCGCTCCTGATCGACGACAAGCTCTGGTTGACAAAATCTATAACGGACTGCTCCCGGGTGGTGCGTTGATACTGACCGAAAAAATTCATTATAGTGAACCGAGTCAGGATGATTTGCTCGTGTCTCTTTATCATCATTTTAAATCCGCCAATGGATATAGTGAGCTCGAAATTAGTCAGAAAAGGACGGCACTTGAAAATGTGATGAAGCTCAATTCCATTGATCAACATCACTCAAGATTGAGGAGTGCCGGCTTCTCTCAAGTGTCGCAATGGTTTCAATGCTTCAATTTTGTTTCCCTGTTGGCGGTTCGTTAATGAGTCTGGATGCTGACTGGATATCCAGAGAACAAATTAATGCAGCGCTAGAGGGAACCTGGTTGTTCGGTCTGGCTAGTGGTATGTACCAAGAATGCCAAAATATTTTGAAACAACGCCCCCATGGTGACTGCGCCAGCTGGAAATCTGCCATCCAGATGCTTCCAAAAATTGAACCCTCGGAAGTAAAGCTCGACCAGGACGCGATCCAATGTCTATCACCAAAGACGATATCTAAGCGGGAAAGAGAAACACTGTCAGAGAGCTTGATGCACTTGCATCCCTGGAGGAAGGGGCCATTTGATCTGTTTGGTGTGCACATTGACACTGAATGGCGATCAAATAGAAAGTGGAATCGTATTCAGAGCAAAATTGCCTCACTGCAAAGCAGAACCGTTCTCGATGTTGGTTGCGGCAATGGCTACTATCTCTATCGTATGCTGGGACAGGGTGCTGGTCTCGCTCTCGGCATAGATCCCACGCAGCTTTTTCTAGCGCAGTTTGCTGCTCTTCAGCGTTACTTTTCTGCGGATCGAGCTTTAATTCTGCCGATGAAAAGCGAAGAATTTCTGGTGAATGAAGATTTACCCGTCAGCGACGGGTTCGACACTATCTTTTCAATGGGAGTCTATTATCATCGACGGAATCCGCTAGCGCATTTGGCGGAACTCTATCGACTGCTGCGACCGGGCGGTGAATTAGTACTGGAAACCCTGGTCATAGTAGGAGAGGAGAGCGGAGAGCTGGAATTTACCGGTCGCTACGCACAAATGCGCAATGTATGGTCTATTCCGACTGTCAACAGACTGATCGAGAACGTGCATCATATTGGGTTTAAGGATGCAGAGCTTATCGATCTTACCCCTACATTGGTGAGCGAACAGCGCTCAACAAGCTGGATGCGATTTGATTCACTTGAAAACTTTTTAGATCCAAATAATCACGCTAAAACAATTGAAGGACACCCGGCTCCAGTGCGAGCCACCATCAAAGCACAAGCCTTATAAGCAAGCGAATGTCCCGAAGCAATACTAGTGACTACCTGCAGCTGTTTCTTGAAAACGTGCCAATGATCGACACGAGATCGCCGGTGGAATATGCAAAAGGGGCGTTTGAAAATGCGGTCAATCTGCCCTTGATGAATGACAAGGAAAGGCATCTGGTGGGTACCAGATACAAGGAGGCAGGGCAGGATTCAGCGATTCAACTTGGTAGGGAACTCGTCACTCCCGTATTGCAGCAGGAGAGAGTGGAATGCTGGTTGGAATTTGCTCGACAACACCCTCAAGGGTTTCTGTACTGCTTTCGTGGCGGACTGCGTTCCCGAATTACACAGCAATGGATTGCCGAAGGCGGCATCGACTATCCCTATGTCGAAGGCGGCTATAAAGCGATGCGTCGGTTTCTTATCGAAAGTCTTGAGGAGTGTATTGAGAAGGCGCAATTTATATTAATCAGTGGGCGTACGGGAACAGGGAAAACGCTGTTACTAAACAGGATCAAGCGCTCTGTAGATCTGGAAGGATTGGCGAATCATCGTGGCTCAAGTTTCGGCAAGATGGCTACGCTACAGCCGACTCCCATTAACTTTGAGAATCTTCTCTCTGTCGCATTGCTTAAATTGTTAAATCAGGGAGTAGACGCCCCAATTTGGCTTGAAGGAGAAGGCAAGCAGGTAGGTAGTCTGGGATTGCCGGGGAGTTTGTGGCGCAAAATGTTGCAGTCACCCACTCTGGTGCTTGAGGCTGAAATGGATCGCCGGGTGGATATCGGAATTCAGGATTATGTCAAAGAATTGCTCGCAACGATCCAACAAACTACTCCGTGTGAACTAGGCTTTCAGCTTTTCGCGGAACGCCATCAACATAGTCTAGACAAAATTCGTAAGCGCCTTGGTCAGGAACGCTACAAGACTGCGTCTGGTCTGTTGCAGGAAGCACTGAAGCTTCATCGAGAAGACGGTAGTACAGAAGCATATAGGCCATTTATTGAACTGCTGTTGAGGGATTACTATGATCCAATGTATGACTATCAGCTACAGAGTCGCGACAGTGAAGTGATCGCTAGGGGGAGCGAGGCCGTCCTGCTCGAGTACATGCGGAATAGGGATGTGGAGTTATGGAGTTGAACAGTTTGCCCGTGAGCAGAGAAGTAGTGCTGCTGGGAGGTGGGCACGCACATGTCATTGTGATCAAGATGTGGGCAATGAACCCCATCGAGGGCGTTCGCCTGACGCTGATTTCCGAGCAGGGAATGACCCCTTATTCAGGAATGCTACCCGGTCTGGTTGCTGGGCATTACAGCTACAGTCAAAGTCACATAGATTTACCGAGATTGTGCCAGTGGGCAAATATCCGATTTATCGAACAACGGGCGACTGGGATTGATCCCGACCGCAACAAGGTACTATTGCCTGATCGGCCCGATATATATTACGACTATCTGTCAGTAGACACAGGAGGGGCGCCGTCACTTAATCAGGTCGCTGGCGCGAGGGAAAACGCGATTCCAGTAAAACCGGTATCGACGTTTTATGATAGGTGGACACAAATAGAAAAACGAATAGTGGATTCACCAGGCGGGGCCAGTCTCGATATCGGTGTGGTTGGGGCTGGAGCTGGAGGGTTTGAAATACTATTGGCAATGCACCATCGCGTGCAGGAGTTCTTGCGAAAACGTCCGTCGGCTGATCGGTCGTTGGCCGGTGATTATCGGTTTCACTGGATTATTCGTAGCGAAGTTTTACCAGGCGCAACGCAAAGAGTGCGAAAAATGGCGATCACTGAATGTGAGCGTAAAGGAGTAATTTTGCACATGGGTTTTGACGTTGCGACGGTTCGGGAAGACGCCGTTGTTGCGGTGGATGGCAAGCAAATCTCGCTGGATGAGGTTCTCTGGTGTACCGAAGCCAAGGCTTCAAAATGGCCAGCACAGTCGGGTTTGCAATGCACAGACGACGGCTACATTCGTATTAACGATTACTTGCAGTCTATTTCCCATCCAAGTGTATTTGCCGCTGGTGACGTTGCATTGCAGGAAAATTATCCCCGACCTCGCGCGGGTGTTTTCGCTGTTAGACAGGGGCCTGCATTGTTTCGCAATCTTCAACGGGCTGTGCTTGGAAAGCCTTTGCAAATTCATAGGCCGCAATCTCACTTCTTAACCCTGTTGTCGCTGGGTCATCAAAAAGCGATTGCCAGTAGGGGCACACTGAGTGTGCAGGGAGAATGGGTTTGGCGCTGGAAGGATTATATCGATCAAGCGTTTATGAATCGCTTCAATAGTCTGCCTGATATGGTCGGTGTGCGCCGTAGTTTATTTCAACGATTGAAGCAGGCTATGTTTCCCCTGCCGCGACTGGATGTCGACGAGAGTATAGTAATGCGTTGCACTGGTTGTGGTTCGAAGGTTCCTGGCGATGTTCTGCAGCAGGTACTCAAGCAAGTCATCGTGAACGACGCAGGAACAGCTGAAGCGAGCGAGACACATAGGGTGGATGATGTGTCACTCATTCGAAGGAATGATCGATCGATTGCGCAATCGGTCGATCAACTTCGCGCGATGATTGCTGATCCTTTTCTGTTTGCAAGAATTACCACTCTGCATGCATTGAGTGATCTCTACGCGTCCAATGCTGCGCCGCATTCCGCGTTGGTGAGCGTCACGGTGCCTTTTGCGTCTGACGAAGTGCTCCATAGTGATCTGAGTCAGATCATGGCGGGAGTCGTTACCGAGCTTGAGGTTGCAAACTGTCGCTTGTCAGGCGGCCACTCCGCAGAGGGAATCGAACTTGCTCTCGGATTAACGGTGAATGGTCTGGTGAATGGAGAACTGATCTTAAAAAGTGGTGCCGATGCGAATCAAGCTCTGATTATGACTAAACCGCTGGGAGTTGGCGTACTGCTGGCCCGGGCAATGAGGGCACAACTAAGCGCTGTAGAGCTCGATGCCGCTTTAGAAGTGATGATGTTAAGTAATCAGCAGGCTGGAACTGTGGCTGCCAACATGGGTGCGACGGCGATGACAGATGTGACCGGCTTTGGATTGATCGGACATCTCAGTGAGGTGATGGAGCAATCAAATTGTTGTTGTGAGTTATGGGCAAAAAAAATTCCTGTTTTGGAGTCCGCTCATTCGATGGCGTTGGCGGGGCATCAGAGTTCCCTTTTCCAGGCGAATGCTCGTTACGCGAACAATTGTGGGGAAACCGGTGCGGCAAAGCTTTTGACAAACTTCCCACTGGTATTTGATCCCCAAACTTCAGGCGGTTTATTGTTCAGTTTGCCGGTTGGCAATGCCGAGAAATGCGTTAGCCAGTTAATCGCTTCGGGTTATCATAGTGCCTGCGTAATCGGCGAAATCATTCAGAAAGATACCTTTCCCAATTTGTCTAGTGAAGCTAGTCAGCGTATTCAGGTCGTGTGAAAGTCAGGCCATACCGTAAATGAGACTTCAATGAACCCTTGCTCCTTTCCTTTGTTCCCCCTGAACCTCGTCCTGTTTCCGGGAGGGGTATTACCGCTCAGAATATTTGAACCTAGATATCTCACAATGATTGGCGACTGTATGAAAAATGGTTCACCGTTCGGTGTTGTTCTGTCCGCCAACGAAAGTACGCATCGTGGCGGAGGCGCTTTTCATTCCATCGGTACTCTGGCACAAATCGAGGATTTTGATCAATTGGAAGATGGATACCTGGGAGTTACTTGTCGAGGGACAGAACGATTTAACGTCATCGATCACCATTTGCAAGCCGACCAGCTCATTGTTGCAGAGGTCGAAATGTTGCAAGAGTCTGAGGTGGAACAAGAGTTGCCGGCGAATATTTTAGAAATGACACAGTTTATGCAGGCGCTTTGTGATCAGGAAGACCTCAAAGATTGGGCGAGCACGTTGCGTCCTGAATGGGACAATGGAGACTGGTTGAGTTGCCGTCTTTCTGAGCTATTGCCGCTCTCAATAGAGAGTCGACAGGCGCTACTTGAAATGTCTTATTCCCAGCGTCTATCTCAACTTTCGAAGGTGATGCAAGAAAACAAAATGATCTAGCTGTTAGCTCGGGGTGGCCGCCTGTAATTGCCGGCCACATTTGAACGTATTACCATCCATTATTGTTCTAGCTATTCCATTCCCATTTCAGCCATTGCACTGCGTGCAGCGCGCATGCATTCCAGCGATTGCGGTACACCACAATAAATGCCGATGACATGGATTACCGCTCTCAGTTGTTCTTTGGTAACACCATTACGTATCGCGCCTTTACAATGGATTTCCCACTCGTGCATTTTGCCAAGCGCACCAATCATGGTGAGGTTCATTAAAGATCGTGTCTTCGGGTCGATACAGTCATCACCCCATCCAAATCCCCAGCACCATTCGGTCATCATCTCTTGAAATGGTCGCGAAAAATCATCGGCATTATCGAGAGACTTGCTAACGTACTCCTCGCCCAGCGTCGCTTTTCTCTGTGCGACACCTAGTTCAAATCTTTCTTTATCCACTTTTTACTCCAGTCAGTTTTTGGTGAGAATGTTGCATTTGCAACACTTACAATAGGGGTCGATGATACACTTTTGACTCCAGAGTGAATAACCAAAAATTATGACCATCAAACGATTTGAGACCGGGGAGCGCATGAGCCAGATAGTGGTTCATGGAAAGACTGTTTATCTTGCTGGGCAAGTGGCGCAGAAAGCGGGTGGAGAAAGTGTGACCAAGCAAACCGCTAATATCCTTGAACAAATAGACGCGCTGCTCGCCACAGCGGGGACTGATAAGTCCCATATTTTGAGTACGACAATTTGGCTATCCGACATCAGTGATTTCGCTGAAATGAATGCGGTCTGGGATGCTTGGGTCAGCCCAGGAAATGCGCCATGCCGCGCCTGCGTGGAAGGAAAGCTCGCCGCACCCAAGT
>JAHQWE010000145.1 GCA_019633985.1 Acidiferrobacterales bacterium | reverse complement strand
CTAAGAGGTTTTTTGAGCAGCAGTCTTTGCATGTGTTGAATGAGCAATTGAGGGAGATAGGTCAGTATCTGTGGGTGCTCGGAGGAGGGGCGAAGGATAAGTTGATGGAAGTTATCAATATGATAAACCCGACCGATGTTATCCGCAGCCAATCCGCAGGGTGGTTCGAAAACCACGTCTGGGTGTCTCTGCAGGTTCGACACCCAGATTTAACATTCCATTCTGTGGATACACATACATTGTTTGAACTTGAAGACCTACCGTTTTTGCTTGCAGATCTTCCAACGAGTTTTACAAAGTTTAAAAATGCAGTGAAAGACTGTAAACCAAGGCAACCGACTGAGGCGATCTTATCGCTACCGCTGCCGGGTACGCACCGTATTACTTTACAGGAACCGATTCATTGGCCTGCCGAAAACAGCCCTTTTCACGGAGGGGAGGCTTGTGGTTTACAGCATCTGAAAGCTTACTTTTCTTCAAGTAAGCCTGGGGAATATAAACAGGTGCGTAACGCTATCGACGGTTGGGATAATTCTTGTAAGTTTTCCCCGTGGCTGGCGAACGGTTGTCTGTCAGTTAGAGAAACTGCGAGTGCATTGTTCCGTTACGAAGAAGAAGTGGAACGTAATGAGTCGACATACTGGATTTACTTCGAATTGCTGTGGCGAGAATATTTTCAGTGGTATGCCCATAAGTTTGGTAACAAGCTTTTCTTGTTGTCGGGAATAAAGGGAGTTCGCCCGGTGGATGATTGTGATCCTGCAAAAATCTTGGCCTGGGTGCAGGGAGAAACTGCCTATCCCATCGTGAACGCCTGCATGAATGAGCTTAGAGTCACTGGATATTTATCCAATCGAGGCCGGCAAATTGTTGCGAGCTGTTTTGTGAATGAGTTGTCTCTGGACTGGCGATATGGTGCCGCGTATTTTGAACGGGTGTTGATCGACTATGACGTGGCTTCCAATTGGGGAAACTGGCAATACCTGGCTGGAGTAGGGGCAGACAGTAGAGAAAAACGACACTTCAATCTTGAAAAGCAGGCGCAGCTATTTGACCCGGATTCTCGCTACAGCAACTATTGGAATGGGGAAGGGAAGAATTTGTGAATATGATTCCTGAGCCCTTTAGAGTTTTGCGTTGAGCGACAAGCCGAAAATAAATATTGTCTGGTTTAAGCGCGACCTCAGATTGTCAGATCATGAGCCATTAAAACTCGCGCAGGATAGTGGTCTGCCGATATTGCTCCTCTATGTGTTTGAGCCAGAACTTTTAAATGACGCCCACTATTCTGAGCGTCATTGGCGGTTTGTCACGGAGTCACTTCTCGATATGAATCGGAGGCTCCCGGGGAAGGTCTCCGTTGCGAACGATGAGATTGTTAACGTTCTGAATAAAATTTCGAACCACTACCAAATTGATTGCCTGTTTTCACATGAGGAAACCGGTTTAGCAAACACCTACCAACGTGACAAGGCGGTGGCGCGGTGGGCTGGCAATCAAAAGGTTAACTGGTGTGAAAGGCAAACAGGCGCGGTTATTCGACCCTGCAACAATCGTGATGACTGGGACAAACAGTGGAAGTCTGTGATGCGGGCAGAAATCGAACCGATTCTGGTTAAAAACTTGAATCTTGTGTATCTTGACTTTGATACCTCGCAATTGCCGGCTGTATGGAAAAATCGGGATCTCCGTTTTCAGCTAGGCGGCTCTAAGGCTGGTTGGCGGGTGCTGGATGATTTCTTCGAGTCGCGAGGGAAGGATTATCACTGGTTCATTTCGAAACCGCTTCAGAGCAGAACAAGTTGCTCGCGAATGTCGCCTTACCTGGCCTGGGGCAACATAAGTTTGCGAGAAATGTATCAACACGTGTTGAGTCACTGGAATCGCAAAGGCTGGCGAAGGTCGCTGGTAGCGCTGACATCGCGGTTACACTGGCATTGTCACTTTATTCAGAAGTTTGAAAGTGAAAGCACCATGCAGTTTGATCATATCAATGCGGGATATCAACGTATTCCCTATAGAGAGAACAGGCAGGCAGAAGATGATTTACTCGCCTGGAAACGAGGTCAAACCGGTTATCCTTTAATCGACGCCTGCATGCGCTGCCTGCAGGAAACCGGCTATATTAACTTTCGAATGCGCGCCATGTTGGTCAGCTTTCTTTGTCATCATTTACAGATTGACTGGCGCAGGGGTGTTGCGCATCTGGCGAATTTATTTCTCGATTTTGAACCCGGGATTCATTATGCGCAGTTTCAAATGCAGGCAGGTGTGACCGGAACAAACACGATACGAATTTATAACCCGACCAAGCAAGCTAAAGAGCAGGATCCGGATGGCACCTTTATTCGTCGTTGGTGTCCGGAAATTGCAGCTCTACCTGACGCACTGCTGTTTGAACCATGGCTGCTGACCTCGATGGAGGAATTGATGTACGAAATTCGTTTAGGGGGAACTTATCCGCGCCCAATTGTCGACGTCACAACCAGCTATCGAGAAGCGAGTGAATTACTATGGTCATGGCGAAAGCGAGATGAAGTGAAAGCCGAAGCAAAGCGAATTGTAAGACGACACGTGCGAACGAAGAACTGACATGTAAATGTTGGAACTCGATCTGATAATCTGAAAACCTGGGTTAGATATAATCGGTCAATGGCCGTAGAAAACGGCGGCCTTTCGGCTACTTTCGCTTTGCCATTGAATGAGATTTCTTTTCAGCTACCTTCACATATCTCTGAAATGATGGGCATTCCAAATGGCTTGGCGCGCGGCACGCCGCAGTGTGACGTAATACATTACTAACTGAAACCAATCTTTTGGCCAAGTGCTCTAGTTCGTCCGCCTTTTCTAAACATTTCTTCCGATCAATGGATAGTTTGCCAGTTGGTGTAAACATGCTCGCTATCTCTTCCAGGGAAAAACCGGCCTCACGCCCAAGAGTAATCAACGCCAATCGTTGAAGGATGCTTTGATCAAACAATCGCCGCAAGCCACGGCGACCCGTTGAGCTAATGAGCCCCTTCTCTTCGTAGTAGCGTAATGTAGAGGGCGGAAGTCCCGAACGCCGGGATACGTCGCCAATATCTAGTGTCATAGTGCTTGACCTCAAGTTGACTTGAAGTTGCATAATCCTCTGATTGAAACAATTAATCAACCACATTGTGATGAACAATAGTTGCAAAGATAAAGTATCGGCTAGTGATAAAAAGCAGTCGCTATCCGTTCGATGGGTCCTTAGCAGTCTAGCTCTGTCGATGTTGCTTTCTTCTCTCGGTGTGAGTATCGCAAATATTGCACTGCCGACTCTGACTGACGTGTTTTCAGCCTCTTTCCAAGCGGTTCAGTGGATTGTTATCGTATATCTACTCGCTATCACCGTTATGGTTGTCAGTGTTGGGCGACTGGGTGACATCATGGGTCACCGCCGCGTGTTGTTATTCGGAATCTCACTATTTACTGCAGCCTCGATCCTATGCGGAGTTGCTCCTACGCTTTGGGTACTTATTGGTGCGCGAGTATTGCAGGGAGTAGGGGCGGCGATATTAATGGCACTTACGGTGGCGCTCGTTCGTAATACTGTTCCTAATGAAAAGACGGGTAGTGCCATGGGGCTGCTCGGTACGATGTCTGCGATTGGTACCGCTCTTGGCCCGTCTTTGGGTGGTGTACTAATCTCAGGTTTTGGCTGGAGGTCGATCTTTCTTATTATGGTACCTCTGGGGATTTTCACCTTTGTACTCGCCTACCGTTATCTCCCCGATCAAGAAAAGAAGGAAAAACCCGATCGGAACGGATTCGACAGCCTGGGCACGCTATTACTTGGTCTAACACTCGCAGCATATGCTCTTGCTGTAACAGTTGGAGATGGACATTTTGGTCAACTCAACGCGGCACTGATGATGGCAGCAGCCTTGGGTGTAGGCTTGTTTTTGTTTGTGGAAAAAAAGGTTAAATCGCCATTGATCCAACCCGCGGTGTTTCGCGACGGGGTAATCAGCTCCAGCCTGGCAATGAATGCGCTGGTTGCATCAGTGATGATGGCAACCTTAGTCGTGGGGCCATTTTATCTTTCTCGCGCGCTTGGTATTGAGCCGGTGTTGGTTGGACTGGTGATGTCGATTGGCCCAATTATTTCTATATTTAGTGGTGTCCCTGCAGGTCGAATAGTTGATCGTCTGGGTGCGCCCTTCATGGTCACGGTCGGATTAATCGCGATGACTGCCGGTGCCTTTGCGCTCTCTGTTTTTCCAGGGATGTTCGGCGTTGCGGGCTATATCTTGGCCATCATGATTTTGACTCCTGGTTATCAACTGTTCCAGGCATCTAACAACACCCAAGTAATGATGGATGTAGCCGAAAACCAACGGGGAGTGATTTCCGGTGCACTGAGCTTGTCGAGAAATCTTGGATTAATAACGGGCGCATCCGTTATGGGCGCTGTTTTCGCCTTCGCCTCAGGATCGAGCGATATCACAACAGCAACTGCAAACGCCGCAGCATTCGGCATGGAGATCACATTCGCTGCCGCGGGAGGATTGATGGTGGTCTCGCTCATTATTGCGGTGATTAGTCTAGCGGCTATGAAAGAACGAACAGGCCGCTTAGCGCAAAACAGAAGTTGATAGAGGTTTGGACGACTGACTCTTCAGGGCAAAGTTGAGACAAATTGGGGTTTGGCGACCGTCTCTGCCATACTCAGAACGGTCACTCGATGATTTCAAAGATAGAACCCTTATCGCCCCGTAGCTGTCCTTTGAGAAATTTAGAAATGGTGATAGAAATGGAGCTATGAATAAAATTTCTGCAACAGCACGTATGGTGGTTCACGCAACGCCACAAGCAATATTTGACGCGTTTGTAGATGCCGATACGATGAGTAAATTTTGGTTCACTCGACGCGACACTGGTTTGAATGAAGGAGGCACCGTTTTATGGTACATCGGCGTAGACGAAGATGCTTACGCCATTGAAGTACGTGTTAAAAAACTCAGTCGTCCTGGAAAAATTCATATCGAATGGGGCGAGGGAGATCAGTTCACAGAGGTTTGCTGGTTGATCGAGGGTTCATGCGATGGACATTCGAAGCTGACCATTGAGGAAGTAGGTTTCACAGGCTCAGCCGATGAGATTGTGACAAAAGCGCTAGATTCGACCAAAGGATTCAATCAGGTCATCGTTGCTCTGAAAGCCCTTCTAGAACACGGCGCGCAAATCAACGTAGTTGCTGATCACGCGTAGAGTGGCCGTTCATGGCCGAAGTCGCCAGTTCCATAGAGTATTTTGAGTGTCTGTTGTGGGCCACTTTGAGACGATCAAGAAAGCTGTGTAACTTCCCCTGTGATGCTTACTTCTGCGATTTAAACGAGCAAAAGAAAGCCCTGTGTTAGCAGGGCTTTTCTAATTCTAGTCTCTACTATTGAGGTACGACGTTTGTCGCTGCTGGGCCTTTAGCCCCATCTTCAATATCAAACTGTACGCTCTGGCCTTCGGTCAACGATTTAAAGCCGTCTCCTACGATCGAACGAAAGTGGACGAACAAATCTGCCCCGTTTTCCTGAGAAATAAAACCAAAGCCCTTTGCTTCATTGAACCACTTGACTGTACCTGTATTCATATTTTGAACCTATTAGTTAATTTAAATGTAATAGCTGACACGAACAACGAGGAAATATCAAAGAGAAACACGAACGGTACATCTAGAAGAGGAAGCCAAGCGAGGAAAACTTAATATAGCCTGCTAATCCTTAGCAGCTGGAGGGCTTATACAGGTAAAGTGGTCCGATTACTACTACCTTGATGAATTAAAATAAATAGGCCGCATTCCAAATCTGCTATTTTCCGTGGCCGTTCTGGGCAAAACTCGGTCGTAGAATGTACGGCGATATCTGAGCTAGTTTATAGAATTTGTCAGATCAAGTTCCGATATTTATCGCTAACATATTTACAGCTGACAACTTTAAGATACTGGGTTGGTTCCGTACCTTGGGTGTTGAACTGCCCCTCTATCAACCTTAGCTAAAGATTCCAGGGCAGCTCTCTGCCGGTTTCAATTAGGCTGTCTATGAACAGCCGACTGCGTGCAGAGAGATAGCGATTGGGTGGGTACATCGCGTAAATACCTCTTTCCGGGAAAGTGCGGTATTGCGGAAACAATCGGATTAATTCTCCGTTATCCAGAAATTCGTGTGCGGTAAAAACAGGAAGTAGTGCCACACCCAGGCCGCTCTTGCATGCCTCCAGTTGCATTTCCGCTGTATTGGCCGCCATGGTTCTGTTCAATGGTTGGGCTCCAATATCGCCCTTACTATCCTGGTATTGCCAGTCTTCTTTCGGAGAGTGGCGGTTGTATACCACCCCCGGTAGCGTGGAGAGCTGCTCGACTGAATTCGGTATGCCAAACTTTTCGATGAGGATGGGGGATGCACATAAAATAATCGGGCAGGGCGCAATTTGTCTTGCGACCAGATTGGAATCCGCCAGCGCACCGATGCGAACGACAATGTCATAGCCTTCTCCGATCACATCTACCCAATGGTCTCCAAAATCAACTTCAACTTCTACCTCAGGGTACTGGCAGGCGTATTTTGCGATCGGTTTGGTTAAAAACTTGGTGCCAAAGGACATGGGTGCATTTATTTTTAATCGCCCGGTTGGCACCGTCTTGAGTTCGAGGATCTGCTGCTCCGCTTCGTTCAAATCCTCGAGCGCTTGTCGCGCTTTATCATAGTAGGTAGCGCCTTCTTCGGTGGCGGAAACATGGCGCGTTGTACGGTTGAGCAATTTCACGCCCAGTTTTCTCTCCAGCGATTGAACCTGTTTGCTCACTGCTGGGCCAGTCATTCCCAGTTCTCTGGCTGCGCCCGAAAAGCTGCTGTGTTTCACCACCGCAATAAAGATACCGACTCTGGAGACATGATCCATATTAGTAACTAAATGGAATTAGTAATTTAATGAAAGCCCATATTAACATTATTTATGGAACTGATACTGTATACCCACATTTCAACTTAATGAGGTTCAACAATGAATTCAACTGCAAATGATCAGGGTGCCATGCTGCTTCGAATCGGTTTAGGCGCTGTGCTATTGGCTCACGGTCTTCTCAAAGTTTTGGTATTTACTGTTGCAGGCACGGTCGGGTTTTTCGAGAGTTTGGGGCTTTCGGCCGTTATCGCATATCTTACGATTTTTGGAGAAGTGGTGGGCGGAGCAGCGCTTATCCTCGGTATTTATCCAAGACTGGTGGCGGTCTTAAGTCTGCCTATTCTGCTCGGTGCAGCTTGGGTGCATTCGGGTAACGGGTGGCTTTTCAGCAACGAGGGCGGAGGATGGGAGTTCCCGGCACTTCTTGTTTTGATTGCGATTGTTGTAGCGATACAAGGGGGCGGAAGATTTGCGATCAAGCGAATACCGATTGTTGACACCTTGATTCCTGCTTTTCTTAAGGCATAACACAGTCATAATTTAGGAGAACAAGATGATGAAGATATATCGATACAATGAACTAGGGCGTGCTAATCATGGCTGGTTGGATGCACGCCACCACTTTAGTTTTGCCAGTTATCACAACCCGGAACGCATGCGGTTTGGTGCGCTGCGGGTCATCAACGATGACATCATTCAGGCAGGAACCGGGTTTGACACGCATCCCCATCAGAATATGGAGATCATTACCTATGTACGACAGGGTGCGATTACGCACCGCGACAGCAATGGCAACACAGGCCGCACAACAGCAGGTGATGTTCAGGTAATGAGTGCGGGCACTGGGGTGCAACATTCCGAGTTTAATCTGGAAGATGAAGACACCAATATTTTCCAGATCTGGATCGAACCTAATCGGCTGGACGTCAAACCCACCTGGGACAGCTACTCGTTCCCGAAAAATCCGGCTGAGGACCGACTGGACTTGCTGGTGTCGGGGGATGGGTCTGCCCCTCTCTCCATTTATCAAGATGCTTTTATTTACGGCGGAAATCTGAATGCAGGCACGCAACTGGCGCAACCGATTAAAAGTCAGGCCTATGTTCTGGTCTCTGATGGGGAAGTGAAGATTGATGGGGTGGCGCTGAGGAAAGGCGATGGTGCAGAAATCACCGACGCATCCTCTGTGGAGTTTGAGGCGATCAGTGATGCTAAGGTTTTGGTGCTCGACGTACCTAAAACTGCTGTCACATTGTCTTGAGGAGATGGTGACTATGCAATCAATCCTCCATATTGACGCCAGCGGTCGTGAAAACGCTTCAGTGTCTCGAAAACTCAGCGATGCGATTGTTGAAAAGCTGAAAATCGGCGAGACAGATGTTCTGTACCGAGATGTTAGCCGGGGGCTGCCTTTTGTAGACGAGATGATGATTGGCTCTTATTTCACTCCGAAAGAAGACAGGAGTGAGGAACAGATCCGATCTATCGCTCTCTCAGACGCCATCGTTTCTGAACTGCAACAAGCCGATACGATTGTGGTGGGGATGCCCATGTATAACTTTTCCATGCCTGCTGGCTTTAAAGCCTGGTGCGATCTCGCTGCCAGGGTTGGTGAAACGTTTCAATACAAGGATACTGGCCCTAAAGGGCTGCTGAAGAATAAACGCGCGTTTGTCGCGATCGCAACGGGAGGCACGAAAGTGGATACCGATATAGACTTCCTGACCCCGTGGCTACGACACTATTTCGGGTTTATCGGAATAGATGATGTTCGCATTATCAAGGCTGACCGACTCAATCGGGAAGCAGATAGGGCAATTGAACAGGCGCTCCAGGAGATCTCGCGGTTAGCTGCAGCATAGGTTCTGCTCGATTGCAATGTGGTTTAAAAGATAAGGGCACGATACGTAAGACAGATTGAAGGGGTTCGAGCTTCGTGTCTCGAATCCCTCTAGTTTGACCTATACTCTACCTCTGAGGACTGATCGATTTTGTTAATTTGATTATCACTAATGAGAATAACCGATGCCACTGGAAACCTATCTCTACTATTTGGCAGCGGTCGCTGTTTTTTTTGCCACGCCCCCCGACACCAGTCAGCTGCTGATCATATCCAATAGTATCCGCGCAGGCTTCAAGCGTAGCCTGTTTACGATTGCGGGTGACTTATCCGCGAACTGTATACAAATGACTTGCGCTGCATTTGGTCTGGCCGCGATTATTGCGACGTCTGCTGCGGCATTTCTCTGGATTAAATGGTTAGGTGTTGTTTACCTGGTGTTTATCGGCTTGCAGTTGATGTTTAGCCAGAGAAAGGCGCAGGGTCAAAATGGCCAAACCGCGGATTCTAATTTGCGCCTGTTTATGCAGGGTTTTTTCACTTCCATGGCAAACCCGTTTGCGGTTGTGTTTTTCGCTGCGTTGTTTCCCCAGTTTATCGATCCCACGCTTCCCGTAATTCCTCAACTACTAGTTCTGGGTCTAACCTATGTGTTGGTAGACGGCTTGATTCTGATGGTTTGGGGATGGCTTGGAATTCGTGCGGCCAATAGCCTCAAGCAGTTTTCTTTTGGCTTGGTCAACAAAGTCTGTGGGGCACTAATGGTGGCAGCTGCGATGTTGCTTGCGTCGAAAGATTTTCATACGCAAGACTCCTGAACGAAGCGAGCGACTCCTGCACCAAGGCTGTCTAGTTAAATCAGCAGTGTGGTGATTATGGGAAATTAGACATCTTGGCGCTATAAAGTTAAAAATCGGTAGTTATAGGTCAGCTCTTTCGAATGTTGCTACTAAAATAGCTGAAAGAATTTTTCACAGATATGCAAACGGCAGTTTATGCAGATCTTCAATATGATTGAGAGAAAGCTGAGAAATGAATACTGAATTTTTATTGACATCCATCGTAGTCATTTTGCTTCCTGGCACTGGCGTGATCTACACGCTGTCGATTGGTTTGGGGCGCGGCTGGATACCCAGTGTCGCTGCCGCGTTGGGGTGCACATTGGGTATTGTCCCGGCGGCAGTAGCGAGCATTGTTGGGTTAGCCGCGATCCTGCATGCAAGTGCGCTTGCATTTCAGGTGCTTAAGTTTCTAGGCGTGGCCTATTTGCTTTATATGGCATGGAGTATTTTGCGGGAAGGGGGCGATCTTGATGTAAGAGAAGAAAAGTCCAGAATGTCTCTGACGAAGATCGCGCTCAATGGTATGTTGCTGAATGTTCTTAATCCAAAACTCTCCTTGTTCTTTCTGGCATTCTTGCCGCAATTTGTCCCGCAGGGTACGGATGGCACTGCATTGACTTTAGCGAGTTTGGCATTGGTTTTTATGACATTGACGTTTTTAGTATTCACCATTTACGGTGCAACTGCTGCATACGCAAGGCAGTATGTCATATCGAGGCCGTCGGTAATGCGCTGGTTTAAAGGTATGTTTGCCGCGACGTTTGGGTTTCTGGGCGTTAAACTGGCGTTATCTGATAAGTAGTATCGATGCGATAGAAATGTAAAGGTGTTGTGTGTGAAGGACTCAAACAAACCCTGTAGATAAAAATGAATGAACTGATTTCTCTCGGCTCAACAGCGATCGCTTTTTTTATTGTCGCAGTCTCTCCCGGGCCTGCAAACATTTCGAATGCTGCCATCGCGATGCACTATGGCAGAAGAACAAGTTTGGTTTATGGGGCGGGATTATCTTTCGGCCTGGTGTTTTGGGGTATTGTTGCCGCAAGCGGGATGGGTGCGGTGCTCCAAAGCTCGCTGTATTTACTCACGGCGCTCAAAGTATTAGGCGGGGTCTATCTGTTATGGCTTGCGCTTCAATCAGGGCGGCAAGCCATCCGGTCTGATGAAGCTGATATTGTCGCAACCGAAAAACAAAACTGGTTTGTGAAAGGACTCATTCTCAACATGTCGAATCCGAAATCAGTTCTCGCCTGGCTGGCGGCGCTGTCGGTAGGTGTGAGTCCTGGGGATAGCGGCAGCGCAATTATCGCGCCAACGCTTGTCTGTATCTTAGTGGGGTTCGCCAACAACGCTCTGTATTCGATGCTGTTTTCAGTGGGTGGAATGATGAAAACGTATCGAAAATGTCGTCGCTGGATTAGCGGCGTGGTAGCAACGCTTTTTGCTTTCGCCGGGTTGGGATTAATTCGCTCAGCGTTTGCCAGATAACTACCCGTTTTATAAAACGAATAGTACCAGCAACCCAACTGACATCCGAGAAGGACAATCGTGAGAGGTGGATGGCATCGGAAGTAACACGCTATGCCGTCAATCAAGCAATTCTTTGTTCCAGAAAACGAATGATGTCGTCAGATTCGTAGAGCCACTCTTTTTGATCTTCATTCTCAATGAGCAGGCAGGGAACCTGCACGCGACCTCCACCGGCTTCCAACTGTTGGCGGAATTCTTTATTACGACCAATATCTTTGATGTCCAAGTCCAGATTCAATCGATGTAATGCTCGCCGGGTTTTAATGCAGAAAGGGCAGGCATTCAATTGAAACAGAGAAAGGCCTTTCATCGCATCTTGCGCCTTAGATTGTTCATCAGCGGTACGTTGTATCGGCTTTGGACGGGTTAATTGGTCCAGGCCAACGACGATCAGCCCGATGCCATTGCGCAGCATTTTGAGTAACATTTATTTAAACTATGGAAATTGAGCGCGGATTCTAAAGCGACGCGATCTTTCTGTAAAATGGGTTCTAGAACTATATTGTCTAACAAGAAAAAGCCGGTACTTTTCAGGATGCTGAACGCGCCAATATCAATAGATTGACCGAATCTTTGCAGGACTGCATGCTGTATTCGGTGGCTTTAGTGTCTTGAACACATTTTTCACTTTATGCGGGATGGTTTTCTTGCTATAACCCTCCGCCCGAATCACTCGGAAACCGGTCGCGGACCTACCCGGTTAAAGCTAAAACAAGGTACTTACCATGAAAACGCTTGTCGTCTGCTCTGGCGGACTTGACTCTGTCACCCTGGCCTACAAGGTGGCTGCAGAATTCCAACTCACTCGACTGCTGTCATTCGACTATGGACAGAGGCATAAGCGAGAGTTGGAGTTTGCCGCGCTTTGCGCGGAAAAGTTAAACGTACCCCACTTGGTTCTCGATATTGCCAATGTCGGTGCAATGCTCTCTGGTTCTGCTTTGACCGACAATATTGACGTTCCAGACGGTCATTATGAAGAAGAGTCGATGCGCGTTACTGTTGTACCCAATCGCAATGCCATTATGATGGCCATTGCCTTTGGCGTGGCATCTTCCAGTAAGGATGATGCAGTTGCTGCCGCAGTGCATGGTGGCGATCACTTTATCTATCCTGACTGTCGGCCAGGTTTTATCGATGCGTTTCAATCAATGCAAAACCATGCGCTGGAGGGGATGTCAGATATCCAGCTCTACACACCGTTCTTAACCGGCAGTAAAGCGGATATTGCCCGAGAAGGAGGCCGATTGTCGGTGCCATTTGAAGAGACCTGGTCTTGCTACAAAGGTGGGCAAATTCACTGCGGTCGATGTGGCACATGTGTAGAACGGATCGAGGCCTTTGAGAATGCTGGAGTGCCGGATCCTACGGTATATAGTGATACGGACTTTTGGCGACAAGCCGTTAATCAAGCAGGAGAGGCATAGTGTTTACGATTGCCAAGGAATATCATTTCTCAGCATCTCATCAGTTGGTTGGTCTGGGTGAAGACCATCCTTGCGCCCGATTACACGGGCACAATTATGTTGTCATCGTTGAACTGCGATCTGACGCATTGAACTCGCATGGTTTTGTCAAAGACTATCGAGATCTCGATCAATTAAAAATATATATCGATGAAAAGTTCGATCATCGTCATTTGAATGACGTTTTGGGTGATGCTTTCGTCACCGCGGAGCTGATTGCCAAACACTTTTACGACTGGTGCCGGAACTTGTGGCCCGAAGTGGTGGCCGTCAGAGTCAAAGAGACAGCGAAAACGATGGCGGAATATCGTCCATGACAACAAGGATTCGGATCAGTGAAATCTTTGGCCCAACGATTCAAGGGGAAGGGTTGCTCATTGGTCAGCCCACAGTTTTCGTGAGAACCGGGGGCTGTGACTATCGCTGCAGCTGGTGTGACACGCTGTACGCGGTAGAAAGCCAGTATCTCGCTACCTGGAAGTCAATGAGTCCACAGGAAATATGGCAAGAGGTTTTCGCGCTTTCCGGGGGAGCCCCGCTCACCGTCACTTTGTCTGGTGGCAATCCAGCAACCCAGCCTTTGGGAGAATTGATTGCGTTGGGACAATCACAGGGTTTCCAATTTGCGCTGGAAACCCAGGGTAGTGTATGTCAATCATGGTTTGCTAATTTGAACGTGCTCACTCTTAGTCCGAAACCTCCATCAAGTGGCATGGAGACGGACTGGAAAACGCTAAACGACTGTATTGAATCAGCCGGTGACAACACCCGAACAGTGATGAAAATCGTGGTGTTCGATGAGGAGGATTACGATTATGCCAAACAGGTTTACGCGCAATATTCGAATTTTCCCATCTATCTGCAACCTGGAAATCACACGCCACCTTCCGACGACGAAGAGACTGAAGATGCAATCGATCTCGCGGGTATTACCAATCGGTTGGATTGGTTAGTGAATAAGGTAACTGAGGATCAATGGTTTGATGCCCACGTTTTACCTCAGTTGCATGTGATGATCTGGGGCAATACCAGAGGAGTATAAAAAAATGACAGAAGAAACTATTTACGACAATTTAACGCTATTAGGAGGCGCGAATACCGTGCCGGCTTCACCCGAAGAAGCAGTGCTGGAACGCGTACCGAACCCGCATCCGGATACCAGTTATGTGGTGCGATTTACCGCTCCGGAATTTACCTCATTGTGTCCGATCACTGGGCAGCCCGATTTCGCCCATCTAGTGATTGACTATGTGCCGGATCAATGGCTGGTAGAAAGTAAATCTCTGAAACTCTTCTTTACCTCATTTCGAAATCACGGCGATTTTCATGAGGCCTGCACCGTGGGCATCGGTAAACGGCTCAACGAAACCCTTTCGCCAAAGTGGCTGAGAATTGGTGGCTACTGGTATCCAAGGGGCGGGATTCCAATTGATATCTTCTATCAAACAGGGGAAGTACCCGAGGGCACATGGATTCCTGAGCAGGGCGTTGCCGGCTATCGAGGGCGAGGATAAAAAAGCGTCTCTCCATAATCTTTAACTCAGGGTTGGTTGACAAACTCTCCGCGGTGCGGCATTTACCTGGGTAAATTTAATTTGACTGGCTGATTGCTACAGCAAATACGATTGAAAATCACGCTAAATGAAACAACCGTGTTCTGCTTGGCGGATATTGGTTGTGACGATACAGTGAACTTTACTCAACTAATTTTTATTGCTCACTTATACCTGTTACTTTCAATTCCCTAATCAAACTAAGATGGGCTATCGTATTTGGTTGAAGATCTTCGTACTGGTTCTCTCTCCTTTTATATTTTATGGCGATAACGCCGCCAATTTGGGCGATTTATTTGTAGGAGCGAAGCGACGTATAAATCGTCCCTTAACTTGGCCTTGTTAAGCGCAGCTCGAAATTTTCTAGGAATACTCAGCACGATATACATTCCGTATTTTCGAAACTAGTAAGCTAAGAGAAATCGTAAGCAAGGGTACGAACCATCCACCTAAAATACTAGAAGCTATTGTGTTGTTATCGTAAAGCATTTGTGGATTCTCCAAACCACTATCCAACCCCGCTTTTATTCCAACTGGGTTGAACACAGTTGCAACATAGAAAACCACACAAATCCAAGGAATCAAAACTGAAGCTAACAGCCTAAGAAACCTATTTCTCGGCCAGGTAGCTATATGAAAAATACCCAAAGCAAGGAAGATCGGAATAATCAAAGAACCCCACCTTACTAGCTCGAATATTTGCGAATTTTCCATTTACTCAAACAAGCGCATAACGCCCACATAAAAGGCGAGCGTTAGCGAGTCCAGCCCGCGCTTTTTGCGGGCGATTTTTAATGTGCTTGTTAGGTACTTTACTCATGTATTTGATCATAAGTTGCGTCCATTACTACGAAATTAAGTCTTTAGTAAGTTGAACATTCTTGTTCTTTTTTCATAAGCTTGTTCACGACACGTTTTGATAAGTGGCTGGGCAGTAGCTCTGATCCCTTTCAATCCGTGGCCTTTCAATCATGGATTCTAATTAGGGTCCCGAACCATCAATACTTGATACTCATCAGTCTTTGTCTGTGAAACAAAGAAATCCTTAAACGAGAGTCCAATGGTGTAAGCCGCAGTCGTGTTATTACCGACGGTAGTTGATGTCCAAAAAGTACCCCAGGTCAGCACCATTTCTGATGGAAAACCGGCCTTGGAAAAATTCTCAAAACTCACCGGCTCGCCATGGTAACCCTGATAAAACGTAGGGTTACGTACTTCTGAAATGTCCATGAGGCTCAGAACTTCAAAAAGATTCGGTATTCGCCAGTCCCCTTCTATTGAGCCATCGGTCAGGCCGCAATCACCACCAGTGTCAATATCATCGCTAGTAGCGCCATCAAACATATTGGCCGCGAGTTCTAAGGCTTCACCCCAGGATTTTTTTTGTGCGCATTCCGTAGCGTCAAGCCACACTAGTCCGGTTAAGCGGTCTT
>JAHQWE010000144.1 GCA_019633985.1 Acidiferrobacterales bacterium | reverse complement strand
CAATTTTTGGGCCACATGGTGTCCACCCTGCGTGCATGAATTGCCGTCTATCCAAGCACTCAAAGATCACTTTTCAGATCAGTCTTTCGAGGTGCTCGCACTCAACATGGGAGAGCGAGGAAAAGATATCGAAAATTTTCTGAAAGCATTTGAAACCAAGCTCGATTTTCCTATCCTGCTCAATGCCGATTTAAATGTCGCTAAAAATTGGAATGTGCGCGCGATGCCAACCTCATTATTTATCGACAAAAATGGCGATATCGCTGAAACCTATGTTGGGCCGCGAGACTGGAACAGCGAAATAGTGCAGCAGCAGGTTGCTTCACTCTTGGGAGAGTAACGTTCGGGTCTCTTCCGGTTCGCAGAAAACGTGGCAGAAATGAAGCAGCTGGGAATATTCGGTGGCACCTTCAACCCGATTCATCTCGGCCATGTTGATACTGTCTCACAAGTGATCCGCGCAGCCCAGCTGGAACAAGTGCGGTATATCCCTGCCTCGGTGCCCCCTCACCGTGCAGCACCAGGAGTGAGCGCAGAGCACCGCCTCGAAATGGTACGCATAGCGACTGCACAAAACCCCTTGATGGTGGCGGACGATATCGAGCTCAATCGCGACGGCCCATCCTACACGGTGGACACGGTAGAATCATTGGCGAATGCTTTTCCAGGATGTACGTTGCATCTCATTCTTGGGCTTGATGCGCTGCTCGGCATCGAATCCTGGCACCGATGGGAAACATTGTTGAACCAGGTCAATGTCGTTGTGATGGTGCGCCCCGGCTGGCCGCTACCCGTGAAACTGCCAGAATGGTGGTCGGAAAGGAAAACAGATATCACCCAACTGGAACCGTCAGAGACTGGTAAAATAATGCTCGTACCCATCATGCCTGTAGATATCTCGTCCACGTCCGTACGTGAAGCTTTGCGACAAGGCAACCCAGTTCAACAATGGCTGCATCCAGGCGTCTGGCAATACATTCAAGACCACAATCTTTATGAGTAAACAACGCGAAAAAACCAACGAAGCCGAACTAATGCGCGATATCGCTATCGCTGCACTGGAAGAAGCCAAAGGCGAAGACATCAAAGTGATTGATGTACGCCAGCTCACAGACGTTACAGATATCATGATCGTATCAACCGGCACATCAGATCGACATGTGAAGACATTGTCATCCCGAGTATTAGAAGCAATGCACGAAGCCGGATGGCAGCATGTTGGTGTTGAGGGCGAAGAAGCGAGAGACTGGATACTGGTGGATTTCGTTGATATTGTCGTGCACGTCATGCGCGAGCAGGCGCGTCAACGCTACGACCTGGAGAGTCTGTGGGATAAAACCTTTAATGAATTGACAGGAGAGGGGCCAGCAGCGGAAGTCTTGGAGCGCGCCAAACCCGCCAGTTAAGAACAATTCCCTGATTGTGGTGTTTCTGTTTTTCTCGCTACTCTTGCTTGCGTATTGCTGACAGGGAACCAACCGTTCAGAAAGATGATATCAACCCAAATCTACACCGCGTTACTCTCATCCATCTCGAAGAGACAGACTGTCACCGAGAATTGGATCTCTGCTCACATCACACCGTGAACGATTTCCCTCAAACCACCGCCCAGCGACGGTTATCCAAAAAGATCGCTCACTCGCTAAGATAGATAGATTGTAAACTCCTGGCCTGTATGAAATATCCGGGCTAACATGCCTTTATGCTCAATATTTATCTGGTCGTAATCGGTGAAAAAATGCCCTCGTGGGTTGTTGAAGGAGTGGCGGAATACCAGAAGCGCATTCGGGGAAGAATGACTATGAAAGTCATCGAAATACCCGCTATCAAGCGCGGCAAGAATGCCGATCTTGGGCGTATTGCTGTGGAAGAAGATCAACGCCTACTGGCCGCGGTTCCGAAACAGTGCGAAATAATCGCGCTGGATCGAAAGGGCAAAGCGCTGTCAACCCGGCAAATGGCTGACCGGTTCGAAGTCGGGTTACAAAATGGCGAGCAATTGGCGCTTTTGGTCGGTGGTCCCGAAGGACTATCGCCGCGTATTCTGCAACAATCAAAAGAGACCTGGTCGTTATCTGCGTTGACCTTTGCCCATCCTGTGGTCCGCATCATGCTGGCCGAACAGGTGTATCGCTGCTACTCCGTCTTGGAGGGACTTCCGTACCATCGATGAATCAATCCCCATGCAATTAATCCTCGCTTCTCGCTCACCGCGACGACAAGAGTTGCTGGCGCAATTCGATATCCCTTTCTCTGTTCAGGAGGCCGACCTGGATGAAACACCTTTGCCCAACGAATCGCCTGAGGCCATGACCAAGCGCCTCGCCCTCGCTAAAGCGAGACACGTTTACCAACAGCAACCATCATCGGTATGGGTATTGGGTGGCGACACCACGGTGGCTCTGGAAGATGTCGCGCTGGGAAAACCGGTGAATAGGGAAGAAGCTGTGCAGATGCTGACCGCGCTTTCAGACACCAATCATGTCGTGGTTTCTGCGGTTGCGCTAGTGGGCGAAAGCTTTGCTGAATGCCGGGTTTCCGCTACGGAGGTCACATTTGGTCCACTCTCAAGGCACCAAATCGAATCCTATTGCAATTCCGGTGAGCCATTTGACAAGGCAGGTGGGTACGGGATACAAGGTTTTGCCGGTGTCTACGTCAAAGAACTGCGCGGTAGCTACAGCGGCGTCGTTGGTTTACCCTTATTTGAAACCCGGGTGTTGCTGGAACAAGCGCAGCTACTTAACCTCTAAAAGGCCAATATCAGAAGAAAAATCCTGCCCCATGAACGATCGCCTTGACCTCCTGTTATTTGCACTCGACTGACCTATAAATCATGTCTGCCTACCCGCCTCACTCCATGCGAGAGGAAATCCTGATCAATGTCACGCCCCAGGAAACTCGCGTTGCGACCCTGGAAAATGGTCTTTTGCAGGAAATCTATATCGAGCGCGTGAAAAACAAGGGAATTGTCGGCAACATATACCTCGGAAAGGTGGTTCGCGTTTTACCAGGAATGCAGGCTGCCTTTGTTGAGATCGGTTTAGAGCGCACCGCCTTTCTCCATGCCAGAGATCTGATTAACACGCGGGAAGAAGGGCCCGCTTTGCAGCAGTGCGATCCTGACATGAATATCAGCGCTCTGGTGACCGAAGGTCAGGAGGTGGTGGTACAGGTAGTCAAAGATCCACTTGGAACAAAAGGAGCACGATTATCCGGTCAAATCAGCGTGCCTTCCCGAAACCTGGTCTATCTCCCCGAGAGCGAATATGTTGGCGTTTCCCAACGTATCCAAGAGCCTGAAACACGCGAAGCTCTGTTGGATATGCTGCGAAAACAAAGGGATGAATTAGGCGTCAAAGGCGGATTTATCGTTCGCACCGCAGGGGAAAACGCACAGTTGGAAGAAGTTCGGTCAGATATGTCATTTCTGGTTCGGGTTTGGGAAAAGGTCAACGCGCGCAAGCAGGATAACAGCGCGCCAGCATTGCTCCACGCCAGTCTTCCGCTAGCCATCCGTACCGTACGAGATCTAGTGTGGCAAAAAGTGAAAAAAATCCGCATTGATTCCAAAGAGACATTCGAACTTGTCTCCAGCTTCGCCAGGGACTTAATGCCCGACGCGTTAGAAAGAATCGAACACTATCCAGGTGGCCGGCCGATCTTTGACTTGTACGATGTAGAGGAAGAAATACAACGCGCTTTGCAGAAGCGGGTACCGCTTAAATCGGGTGGCTATCTAATCATCGATCAAACTGAAGCAATGACTACCGTGGACGTCAACACGGGGAGTTTCGTCGGGCAACTTAATCTAGAAGAAACTATATTCAAAACCAACCTCGAAGCCGCATCGACCTTGGCGCATCAACTGCGTGTTAGAAATCTCGGAGGCATTATCATCGTCGACTTCATCGACATGGGTGTGGAAGAGCACAAACTGCAGGTTATGCGAACGCTGGAGCGCGAGCTGTCGAAGGACCGAACCAAAACCCAGGTAAACGAGATGTCTCAATTGGGGTTGGTGGAAATTACCCGCAAGCGCACTAGTGAAAGCCTGGAGAGACTGCTTACAGAAGCTTGCCCTGCCTGTGATGGTCGCGGAATTCAGAAAACTGCTGAAACAACCTGTTATGAAATCTTTCGGGAAATACTGCGCGAGGCCAGGCAGTTTGACGCGGAAAAATATCTGGTCATTGGCTCTCCCGATGTGATTGAGCTGCTTCAGGAGGATGAATCAATGGGGCTTGCTGACCTGCAGGACTTCATCAAACGCTCGATTCACCTTAAAGCAGAGCCCAGCTTTAATCGCGAACATTATGAAGTGGTTTTGATGTGATGTTTCAATTCAGAATGCTCGTGCTTACGTTAATAGCGCTAACTGCTCCTGCTCATCTACTGGCGGCGGGTACTCTGGAACAACGCATTCGCATGTCTGAGTGGCCTGAATACGTCAACGGCCCAAATATCGCCGCTTTACCCCAAGTTCAGAAAATTTTATCTGGGTTTGACGAAAATCCTGGAAACCAGATTATCGTCCGTTATCCGGGTGGTACTTCTGGCACCAAATGGGCACACACCATGCGCGACTGGTTCATCTCCTACGGTGTGCCGAACGAATATCTCAAGTTGCAAGCTGGTTCGGGGGCACCCGACCAACTACTGTTGATATTGATAACCCGTTTCTGATCCATGAGAGACTCTCTAACAATCATCATTGCCGCAGTAACCTCTATCGTATTTGGTCTTTCAAATGCCTGTGCAAGCGAAGCCTCCGATCTCTACGATGCACATTGTTCTGCGTGTCACAACCTGGGGGTTGCGGGGGCACCAAAAATAGCAGATCCGGATGCCTGGAATCCTCGAGTGGCACAGGGCAACAAGGTACTTTACGATCACGCGATTAATGGGTTCACTGGCGAAAATGGTTCCATGCCTCCTAAAGGTGGTTTTGTCGAATTGAGCGATGAGCAGATAAAAACCATCGTCGAATACATGGTCTCTCGAGTGAACTAACGTTGCGTGGTCGTTACGCTCCAAGCCCTACCGGCCCGCTCCATCTTGGAAATATTCGTACCGCCCTGGTCTGCTGGTTATTGGCAAGGCTACAAGGGGGTGAGGTGTTTCTGCGATTCGACGATCTCGACACCCCTCGAAACAAACCGGGTTCGGTTGCGCAGATCCAGGCAGATCTAAATTGGCTTGGGCTCGACTTCCACCCCGAAGTCTATTTTCAGTCCCACCATCTGTCGGACTATCAAACTGCCCTCGATCAACTGTTTGAGAAGAATCTGGTGTATCCCTGCCGCTGTTCCAGAAAAGAAATTCTATTGCTGGCAAGTGCACCCGATAATCGATTTCCGCCAGGGCGCTATCCAGGCACCTGCCGCCCCACTGATAAAAGATTTTTAGTTGGTGAAAGCGAACAACTTGCCTGGCGCTTTAAGCTTGATAACCGGCCACAGCAATTCAACGACTGCATAGAAGGCGCACAATCTGAAAATCCATGGGAAAGCGGTGGTGATTTCGTGGTGCAGCGTAAGGATGGTTTCTTCGCCTACCAGCTCGCGACCGTTGTTGATGACAACAACCTGGAAATCACTGATGTCGTTCGCGGTGTTGATTTAATAGATTCCACCGCACGCCAGCTCGCGCTCTACCAATCACTGCAGATATCTCCACCAACCTTTTGGCATCTGCCATTGATGTTGAACTCACAAGGAGAAAAGCTCGCCAAAAGAGATGGCGCAAATGGTTTGCAGTTTTATCGTGAGCGCGGCGCAAACGCTGAAGATATCGTTGGCCTATTAGCTGCTTCTCTCAACCTGGTCGAAGATCGATCCATACTGAGCGCAAGAGAGTTGCTTGATACCATCACCTTCGAAAATCTGAAAACAGCGCTACAAGGTTTCTCTGCAAACAACAGCGAACACTGTGAGTAAAACAACCGTTTTGAATTCAGATTCGTGCCGAGATGGCGTAAGAATTGTTTCAAGATCGCTGACTTTTTCGACTACTTTTTAATCCAACCAATCTGAAAGAAAATTCAAAAATCGAGCGATTACGAAAGCGGAAAATGATTCGATCAGCACCGAAACATCGACTCTTGGATGCGATTAGTATATCGATATATTCACAAGCTAAGTGGAACGCGATCGGCGTTAATCCTGCCAAAAAAATGGACATCGACCCTTACATACCTGGTTTCATTGCAGCCTATTCAATCTTATTAGTGGGTGCCTCCTCTCCCGGACCTTCCGTTGCCATGCTTGTTGGGATTGCTACAGAACAAGGCCGTATTCCGGCGCTGTTAGCAACTCTGGGTATCGCACTGGGTAGTGTCACGATCAACATTCTGACCATTCTGGGTGTGGGTTTTATCCTTTCGCAAGCGGCGTGGGCGATGGTCGTCTTGCGCATTGTTGGCGCTATCTATCTACTGTATCTTGCTTACAACGCTTTCAAAAAAGCTGTTGATTCACCACCCACGCCTTCTCCAATTTTCGAGACGCGTTCTCCATGTAAAAATTTTGCCGCTGGCTACCTCTTGCAAGTCACCAACCCAAAAACTATTGCGTTTTGGTTAGCTATTTCATCAGTAGGTGCAGTGGACGGGGCGAGTGTCGGAATCATTATGTTGTTCATTTTTGGCGGCTTCATCATATCTTTTAGCTGCCACGGGGCGTGGGCTTTCGCGCTTTCCATCAACACCATTCGGGCAGCCTACTTCAAGGCAAGGCGAAAGATTGAAACTGCTCTCGGTTGTTTCTTCGCATTCGCAGCCTACAAAATAGCCTCAGCTTAAACGAATCTGCTAATCATTGTTATTCATCACGAACACTGGATTGAAGCACGCCAGCAAAATGCCTCCGGCCTGTTCTCTCTCCTCAATCGCAAAAGGGAAAGTGAAGTCTCTGGCCGCTGATCGTTATTAGAATACCCTTGGCGCCATTTTGAATAATCCCACTAACGCCTTGCGCAACACATCCTGATCTGCCACACCCGCCAGCTCTCTAATAGAGTGCATGCCGAGCTGCGGTACACCAATATCGACCGTGGCAACCCCCAAACGGGTCGCTGTAATCGGGCCAATCGTTGAGCCACAACCCATATCGGTTCTCACCACTACGGTTTGTACGGGCAGTTTGTTTTGATGACAAATCTCACGAAACGCCGCTTCCGTTTCACTGTTAGTTGCGTATCGCTGATTGTGATTGATTTTGATAACAGGCCCCTCGTTCATCATCGGACGATGCGCGGGCTCATGACGATCAGCAAAATTGGGATGTACACCGTGGGCATTGTCTGCTGAAACCAGCAGTGAATGTCGTAACGCTCTCTGTAGTACCGCTTCCTCTCCACACAGTCGAGTCAAAACGTTTTGCAGAAACGGGCCTTCTGCTCCACTGGTAGACGCACTGCCAACTTCTTCATGGTCATTTAAAACCACCATCGCATTGGCCGCATTTTTTGCCGCGAGTAGCGCTTCTATACCTGCATGACAACTCAAAAGGTTATCGAGCCTGGCTGACGCAATAAATTCTTCTTCCAGCCCAACTACCGCAGCGGGCTGTAAATCGTAGAGGCAAAGTTCGAAGCCCAGTATCCGGTTGACAGAAATTCTCCCGTGCTCCCTTTTTATTTGTGCTTTCAACAAAGCATCGAAATCCGGTGACTGTTTATCGACCTTGCACAGCACCGCAGGAAGATCTGTTTGTTTATTTATACTGCGTTTATCATTGACCTCACGGTCGAGATGAATCGCAAGACTAGGAATAAAGGCGAGAGGTCGATCAAAATTCACCAAGCAGCTTTTCAGTTTGCCTTTGCTGTCGGCGTAGCTAACGCGTCCGGCCAGACCAAGATCTCGATCAAACCACGGCGCAAGCAGCACACCACCATACACTTCACAGGCCAATCGCGCGTAGCCCTGACTCACACTAATTGCATTGGGTTTCACCTTTAAACACGGACTGTCGGTATGGGCACCCACCATACGAAAGCCCTGTGTTTGCGGATTACCACTCCAGCTAAAAGCAATCATCGAAGAGTCGTTTCGACAAACGTAATAACGACCTTTTGCCAACGTTCCCCAATCTTGGTCTTCATGGAGTTGCTTGAAGCCTGCAGCGTCCAACGCAGATTGAATATTGGCAATCGCGTGAAAAGGGGTGGGGGAGTGGGTAAGAAAGTGGAGGAGCTCTTTCGTAGATTTTTTCATCTTACAGAGATGGGATAAAGTGAGTTGCTATTGTAGGTCGGAACGAGTCATTGTGCATTCGCTGAGCGCGCTTTGTGTTTGTCACTCAAGAGTTTTATGAAACATGAGCGATGCAGACTTATTAGAAAAGCTAACGATTCGTTGTTGCGACAATCTGACGTTACTATTTCTTCTGTCGCAAAGAGATTATCGCGCTACGACTCTTTTGTTCGGTTTTTCTGTTAATCCGATTCGCCTGATCAATCGTGACTATCTACTAACTAACCGTGCAGCCCACCTGCCAGCACTGTCTTTGGTTATCACTATCCAGCCGCACCGCGGTTAGCGCTCCCCCCCAGACGCAGCCGCTGTCCAGGGCTAGAATCTTACCGTTACGCCAGTAACCGAGCGCCGACCAGTGACCGCAAACGATACGCCAGCTTTTGCACTTTAATGAAGGGTGAGAAAACCAGGGTACAAGTTGCTTTGGCTGCGAACCCGGGGGGCCTTTTTGCTCGAAGTCGAGATTCTTTTTGCTATCCACATAACGCATCCGGGTACAGGCGTTGGTAATGAGTCGCAATCTTTTGTGGCCGCCAAGACGATTGTGCCATCGGGTGGGCTTTCGTCCGTACATCGCATCGAGAAAAGCGCGGTATTCGTCGTCTGGACCCTGCAACACCGTTTCGACTTCGTGAGCGCGCTGTTGCAGCTCTTTTGCACTCCACCCTGGATAAACGCCAGCATGAACCATTAAGGTTTTCAGCGAGGAATCGAAATATACCAGGGGCTGTTTGCGCAACCAGCTAATCAGCTCATCCCGGTCGGGCGCTGACAGAATTTTTTTTAACGTATCGCCAGGTTTGACGGTTCGAATTTCTTCAGCCACTGCCATCAAATGTAAATCGTGATTTCCAAGAATGGTGGTAGCAGCATCACCCAATCCCTTGATCAACCTCAGCGTCTCCAGGGACCCTGGACCTCGATTCACTAAATCGCCCGTGAGCCACAGCTTGTCCTTGCCAGCATCAAACTGCAGATCATCTAATAGTTCCTCAAGGGCGACTACACAGCCTTGAATATCGCCAACTGCATAAATCGCCATAGAGTCAAGAGAAGTTAGTTTTCGTCCAACAATTCGTCGAGCAGATCGTCGTCATCCCCCTCTTCGTTCGCGATCTCGCCATTGGCAATGGCAGCGGTGCGACGTTGTCGATATCCCTCGCGAAGAAACAAATAGGCATCCGGCTGTAAGTCGATGAGTTTTTCCGTACCCAAGAACTGTGTTCTGGTATCCACGACTCCCAACACAAACAAGCCCTGGTTGACCGTGGAATCCTCGAAAGCCGTGGCGCTGTTATAAATAAACCCGGGAACTAATCCACCTGTATCCCGAATATTGCTGGGCCCAAAAAAAGGTAATACCAGATGTGGTCCTGATGGCACTCCCCAGACAGCGAGAGTCTGACCAAAATCCTCACGTTTTTCAGGAATATCCAGATAGGTGGCGACATCATTCAAGCCCGCAAATCCAAGCGTGGTATTGATAAGAAATCGACCTGTGTCCCTGCCTGCGCCGCGAAAATTACCCTGCAGAAGGTCATTCAACGCGTTGTAGGGCTCGCGCAAATTACTTAAAAAGTTGCTAATACCGTTGCGAATGGGGGATGGCACCACTTTTTTATATCCTCTTGCCACTGGCGCTAAAATCACGCGGTCTGACGCCAGATTAAAACTGGTCATCTTGCGGTTATAGGATTCGAAAGGGTCATTGTCGACGGAGCCCGACGATGCGCAGCCGGTCAAAAGCAGTGCGCTAAGCAACAAAAGGCCGGTGGCTACCCACTTTCTCATTCGCAAAACATTCATATCTGGTTCTAATCTCCTGGTTGGTCTCGGCAACGTAATCGGTACTTTTCAATTAGCAAGTGTTTTACAGACTGTTTGGTCAGGATTAAGTTGCTCAATCACTTCCCTCCATCGGCTGACAATGCATTTTAGCCGCGAGACCGCATTGTTATGTCGCGATGATATCATTCCATCACTACTCAATTCCGCAATCTTTCCTTTTTCAGCATGCTAAATTTTGACCCCGTAACCGACAAGCTTTTGGTGGGTACCTGCCCAAAATGCACTGCTGATATTGAGCAGCTCAAGGAACACGATGTTCACCATGTAGTATGCCTGCAAAGTGACTCTGACTTTCGCAATTTGGGTATCCATTGGCCTGAATTAGTACAGTCGTATCAGAGAAATGAAATTCAGGTGAGCCGTATCGCCATGACAGATTTTGACGAAGACAATATTGCATCGCATCTAAGTAGGGCTGCGGCAGTAGTATCGAAGGCACTGGATGGAGGTGGCAAGGTTTATGTACATTGTACGGCTGGGCGTGAACGGTCCCCCACAGTCGCAGCTGCTTGGTTGATGCAGATCCAGGGGTTGTCTGCGGTGGAGGCGTGTCAAAAAGTGAATCAAGCCCGACCGAGTAATCCCTATCTGTTTATGCTGAAGGATTTAGAGCGGTCTCAATAGCGTCACAACGTGAAGTTACCTGATTTAACAGAAGGCATTATCCTGTCGCGATACAAGCGATTTCTGGCAGATATCGAGTTGGATTCGGGAGAAGTCGTCACCGCCCACTGCGCCAACACGGGGGCAATGACCAGCTGTTGGAAGCCAGGTGCACGTGTCGCTCTGAGCTACAATGACAACCCGAAAAGAAAATTGCGCTGGAGTCTGGAGCGCGTCGACATGGGGCAAGGCTGGATCGGTGTTAACACAGCACGTACCAACCCCATCATCGTTAACTTTATCAAGCAAAGACAGATTCCAGGCCTCACTCAATACGAAGAAATCCAAACCGAGCCTGTTTACATCGCCCCAGGGTTTCCGAAATCTCGTTTCGATGTACGACTAGGTAGCGACGACGAAAAACCCTGTTATGTCGAAATTAAAAATACCACTTTGTGGCTTGATCAAAAAATCCAGTTTCCCGATGCGGTCACAGAAAGAGGCCGAAAACATCTGGAGCTTTTAATCCACGCGGTGCAGGACGGCTATCGGGGGATTATTTTATTCGCAGTGAACCGCCCGGAAGGAATCAATGTTACTGCCGCTTCAGAGATCGACCCAGCTTACGCCGAAACACTGCGTCGAGCCGCAGACAGCGGCGTTGAGACCATCGCCGTGCGAATCAGGCATCTTGCAGATAGAGTGGAAATGGATGGAATGCTGCCAGTGTGCCTTTGACTGTCTTATTGCTCTTGTAGGTTCAGCATAGTCCATTACGACACCACTGCCGCTTCTCCTACTTTACGCCGCAAAAGAAAAACAATTCCGCCAACAATTCCCTGTGCCAGAATCATGCCCAATGCGATCCATGCATAGGCGACAGAAGATTCTGTGGCGACACCGTAAATGCCGAATAGAAAAACGAATATCGCCTCGCGTAAACCAATTCCATTAATGGAGATAGGAATCAGCATGAGGATATTCGCCAATGGCACAATGATGAACATTGCGGTAACAGGAACGTCGATCGACAGTGCGTACGTCATGATCACAAAGTGAATGATCACGTTTAGCTGCAACAGTAACGACCACAGTACCGCTTTCACCAGCACGTCCTTACGACCCTTGAACAGACTAAAGCCGTTGTACAGCTTTTCAGCCAGTCGCTGTAAGAAGGAGAGAGGACCAAGACGCAAACTGAAAAACCAGTCTACCATTGCAGCCCCAGACCCAAACACCACCCAGAGCACCGTGATCATCGCAGCCAATATCAGTCCCATGTAGAGCACGATGCCCGGCACTGCTGCTTGAATTTGCGGAGACATTATCGCCGCGGCAAAGCCAAAAGTAACTAAAGCAAACATGCCAAGAAATCGATCCATCAATACTACCGAGACCGCCTTGGATTTACTTCCCGCCACACGCCACACGTCATACATTCTGGAGGCATCACCGCCTATGGTCGACGGCAACAGATTGCTGAAGAACATGCCGATTGCAAAAGACTGCAGCAGAAACGTGATTTTGACACGAATCCCCTGCGCCCCCAGAAGTCCCCTTTGGCGCAAGGCAATGATCAGATAGCCAAAATAAAACAGGGCGAATGCGGCGAAAATCAGCAAGAAATCGGCTTCCTTGATCGATTGCCATAT
>JAHQWE010000143.1 GCA_019633985.1 Acidiferrobacterales bacterium | reverse complement strand
TGAATCGAACAGCAAGCTGACGTATTGACTTACAATCGTCTCGAGATCATAGGTACGCCAACTGTCTTTCGGTGCTACAGGAGTCTGACCATCCAACGCGCTGATGATACCTTCCGCTAATGCATCTGGGTCCTGTACAGGCACAAGGCAACCCAGTTTCCCTCCCTGTAATATCTCACGCGGGCCGCTGGGACAATCGGTAGCTACAAGCGGCGGGCCGCAGTATAGCGCCTCAACCAGAACCGTTGGCAAACCCTCCCACCGTGATGATAAGGCGTATACCGCAGCATGCGCCATAAACGCCTGCGGATTATCGACAAACCCAGGTAAACCCACGTCATCAGAAATACCTAAAGAGCTGCACAGATTTTCAAGTGAATCTCTGAGCTCGCCATCTCCCAGAATAAGTAGCCGGGCCTCTCTTTGCTTTCTAACCTGATGGAAGGCACGTAGAAGTGTTTCGTAGTCTTTTTGGACATGTAATCGGCCAACAGACAATATGACCGGTGGTTCACCGGGTTGAAACCAGGGGTGCTCCAGCGGCTGACTCGCGTTTTCCCGCGTCTGAGGCGTTATACCCGGATTGTTGATGACCATGGTGTTCTTGCCTGAAATACCAATGTTATCGACCAGATCGGCAACTACACCCTCAGACACACCAACAACGCGATAGGCGCGTCCATAGGTAAATCTGGCAAATGCGGGATACCACTTCAGGAGCCCGGTTGAGTGCTTGGTCACTTTCTGCGAAAGCGTATTTTGCTCGACGACGATGACCCGCTCCGGACAACGCGCAAGAGTTTTCGCGCAAAGGGCGACTACATTCGCCTCTGTCAAAGCGGACAGCAGAACACCTGGTTTTTCCCTGCGCAGGTAGCGGAACAGAGCTGGCAGACGCTTGATGGTCTTTAGTCTTTTTGCCAATACACCTTCACCCAGATCAACCAACCGAACAGTATCCGGAACCATCTTTAAATAAGGACCTTCAGCTTGCGCCAGAACCAGATCTACATCGTAGCCGCGTTCAGCGATTCCTTTGGCAAGACTGAGCATTGTTCTTTCAGCGCCGCCACCATCCAGATTCGGCAGAAAAAGTGCAACCTTCTTATCGGATATCGTTTCTTTCACTCTGTCTTGTTCCACTTTTTAATCTTGTTCCATTTTTTATTCATCCACAGCATGGAGAAGCCTGGGTATTACCTTGGATAAGTGATGCGTTTTTCCGCTTTCGGCAGCCTTCTTTGAAAGCGTCTCTAATAGAACAGAGTCTCCAAACAGCATTTCAATCGCTGCGATCAACTCATCGGTTTTTTGTGGCGTAACCAGAAGACCATTGGTTTTATCCTCGATAAGATCCGGGATAGATTTGAAATGTGTGGTGATCACGGGTAAACCCGCTATCAGCGCTTCTATTACTGCACCTGGGTGTCCTTCACCTTGATAGTAGGTGGGGAAAACAAATACATCATATGTATTTAACGTTGGAATGACTTTATCCGAGTCCAGTATGCCTTTGTAGTTGGCTCCATCCGTCTGACTGATTTCCTGGTTAAATCGATCTGCAACATCGTCATATATCGGACCATACAGATCGCATTCTACGGCTCCGTTCGATCGACTATTGATGGTTCTCAGACTCTCCAGTAAGTCGAATATACCTTTCTCTTCTCTAACGTGCCCGACATAGACCAACCGCATCGGTGCAGAATGCTCGCGTACTGACCGCCCCTCAAGGCCGGCCACAGAAGCATTTCGATAACCAGGCACTTGATGAACCTTCACACCGTCAATGCGATCAAAAAAATTCTTTAACGTGCTGGTTTGCACAATCAACCCATCTATGCGCGTTAGTATGTGCGTGAAATAGCGCCGCATAACCGGTGACAAGGTCTCATAGTACGAATCCAGACTCCCACCAAAACACCGTACATAAAACTTTTTTCCAGCGATCCTGGAAATAACAAAACAAATCGGCATTAATGTCAGTAGAAACTGATTGCTTCCGAATAGAATGACTTTTCTGGATGCGCGAACATGCTTGAGGCAACCCCACAGTACACGCTTGGCGGTAAAGAAATTCCCCAGATCAAGCAAAGGTCGGTCGCTTGGTTTTTTTGGTGAGGAGTTCAGAATTCTAAGCGTAACAGCGTCCGAGTTTGCTTCAACATAGTCGCAAAAAAGCTGAAAACTCACACTGGTGCCGGACAAAGGAGGGGGAACTGGGCCGATGACCAATAGTTGTCGTTTAGTATCCTCTTTCATTAAATTTAATTATCCAGCTAAATGCCGCACCACTCGCCCAACTCATCGTATTATTTGTGCGAATCCGACCAATTCCCTTCGCCGGGAAAGTAAATGATAAACACTCATTTTAAAACGAACACGCTCCATTTCTGCGGACAGACTCGGTCTGCCTCTAACATCAGGAGAATCCGTTTAATCGTTAATGGCTAGAGCCACGATGGTCAAAAAAGTGTGACTCGGCAGATGGAAGGTAACGACCTTAGACAATAACGACTTCAAAGATCAGTTATAAATCGAAGCGAATCTGTACTCTTCCAGTGTATTTTATAGAATTGGCTGCGGCCGGTAAAGCGACGACCCGGGTAATAAAAGGTAAATTACTTTGTCAGCGATAAACGCCTGCTTTTATCAGTGTGGTCTAATTGTCACGACTTTTTCATATAGTCGTCGACAGAATTTTTTATCCAACCAGAATATGATACTGAACAGATAGATAGCGCTAACACTCTATATCGAAGCGTATCGACCAGTCGTTTTTCGGTGTACCCTACACACCGGATGAGATTTCATTCATTCAAATCACAAACTAGTAACAGCACAGAGAAACATTTTGAAAATTACCATTATAGGGTTGGGTTATGTCGGCTGTGTCTCAGCCGCTTGTTTGGCCAACGCCGGTCATCAAATCGTCGGAGTTGATATCAGTCCTGTCAAAACCGACCTGATTAACAAAGGGCAAAGTCCCATCGTTGAAAAAGACATAGACGAGCTTGTCTCCCGATCTGTCGAAAATGGATCCCTTAGAGCCACGACAGATTTATCCGATGCGCTGTCAGAATCAGATGTGTCCCTGATCTGTGTAGGCACACCGAGCCTTGCCAACGGAAGCCTGGATCTGAAGTTTATTCGCAATTCCGTCACAGAGATCGCACACGCCCTTAAAAATCGTTCTGAATATCATGTAGTTACGATTCGAAGCACGATGCTGCCTGGCACGCTTGAAAATGTTGTTCTCCCGTTACTGGAAAAAGAATCTGGCAAAAAAGTCGGGGAGGATTTCGGATTGTGTGTAAACCCCGAATTTCTTCGCGAAGGTACAGCGATTGCAGATTATCGTAACCCTCCCTTTACCATAATCGGCAGCTTCGATGATCAGAGTGCTGAGCCTTTAAAAACTATTTACCAGGATCTGGACAGCCCGCTGATACAAGTAAAAATTCGCGAAGCAGAGATGATTAAATATTCATGCAATATATTTCATGCACTGAAGGTCGGGTTTGCCAACGAAATTGGTGTGCTTTGCAAAGAGATGGATATCGACAGTCACAAAGTTATGGATATCTTCAAGCAGGACAAAGAACTGAATATTTCCCCCACTTATCTCACCCCTGGATTCGCATTTGGAGGCTCTTGCCTGCCAAAAGACTTGCGAGCCATTCGTCACAGGGCCAAAACACTGGATGTGGATATTCCCATTCTGGATGCAGTACTGCCCAGCAACCAGAATCAGATTGAACGCGCATATCGCATGGTTGAGCAAGCTGAAAGCAAAAAAGTTGGGCTACTTGGCTTAAGTTTCAAAGCCGGTACCGACGATCTACGGGAAAGCCCGATAGTACAACTGGCTGAAAAACTCCTCGGCAAAGGCTATGAAATCTCTATTTACGATTCAAATGTCATCCTGGCGAATTTACTCGGTGCAAATAAACAGTTTATACAACAGGTTATTCCACATCTGGCAAAACTGATGAGCACCGATCTCAATTCAGTTCTGGAATGTTCCGATGTATTGGTCATTAGTCAGAAAACCGAGGAATTCAGGCAGCTGCAAAGCAGTAACCAGACACATAAAATCATAGATCTGGTCCGAATCAGTGAAAATACGACCCAATCGGATAACACTTACCAGGGCATTTGCTGGTAGAAGCCTGTTCATATCGGAAAATCTTCCTTTAGTTTAAATACCAATGAAAATTATCATTGTCGCTCAACGATTTCCCTACCCACTTGATAAGGGAGACAGACTTACAATCTATCACCTGATTAAGTTCTTATCCCAGCGGCATGAAATAACACTGGTTACTTTTAAGGAAAAGTCTCACGACCCCGCATGGGATAAGGAGCTCAGCCCCTACTGCGCCAGGATAGAAACTTTACCTGTCAATAAATGGAGAGGTTTAGTTAATTGCGCAAAAGGCATATTCGATCAAATGCCACTGCAAATTCACTACACGTATGACCCTGCAATGAAGTCCCTTGTTGATCGTGTTATCCGTGAAACCAAGCCCGATTTACTCTACGCACATTATCTAAGAGCGGGTGTTTACACAGAAGCTTATCGAGATACTCCAAGAGTTATGGCAATGCAATTGTCGATGACTCTGAACTACAAGAGGCTTGCAGAAAATGCGAGCAGTTGGATTCAAAAAAAGCTATTTTCCATCGAGCATAAGCGCCTGCAACGGTTCGAGCCAGAATTCGCCCGGCAATTTGACAAGGTCATGCTAATTTCCCAGAGAGACCTGGCTGCGGTAAATGCGAACCCACCGCTGAACAACGTATTCTTCAACCCTCATGGAGTTGATTTCGAGTACTTCTCACCTGATACAGGAATTAAAAAACAGTCTAATACGCTTGTTTTCAGTGGCAACATGGAATATCCGCCAAACATTGATGGTGCAGTAAGATTCTGTAACGAAGTACTTCCACTGATAAAAAAACGAATTCCGGATATACGGTTCTATATTGTCGGTACGAGCCCAACACCAGACGTCCTTGCATTGGCGAAAGATCCGGCAGTCATAGTGACAGGAAGAGTGCCTGATTTACGCCAATATATGCTGCAAGCAGAAGTTGCCATTGCACCGATGAGGATTACCGCCGGATTACTTAATAAAGTACTTGAGGCACTTTCAATGGGCTTGCCACTCGTCGCGACACCTCAAGCGAATGAAGGAATTGAAGCCGAAGATGGCTCAGAAATTATTATTGCGGCATCCAACGAAAAATTCGCAGAGCAGATCATCGAACTGTTAAACGACGCAGAACGACGTGAAGCACTTGGTATTGCTGGACGCAGGTTTATACTCGAAAAATGGACCTGGGAAGCCCACCTTGAAGACCTCGAGCAAATGTTTATCGAACTGGTTGGAAGCAAATCCAGAACAGACTAATAGGGATTTTTAGAACCTCAAATGTCTGTTTATCGCTACGTGAAGTTTGGATGCAAGCCTGTTGTTTCGTTAGAAATTCTACTACGAGGTGAATCGCCGGAAACACACGGTAATACAGCGTTATCAATGACCATCTATTTTAAAGGTTGCGGTGTTTTAATTTAATTCTCGCCAATAAAACTTAAGAAATTTAATGTATTAGGCAGTATTTGAGAACCAGGTTCGATTTTTTCCCGCTTATCTAATTGATACTTCGGTAACAAATTTCACAGTTCTTTCTGCAGATACTTGTCGCAGCAGGTAGAATTTACAACGCATCCGAAGAGAGTCAGTCTACCCATTGGGCCTGTAGTTCACACTTCCCACTCATTGATTTCCACCGCTGATTACGCCCAATGAATATAATGAACCAACTTCACGAAATAGATCAAACCAACGAAAGGTCTGGTGTAATGCAGTTGTGGGAAAAGTTATGGTGGTCAAAATGGACAATTGTACTGGTCACACTCGCTTTTCTGCTTTTTGGAATTATCTATAATTTTCTTTCACAACCGATATATTCGGCAGACAC
>JAHQWE010000142.1 GCA_019633985.1 Acidiferrobacterales bacterium | reverse complement strand
GGGAAATTGTTGGCAGAAAGTCTCTTCATTTCGAAACGCAGATGCAAAACATTTATAAGCTCAATAAATCTCGATGCGCTATGACCATTATGACCATTATGACCATTCTGTGAATAATTTCACATTTCAACAAATTCAAATCGCCTACGATAAACAGTTGTTGAAGACTGCTGGCGTGTATTTGCCTTCTGTGATTGTAACGCAACGGCAACCGGGAGGCTTTTAGCGAAAAGTCTACTGGTCATAGGCATTAATTTTCTTTGGAAGTGCTCGCTTGGTGAGGGGAGCGATATTTGAAAAATTTACAGGGAGTGAGCAATGTTTAGCAAATTAAAAAATCAGGTCGCCCAGATTAGCAGAATCACGAACACTGCGTTAAAACCGGCAATAAAGCATTTTGCTGACTACTTTAGACGGAAAAGTGACAAGGAAGATTCACCATATTCAGAATTCGATGTCTATCGTGATGAACTGGCACTTCCAAAAATTGCCGCCAGAAAGCCAGATGATCAAGAGGAGTCGATGGACCAGCTCTACGCTAAAGGGTGGAGAAAAGGCCTGATGGGGCTTGCATTTTCTGGTGGGGGGATAAGATCCGCGACATTCAACCTTGGTGTTATTCAGGCGTTATGCGAGCTCAAACTGTTACGTCGTGTCGACTATCTGTCAACTGTTTCAGGTGGTGGATATATCGGTAGCTGGCTGACCGCACTCATTCATCGAAAAAGTATCGATCCGCAATTTTCCCGTTCCAATGGCCCTCTGGATCAAGATGATGAGAATAAAGGCGAGCAAAATGAAGGCCTGACTGAATGGGAGAAAGCCAACCAGGCTCATTCCAGGCAGGCTGAAAATTTGTTTGACGGTATTGAAGAAGAGCTGTCCTCAGGTCATGTCCCGGAAAGTAAAGAAATCATGCATCTGAGAAATTACAGTAATTATCTAACGCCTCAGGTTGGTATTACCTCTGCAGATACATGGGCAGCAATTGCGATTTACCTTAGGAATCTGTTGCTGAACCTGTTTCTCTTGATTGGTAGTTTGATGGCGTTGTTTATGGCGCTCTGGATTATGATCGAAGGTATTGTTCATTTAACAACAAAGTCACAGCAGTACTGGGCTGCTGCGCTCTTGTTAGGCATCATATTAAGTGCGCTCGGCGCCCATCGGATTGGTCATGATCTCGCCAGCATTGCGGATGATGACCCGCAAAAGCCCAATGGCTTCTCAGATTCGGGCGTGCTTGTCAGAGCGATTCTTCCGGCTGTGATTGCCAGTGTGTCGTCAATAGTCTGGCTTACCCATATAGCGGAACCGGATCCCTCGGGTCCAGAATGGTCATTTGTTCCACTGGTTGCTCCCGGAGTGGTGTCGCAGTGGATATTTCCGGAATCGCTTTTGGAGTTGAACAGATTTTACTTTGTGATGATTGTTGCGGCTGCAGCAAACCTGATGCTTTGGATGATCGCTTATTTTGTGGCGGTTCGAACTGAATGGCACAGCAACGGATCAAACGGCAAGATGTGGCGACGAATTATTCTGACAGGTGCGTTTTCAGCAGCTGCACTTGCCGGTGTATTGCTGGTTGTCGGCAAGTTTTTTCATACATTTCCTCTGCACGTGCAGATTGTTGTGATTCCACCTGCCATATTGATCTGGTTGTTTTTGGTTGCGTCTTTTCATACCGGGATTGTTGGATCCTATATGGGATCGCACTATCGAGAGTGGTTGAGCAGGTCGTCGGCGTGGTTGTTAATAACATCCATTGCCTGGTTGGTTGTTACGGGAATTGTCATATTGGGTCCATACATAATTATGAAGATGGACGATTTCATCAGCGGCACCCTTGTTTCAGGGTGGCTGGGAACAACGGTTGCCGGATTGTTAGCAAGCAGATTGAAAGAGGGTTCCAAACCAGGACTTATCCGCCGGATAACTTTGTCGTTAGCTCCCTATGCTTTTATTTTTGGTCTGCTCTTGTTGGTATCAAACTGCGTTAGTTCGATCATGTTTGACTTGCCACAAGAATGCGAAACCCAGGTATCCGAACAGCGTGTTGAGAGTATCGTTGTCAATGATCAGGTTCTCACTATAGATATCAATAACAATCAAATTGAGCCACCTGCTTCACAAGGTGAATGTATAGATAGTCTCGGAATCTATTCTGATTTCCTGAAAATTGATTCATTGAGTATGAGCGACCTGTATCTATTGCTGTTGCTGGGTTTTGGGATTTACCTGATTTCAAAAAGAGCAAATGTGAATGAATTCTCCCTGCGTAATCTTTACGCGAATCGACTCGTTCGTTGCTACCTTGGCGCGTCTTCTGACAAGCGACATGCAAATCCATTTACGGGGTTTTCGGCCTTTGATGATTTACCGCTCGGTATGCAAGTGCCCGGGGACGCCAGAAAATCACCAGCGGCCAATAGATCCGATAAAGCTGAGACTATTGAAGTGGATAGTATCAAGTGGAAAATGAATGAGAAAATGAAAATGGAGATCGGGTTAAAGGATGATGCCGATCTAAGCAAATCATTTCTTCAGGATTCCTATCCGGGGCCATACCATCTGATAAACACTGCGGTAAATATTGCTAAAAGCAAGAAGTTATCCTGGCAGGAGCGGAAAGCAGCCCCCTTCCTGTTGTCGCCGCTGTATTCGGGATTTGAGACCCCCTCAAGCGCCGAAGAACATGATCTTGGTGCCTATCGTCGAACTGCCGAATTCGCCAGTGATCAAAAGTTGATCTATCTGGGGGATGCGATTGCCACTTCGGGAGCAGCTGCCAATCCGAGTATGGGATATCACTCCAATGGCGGTCTTTCTTTCCTTCTGGCTATTTTCAATGTTCGTTTGGGCAGGTGGGTCGGGAACCCGGCGAACGCCAAGACCTGGCCTCTGTCCAGCCCGGTGATGGCGGTCTGGTATTTAATAAAAGAAGCACTAAATAACACTAGCCCAAACGATGGGTTTCTACAGTTATCGGATGGTGGCCATTTCGACAACCTTGGTCTTTATGCTCTGGTCAAGCGGCGTTGCCGTTACATTATTTGTTGTGACGCCGGAGCTGACGGGGATTACAAGTTTGAAGATCTGGGTAACGCGATACGTAAGTGTCGTATCGATCTAGGGGTAAACATCAAAATCGATGTCAGTCAAATAAAGGAACGAGGTGAGGAAGGTCTTGGCCACACTGATTGTGCGGTTGGACAGGTTTTTTATCCTGAAGAAAACCGGGTCGGTGTACTGATTTATATAAAGCCCTGTAAAAGCAAAGGAATGCCTTCTGACGTTGTTAACTACGCATCGTCGAATGATAGCTTTCCTCATCAAAGCACCGGGGATCAGTTCTTTTCGGAATCTCAATTTGAGAGTTATCGGCAATTGGGGCGACACATTACCAAAAACGTATTTGGTGACAGTGCAAGCGGCCGGTTGCGCACAATTTTTAACAGAGTGCAGGAACGGTGGGTACCAACAAGTCAAATGACCTTGAGTGAATTCACTAAAAATGCTGCGACACTGGATAGTCTGTTTGAGAGGATGAGAGCTGATCCAAAACTGCAGATATTACACACACAGTTTAACCCGGAGTGGAGGGAGTTATTCCGGACTCCTCCACTGAGAAAGGCCCAGGCTTTCAGTCTTCCTACAGAAGACCCGGAAGCACTTAAGTCAAGCTTCTACTTTTGCTGTTCGGTTATGCAATTGATGGAAAACGTATTTATTGACCTTGATCTGGCCCACACGCATAAGCATCCGGACAACAGAGGATGGATTAATCTATTCAAGCACTGGTCGTGGTCAGGAATCTTCCGGTTGACCTACACCTTAACGATTTCTACATTTGGTGCCCGTTTTCAAACCTTCTGTTCTGAGGTGCTCGATCTAACGATAGGTCAGGTTTGTATTCAAAGACTGACAGCGAAGCATCTAAAAGAGAATGCAGATTTTCATTCTGTAGCGGATGATAGCGAGATCACCCATATTGGGGACAATCAATACCTGTTGAATTTTCTGGAATGGATGCAGGTCAAGGAAATTCTGCAGCTGCCGGAAGAGCCGGAAGATCCGGAAGAGGATGATCCTGGCTCTGCAAGGTATTCTGTCTATCAAGTGCTGCTGGCGATTCCCGGGCTGGTAACACATATCGATAGTTCAACCACAAAGTTTTCGGTTGGCTACGCAATTGTGTGCGAGTCACCAGTTGAGAACACAACTGAAGCGAACAAGGAAATCGTGATGTTTCGAATCCAGGATCATATTCGATCAATCGGGATTGGCACTGCTGGTTTAAAAATTTTGCGCGATGAGGAGAATGTAAAACGTTGCGCTGCACCGAACATCCTCGTAGAAAATTTAATGCGCGCCGAAAGGTCGATACATGAAATTGTTTCAAGCGAGAGAGAAACCTCCTGTACGGACGACCAGCGGAGAAAGTTTGAGCAATCAGCAAAGGCATTTTTAACGCTGATTGATGATATCGGTTAGGAGGCACTGCTATCCTATAGATTCAGCGTAAGACGTTTAGATGCTGACCTTTCCACCAGTAGAAAACAAAGAAGCCGCACGAAGCGGCTTCTTTAAATTAATTGAGTATTTGAACTCTTAAAAACATGGTGCCGAAGGCGGGACTCGAACCCGCACGCCGTGAAGCACAGCCCCCTCAAGACTGCGTGTCTACCAGTTCCACCACTTCGGCATGTTTTTCAGGAGCGCGGATTATAGCGCCAAAATAATTTCTCGCTAGTTGTTTTCAGGTGCCGCCGGAATATCGGATTCCTGAACTGCGGGGGTAGCATCATCAGCAACTGCGGGAACGTCTGATACAGTTTGTGACTGATCAATAATGGATCCTTGAATGATGCTTTGCTCGCCGGTATCTCGTGAGTAAAAATATGCGAGGCTGAGGCTGGTCAGAAAGAACAGGGTAACGCAGACCGCAGTGGTGCGACTCAGGAAGTTGGCGGCGCCAACTGCACCGAACAGTGACTGGCTGGAGCCGCCACCACCGCCGCCGAAAGCAGCGCCAGCATCAGCGCCTTTGCCTTGCTGCAGCAGCACAAGGCCTACGATGGTCACGGCAATAATAAGATGTACAACTAATAACAAGTTTGAAAGCATAGTGTGTTTCCTCTAGGCAGCGAGCTTCATTGCCGCTGCACAGATTGCATAAAAATCCTGGGAGTTAAGGGACGCGCCGCCGATCAGGCCACCGTCAATATCATTCTGGCTCAGCAAATCGGATGCATTGTCCGGTTTCATGCTGCCGCCGTAGAGTATACGACATCCGTCAGCGACTTCGCTGTCTGCGGAGGCCAATTGCTGGCGTATTTTGGAGTGTACTTCCTGCGCCTGAT
>JAHQWE010000141.1 GCA_019633985.1 Acidiferrobacterales bacterium | reverse complement strand
TTGGCGCCAAATGACGGGTCAGGTTCCCTTCCCTCCGCTAATGCACGGACCATTTCTTTCTGCGCGGGAATAATCACAAAAAACACATTGGCGACCATCACGGTGCCAATTGCCGCGCCAAGGTGGATATAGGCCGCCCGTCCACTTAGTAGCTGCGTTAACACCCAGGCAAGGAATACAAACCAGAGAAAAATAATACCGCCTAATAACAGCGGCTTATTCCTTAACCATGTTCGACATAGTACGTCATAGACCAACCAGGCTATAACCAAAACAACGACTCCTACGACAATGCCCTGCCACGGAAGTAGCTGGGATACGGCTGGATCAAGGAGATACACCCTGGCATCAAAGTAGTACACCACCGCTAACAGCGAGATACCACTCAACCACGTTGTATAAGCTTCCCATTTAAACCAGTGTAATTTGGCGGGAACGGCATCGGGCCCAACGGTGAATTTTTTCAAATGATAGAACCCGCCCCCATGCACCGCCCATAGATTACCGGCAATACCGCTTTCTTTCGGCGGCTCTCTGTCGAGGTTATTCTCTAACCAGTTGAAATAGAAGGAAGCACCGATCCAGGCAACACCCACAATCATGTGAATCCAGCGAATCAATAAGTTCAGCCATTCGTGCAGGTAACCTTCCATCATCGCTCTGTGTTCAACCCGCAAATACGTTTAACCATCACAGTCAGCGAGTCGGCAAGAAGCTCATAATCCTTCTTTGACAAGCGCTTGCGACGATAGATGGATTTAATCTGGGTTTCAGATTCCGCAAACTGTTGTGTACTTGACCAGATTAAAAAGATCAGATGATAGGGATCAACTGGGAGAATTTTCCCTTGTTGTATCCAACCTTCAATTTCACGGGCGCGATCGCGTGTCCATTTTCGCGTTTCATTTTCGATACTGGCGCTTAAGTGCTGGCCACCCTGTAAGAGTTCCAGGGCAAAGATGCGGGTTGCTTCTGGATACAGTCGGGTAAATTCCACTTTCATTCTCACGTACTGATCCAGCACCTGTTCTGGATCAGCGCCTGGGGAGATCGGTGAAAGCGCTTGATTCCACACATCGACCACCTTCGTCAGCACCGCATCATACAAAGCTTGTTTACCAGAAAAGTAGTAATGCACGTTGGCTTTCGGCACGCCGGCAATGTCAGCAATCCTTTGCATTCGCGCCCCACTAAAGCCGTGCTTTTCGAATTCCTGCTCGGCAGCCCGGATGATGACATCCCTTTTCTTTGCCCCCAGTGCTGTGACCTTTCTAGAGACCGAGCTCATATCAGACAATCAGGACGTCGGATGAAATGGTTTGCCAATACAGGCCGGTGCATTCAGCTTGATCTTGCTGCGGTCACGCGAAATGAGCACCAGGACGACAATGGTTGCGATGTAAGGCAGCATGGACATCACTTGGGATGGCACGCCTACCCCCTGCGCCTGCATATGTAACTGGAGAATGGTGATACCGCCAAACAAATAGGCGCCAATCATCACGCGCCACGGTCGCCAGGTTGCGAAAACGACTAATGCGAGCGCAATCCATCCTCGTCCGGCGCTCATATTTTCTATCCAAAGCGGAGAATAAGCGAGAGAGAGATACGCTCCAGCAAGGCCAGACATTGCACCACCAAATAAAATAGCCAAAAAACGGATTCGTAACACCGGATAGCCAATTGCATGGGCGGCATCGTGCGAATTACCAACTGCCCGCAGGATCAAACCTGAACGGGTGTGATTTAAAAACCAGACAACAAAAACGACCAGGACGATCGAGCCGTACACCAGGATGTCATGATTGAATAGGAGTGGCCCCAGTACCGGAATTTCCGATAGAAGAGGAATCGCTAGCTTGGGCAGCCCATCATACGCAATACCAACCAGTTCTTGACCCAACAATGCACTTAAGCCGATTCCGAATATGGTAAGAGCCAAGCCCGTGGCAACCTGACTCGACTGAAACCCAAGCACCAAAATGGCAAAGATAAAAGACAGCCCAGCCCCAGCAGCCATACCGGCGCCGATAGCCAGAGCTTCACTACCGGTGAAATGAACGGTGGCGAATCCGCAGACTGCCCCGAGCAGCATCATGCCTTCTACCCCCAGATTTAGTACACCAGATTTTTCTGTAATCATTTCGCCTATCGACGCATAGACCAATGGCGTAGCGGCGGTAATGATAGTCAGCAATGAGGCGATCAATATATCCATATTACTGGGTAACCGCAGAAGGAGAAGATCTGCGCACTAATTGATACTGAATCAATACGTCAGACGCCAATAGAAAAAACAACAGCAACCCTTGAAAAACGCCAGTGACTGCCAATGGTAAGTTCATCGAGATTTGTGCCGATTCTCCGCCCAAGTAGGACAAAGCCAGTAGCAAGCCTGCAAACAGGACGCCTACTGGATGGAGACGACCCACAAACGCAACAATAATTGCGGTAAAGCCATATCCTGGTGAAATGGTGGGTAACAGCTGCCCGATGGGACCGGACACTTCCACCAAGCCAGCTAAACCCGCCGCGCCGCCACTCAGCATCAAGGCCAGCCAAATCACCTTATTGACACTAAAGCCGGCATATCTCGCAGCAGCTGGCGCTTCGCCAACTACTTTCACTTGAAACCCGATAATCGTTCGAGACATCAAAACCCAGGCCCCAACAACAAGGGCTAACGCAAATATCCACCCCATATGTAAACGCGTGCCCTCGAGGATGACGGGGAGTGTGGCAGCGTCGTTGAAGATTCTAGACTCGGGGAAATTAAAACCATCAGGGTCTCTCCACGGCCCATGCACCAATAAGCTCAACAGCAACGTAGCGACGTACGTCAGCATCAAGCTGGTTAATATTTCATTGGCGTTAAAACGGGTGCGCAGTAGCGCGGGAATACCGGCCCAGAGCATTCCACCTGCGATTCCCGCTACAATCATCAGCGGCAGAACCCAAAAGGCTTCAACATCATAGAACAAGAGCGCAATACCGCCACCACAAATCGCGCCTAAGGTCAGTTGACCTTCTGCACCAATATTCCAGACACCCGCACGAAATCCGATAGAGAGCGCGACAGCAATTAAAATTAACGGCGTCGCCTTGACGCCGAGTTCTCCCCATCCATAACGCGATGTCAGCGGCTCGATGAAAAAAGCGTACAGCGCTTCCATGGGATCTACGCCAAGCAATTGAAATAAAATGACACCAGACAACAAAGTTAATATCAATGCAATGACGGGTGAAAGAAAGACCATCGACTTTGATGGCTCCGGCCTTTTGATCAGCTTAAACAACATGGGCATCTCCTGAAACTGACGCATCAATAGAAGCTCCTGCCATCAATAAACCTACTTGCTCTATACCCAGACTGCTGGTCGGATAAAACGGTGACACCACACCGCCGCAGATCGCACCAAGACGGTCAGAAATTTTCATGAGTTCATCGGTATCCTGGGAAATCACCACAACCGCCGTGCCATTCGTCGCCAGGTCTCTCAGTGCCTCATGGATGGTTTGCGCGGCTCCCGCATCCACACCCCAGGTGGGTTGCGAGACAACCAACAACTCTGGATTTTGAGATATTTCGCGACCCACAATAAACTTTTGCAGATTGCCGCCTGAGAGGCTAGAGGCCGTTGCTTGTTCGCCATTGGCTTTGACATCGAATCGATCAATCACTGTTTTTGCGAAATCCCGACTGGCTCTGGATTGAATAAACCCATGGGATAACAATCCAAGTCGCCGGAAAGCGGTTAGGAACCCGTTGCTTTCCAAGGTCATTCCCGGCACCGCGCCATGGCCAAGTCGTTCCTCCGGAATAGAAGCCAGCCCCAGCATACGACGTTGATTTGGACCCAGCTTGCCGCTTTCCAATCCGTTAATCACGACGCTGGCGTTATCTCCGCTCACAGATTCACCGCTAATCGCGCTCAGCAATTCATCCTGACCGTTACCAGCAACACCGGCAATACCCAGTATCTCCCCTGCCTTGGCCTGCAGTTGTATGTGCCTTAACGGGATACCGAACTCATCCTCGGCATCTAAATTTAAATCATTCACCTCGAGCCGCAATTCTCCATGGGTGTTCGGCTGTTTTGGAGAAGACGCCGCCAGCTCCTCGCCCATCATCTTCGTTGCCAGGGACGAGGCGGTTTCTGATTCGATATCAACACAATCTACAACTTTGCCACCGCGCAGGATAGTTGCTCTTTGACACAACGCCTTGATTTCATCGAGCTTGTGGCTAATGTAAAGAATCGACATACCCTCTGACGAGAGCCGTTGAAGCGTTTCGAACAGCTTTTCCACCTCCTGTGGTGTCAAAACAGATGTCGGCTCATCCATGACCAGCAATTTAGGATGTTGAAGCAAGCAACGGATAATTTCGATACGCTGACGTTCGCCAACAGACAAGGTATACACATGTCGATCTGGATCTAATGGCAAACCGTATCGGGTGGAAATTTCACCGATCTCATCGCGTAAATTAGAGGTATCTCTGACATCCATGCCGAGAACAATATTTTCAAACACTGTCAACGAATCAAACAGTGAAAAGTGTTGAAACACCATGGCAATCCCCAGCGAACGGGCAAACGCCGGGCTATGGATATCTACCACGTTGCCCTGCCATCTGATTTCGCCCGAGTCGGCGCGTAAGATGCCATAAATCATTTTTACCAAGGTTGATTTACCCGCACCATTCTCACCGAGCAAAGCGTGAACCTCTCCTTGTTGCACGGTCAGATTCACCTTTTCATTGGCCAAAACACCGGGAAATGACTTAGTCATCGCCTGCAGGTGTAAGAGGGATTGTGTTGACGAATCAGTCACGGTTGTTTTTGTAGAGGTTTGATAAAAGCTGACCAAATAGTCAGCGCATCGAAGAGTTTAGGCTAAAATCTGAGGACATTAAACCTTTACTTTAACGTGAGCATGAGAACCTGGATTCGGTCACCCCTGGCAATACTCAGTTCGAAACCGGCAGACAACGGCATTGTCATTGAAGACGACCAAATTGTTGAACTGCTCTCCACGGGTAATAAGCCCCAATCCCCTGTCGACCAGGTTGTAGATGCCAGCGAATCAGTCCTCCTTCCTGGCCTGATCAATACGCATCATCACTACTATCAAACCTTAACTCGAGCGTTGCCTGTCGCACTGGATAAGGAGCTGTTTGCCTGGCTAAAGAGTCTCTACCCGGTTTGGGCAAATCTGGACGAAGAAATGATACAAGTTGCCACTGAAATGGCGACCGCGGAGCTATTGCTCTCAGGATGTACCACCTCGGCTGATCATCATTATCTGTTTCCAGAGGCATCCCAAAACGCAATCGACGCTCAGATTGATGGAATAAACAAAATTGGAATACGATCAGTTTTAACCCGGGGCTCAATGAGCGTCGGCGCAGACCAGGGCGGTCTACCGCCACAGTCCACAGTGCAAGACGAAGACGAGATTCTTTCGGATTGTGAACGAGTCATACACCGCTATCACGACGCCACCGAAGGCGCCATGATTCAAATTGCGCTCGCACCCTGCTCTCCATTTAGCGTTTCGACAGCGTTGATGTCAGAGACCGCGAACCTGGCGCGCCGACATGATGTCAGACTGCATACCCATTTGGCAGAAACTCAAGATGAAACCAGTTACTGCGAAAAGATGTTTGGTCTCCGCCCCCTCAACTATTTGGAAAAAGTGGGCTGGTTATCCAGCGATGTCTGGTTGGCCCATGGTATTTTTTTCAATGCCGACGAGATCACACGATTAGGGAAAGCAAAAACAGCCATTACACACTGCCCCAGCTCCAATATGGTCCTCGGTTCAGGTCAATGTAAAACTCTGGATTTGGAGTCAGCCGGCAGCCCCGTTGGTCTCGGTGTCGATGGCTCAGCATCCAACGATGGCTCTAATATGATCCAGGAGGTCAGACAAGCGTTGCTGTTGCAGAGACTACGATACGGCTCTGCCAGGATCTCGCACCTGGACGCACTTCGCTTTGCCACAACAGGCTCGGCCGAATGCCTGGGCCGCAACGATATTGGAGAAATTCAAGTGGGCAAACAAGCTGATATCGCTCTCTTTAAGCTCGATCAGCCGCGATTTTCCGGTGCGGCAGATGCGCTGGCTGCATTAGTGCTCTGCGGTGCAGACCGAGCCGACGCGGTGATGGTTGGTGGAACATGGAAGGTGAAAGATGGGGAGTTGGTTCATGTAGATTTGCCTGAGTTACAACGTAGACACACGCTTTCGGCGAGCAAGTTACAGTCCTTATGAGGAGCGGATCTTAAGTGAGGTGAAATAAATGGGATCTCCTTATGATGAAAATGAATTGCACCGCTCGTTTTTCCATCGACGCCAAGTCGAAAGGTTCGATTACGATTTAAAGAACCTCTGCATAAGTCTGGGTGCGGCCGGCGAGGCGAGACAGATTGAGATGAAAAATGATCAAAATCAAGGCGCGAAACGCACGTAATAGCACGGCTATTGCGAAGTTTTGCAACGCAGATATTGGTTATTTTTCGCTCAAGCTGTCCGTTCATGACTTTTGCAGAGGTTCCTTAGGTATTTTTTGCTGTGATTTCTTCTAATGCTAAGCCAATCGTCAATAACTGCGATTAGCCGATAGCGCAGCCTTAACAACCTCACCAATCCAAATTCTGATAGTATCCTGACCAAATAGTCAGGATTCCAGGTTATCGTGATCCAGTTTTTACTCAATCAAGAGAAAATTGATCTGCCCGATCGCCCAGCAGACACGACCGTGTTGCGCTATTTACGGGACGAACTCCAGCTCTGTGGCACAAAGGAAGGATGTGCATCGGGCGACTGCGGAGCTTGCACTGTCGTTGTTGCAGAAAAACAGGGTCAGGCACTGCGATATCGCGCTGTAAACAGCTGCATCACTTTTATTGGTTCATTGCAGGGAAAACAGTTGATCACAGTGGAACATCTAGCTTCCGGTAACGAACTTCACCCTGTTCAACAGGCGATGGTCGATCTACATGGATCACAATGTGGTTTTTGTACTCCTGGATTCGTCATGTCGATGTTTGCTATGTACAAAGCGATAGAACAGTCTTTAGGTAGCCTGAATCAAGCAGAGCTAAGAATCAAAACACAATACCATCTTGGTGGAAACTTATGCCGCTGTACCGGCTACCGGCCTATTATCGATGCAACCCTCGCGAGTGTAGATTCGATAGCGGGAGACCAATTTAGCCGGGCAACACAGTCAACCTGTCACGATTTAGAGTTCATCGCAGATGCTGTTTCGGCACAAAATACCGCTTCTTCGATGCATCCAAAAAACATCATTGAATTGAATAACTACATTCGCCAATTTCCCGAAGCACCACTCGTCGCAGGTTGTACCGATCTTGCTTTGGAAGTGACACAAAAATTGCAGTCTATTCCTCTCATGATCTATCTTGATCAAGTCACTGAACTCCTGGAAGTCGATGAGAGCAAGGAAAGTATGACAATCGGCGCCGGCGTTACACTTGAACAATGCAAAACCCTCTTCACCGAACACTGGCCACAGACTGCTGAAATTTTTGATCGATTTGGTTCTTATCAAATACGCAATCAAGCGACGATCGGAGGGAATATTGCGAATGCGTCTCCCATTGGAGATCTCCCGCCGCTGTTAATCGCTTTAGGCGCAACACTGTGTTTGCAATTAGGCGATACGCAGAGAGAAATTACCATAGATAGCTTTTTCATTGATTACAAAAAAACTGCTCTTGAGGATCACGAATTTATCGTTTCCATCAAAGTACCTCTTCCATTACCTAATCAACTCCTCAGAATCTATAAGATATCGAAACGCGTCGACGACGATATTTCAGCAGTGTGTATGGCGATATCGCTCACACTTTCGGATACCCAAGACACAGGAATTTTAGACTCTAAAGTCGCATTCGGCGGTATGAGCGCCATTCCCTGCCGTGCTTCCCGGTGTGAATCCGTTCTCAATCATGGCGATCTGACCGAATACACTATTGCGTTGGCCGCCGATGCGATTGAGCAGGATTTTTCCCCCATCAGCGATGCCCGCGCGTCCAGTAGCTATCGTACCAGGGTCGCAAAGAACCTCCTTAAGCGTTTTCTTTTAGAAATGTCTGATCCATCTATCGCAACCAGAGTGGATAGTTGAAGTGGAAGATACTTCTAGAATAGGTAGCGCCCTGCCCCACGACAGCGCTCGCAAACATGTGACCGGGGAGGCGACCTATGTGGAAGATATGCCGAAACTGGTTGGACAGCGATACGCATGCGTTGGGCGTAGCAGTATCGCATCGGGAAAAATCATTTCGATGGATCTGCAACCAGTGTTAGAAGCACAAGGTGTTATTGATGTCATCTCAGCATCTGATATTCCTGGTGGAATTGATATCGGCCCCGTATTTCCTGGCGATCCACTTCTCACTGATTCCCTCGTCGAGTATGTGGGCCAGCCGATATTTGCAGTTTTAGCCACATCCCATGAGCGCGCACGAAAAGCAGTAACTCTCGCAAATATTGAGTATCAACTGCAGACTCCAGTGCTTGATTTGCAACAAGCGATCGATCAAAAATTTTTCGTTCGCCCCCCGCATACCATGCAAAGAGGAGAAGCGGATACGGCACTTGCAAAAAGCAAACATCGATTTCAAGGTAAACTGCGCGTCGGTGGTCAAGAGCATTTCTATCTGGAAGGTCAGGCATCCACTGCCATCCCTGAGGAAGATGGTTGCATCACGGTTCATACTTCCAGCCAAAACCCGACGGAAGCGCAAAAGCTGGTTGCCGAAGTCCTGGGATTATCCATGAACCAGGTCAAAGTCGTTACCCGAAGGATGGGTGGCGCATTTGGTGGCAAGGAAACCCAGGGGTCAGCGTGGTCATGTATCGCAGCAATTTTCGCGTTGCGCAACCAGTGTGCGGTGACATGCCGACTATCACGCCAGGATGATATGGTAATGACCGGTAAGCGTCATAGCTTTTTGAATCGTTACGACGTCGGTTGCACTGACCAGGGGGAAATCTTAGGCATTGACTATCGCCTTGCTGGACAATGTGGCTACTCCCCTGATTTGTCGGATGCCATCGTAGACCGCGCGATGTTTCATTGTGATAACGCCTACTTCATACCTGATATTCGAATCGAAGGATTACGCTGTAAAACCAACACGGTTTCGAATACCGCATTCAGAGGGTTTGGCGGCCCCCAAGGCATGATTACCGTGGAAGCGGTGATCGACCAAATAGCCTACACACTCGGAAAAGATCCGCTCGAAATACGCAAACGCAATCTCTATAACTTGAGCGACAGAAACCTGACCCCCTATCATCAGGAGGTCGATCACTATTCTCTGCCACGCATAATTGATCAGCTGGAGGTCGACGCGGATTATTGGAATCGGCGAGAGGCAGTCAAGGCTTTCAACGAAATTAATCCTGTTATCAAAAAAGGATTAGCACTGACTCCAGTAAAATTCGGAATCTCATTTACCGTTTCACATCTGAATCAGGCAGGTGCGCTCGTGCATGTCTATAGCGATGGCAGTATTCACCTGAATCATGGCGGCACAGAAATGGGACAGGGGCTGATGGTAAAGATCAGCCAAATCGTTGCGGAGGAGTTTCAGGTATCACCAGAAAATATTATTATCTCCGCGACACAAACAGATAAAGTTCCCAATACTTCACCAACGGCCGCCTCCTCTGGCACTGATATTAACGGCATGGCAGCCCTGAATGCGGCCCGTAAAATTAAAAATCGTATCATTCAGTTTTTATCAGAAAAATATGACGTGCCCTTGGATCACGTAAAGTTTAAAAATGGAGAAGTATTTGTCGAAGAACGATCACTTACGTTTGCCGAAGTGGCGCATCAGGCATGGATGGGCAGAGTGTCTCTCTCTGCGACCGGTTTCTATAAAACCCCAAAGATACACTACGACCGAGAGACCGCAAAGGGCAGACCCTTTCTCTACTTTGCCAATGGCGCTGCCGTATCTGAAGTCATAATCGATACGCTAACGGGAGAATGCCGTTTAAGCAGAGTCGACATTTTGCACGATGTCGGGAATTCCATTAATCCGGCCATCGATATCGGACAAATTGAAGGGGGATTTATCCAGGGATTAGGATGGCTTACCTGTGAGGAATTGCAATGGGACACATCCGGGCGCTTGCTGACTGACAGCCCCGCAACTTATAAAATTCCTGCGATCAGTGATACGCCTGCCGAATTTAACGTCTCCCTTTTGAAGAATGCCGCGAACAGCGAACCTACCGTGTTTCGCTCTAAAGCCGTGGGTGAGCCACCATTGATGCTGGCGATTTCTGCGTGGTGTGCGATACGAGACGCGATCATTGCTGCATCGGGTTCAAAAAGCTTTCCGATTTTGCACGCTCCCGCGACCCCGGAAGAAGTTTTACGCTGTATCCATGAAACGGGAATGCAACAATGAATTGGATTGACGCATTAACCCACCTGCAAAAGCTCAATCAATCGTTCGTACTTGTTTCCATTCTCAAAGTGGAAGGCTCCGCACCGCGCGGCCAGCTATCGAAGATGGTAATCACAGCAGATCAAATATTTGACAGCATTGGTGGTGGCAACCTGGAATATCAAGCGATGGATAGAGCGCGAGATCTTTTGGTCGAAAACCGCCCGGCTGCCGAAACCGAAGAGTACACGCTGGGCGAAGATTTAACCCAATGTTGTGGCGGCCGTGTAACGCTATTACTTGAATGCTTTCCTCGTTGTGAATTTCAGGTTGTTCTATGCGGCGCGGGACACGTCGGAAGAGCACTGGCAACGGTATTAGCAGAACTTCCTTGCAAGGTGATGTGGTTGGACGAAAGAGCCGACCTCTTGATGAAGGCTTACACAGAACTAGGCTCACCTTCCAATGTTTCGCCACTCGTGATCAATAGTCCTCATCAAGCAATAGAAGGCAGCCCACCTCGCTCACTCTATCTAGTAATGACCCATAGCCATGAATCTGACTTCGAATTCTGCGAAGCCGTTTTAAGCCGAGAAGATATCCAATTTTGTGGCCTGATAGGATCTCAATCAAAGTCTGCCAAGTTTCGAAACCGCTTGAAAAAAAAGGGTTTCAGCGATCTGGAGCTGGATAGATTAACCTGTCCGATTGGTCTGGATATTGGTGCTGGTAAACTTCCGATGGAAGTGGCTGTTGCCATTGCGGCTCAGATTTTGCAAATTGCCAGCGAGCAAGGAAAATAAAGCGAGACGGAGTCCACGTGCGACTCAATAGATTTGCAGATACGTAACCCGACATTCTAATTAGACTGAAAACATAGCGCTAAGACTTCTCAACATTTTACTCACCGCTCAATTAGCTGGGATCAACTGCAAGTTACCTGAAATGACCTAGTGACAATCATGGTCTCTCGCTCGATACCTTATCAAACATGAAAGCACCTCCTCACAACATTAAAAGTATCTGTCATTTTTTTCGTATAGTCCTTATTGGCTTGTTCACCACCGGTTGCGTAAGCGTAAGCAATTTCGATCCATCAATTTATAGGAATGTAAATACCGATAAGATAAAACTCCATATTCAGCCGAATATGGGCCTGATTAATCAGGGGGCCAATGCTGGATTGCTGGCTTTTGGAATAGTAGGTGCAGGACTTACTGCGCTTAGCACTAGGGGGAAAATTCGATCCACACGGGAGATGTTAAACCTTGTGAACAGCGATATTAGTCAGTTAGGCCTTACGAAAGAAATAGAAATGATGCTGGTATCGGCATTTGATCAGACACTTTATCCTTCTAAACCTGAGTTTGTAAAGTCAGATAAAGTCCATCTTAATACAATGGGAATTTCTATCACCGCATCAGCAAACTTTAATATTGATCTGGATCAGATCTTTGTGAGTGTTTTATTTATTTCGAATTTGAGTAAAGATATTCGATCAACTCGATCATATTTATCAATTTACTCAACACCTTCTGATCTGAATTCAAGAGAAGCAAACGCTACTGGCTTGGCAATGAAAGTTCTGCTGTTAAAAGCGCAATTGAAAGCAGTTTGAGCGATCTTCGATCGCAAATGCACAAAGATCTCACAGATGGATATGTTATTCCAGAAAATTCGAGGGCAACATTTTTTTCGAATGCATATGGAAACATCGGTGCCAAAATTGTCGATAAACAGAACAACAGAGTGACTCTCGTTTGTAAAGTACCAGCCTATCGCGCTTGTTACGCTGAAGTTCCGATTGGAAAGCTAAAAACTGCAGAGGAAGTAGACCCCTCAACTATTACTGGCTCAACGGTTGATTGAAATCAAATACAAATATTAAATTAGGCGTAGGCGGATGAGACCCGAAACACGCGTAATTGCACCAGCCGGTCGCCACACGCCGGAACCACGACCAATCATTGCTAAGCTTTGCAACATTTAGGTCTCCGTGGCTCACAGACCGCATCCTGCGGGCAGCGAAAATATGAACTATTTTTGACTTAAATAGGTAGTTCAAGTGTTGATCAGAGGTTCCCTAGTTCTTTTGTACTATTCAATCCTGGTTTTCACACATCAATAACGCTCTCCCAATATATACGTATGTCGTATAGCACGATCATCCCCCAACATTTGCATCACGAATAATCGCTCCATTAGGGATTGACAATGTTGTATCCGAAAGTCAATCAAAGGGGTTGCTGCGTAATCCAGCACCACAAAGTCGGCCTCTCGTCCTTCCTCAAAATTTCCTATCGCTCCTTCCAAATCGAGAGTTTTGGCTCCCCCTAACGTTGCGTGATAAAGAGATTCGAACGGAGAAAGGTTTTCGCCGCGTAGTTGTTGTATCTTGTACGCTTCGTTGATCGTGCGCAATATAGAGAAACTGTCTCCACCGCCGATATCTGTCCCTAGTCCAATATGTACATTCGAAGATCTTGCGGCCTGAAGATCAAACAAACCGCTTCCAATAAATAGATTCGACATAGGGCAATGGGCGACACCAGCACCACATTGGCCGATCCTGGCCCAGTCTTGCTTATCGAGATAGATACTGTGGGCAAATACAGACCGTCGTCCAAGTAATTTAAATCGGTCGTACACGCTCAGGTAAGAACGATCGTCTGGAAATAAGGAGGCCACCCATTCACACTCCTCTTTGTTTTCTGCCAGATGGGTATGAAAGTGGACATCGGGGTAAGCCTTCAATAAATCACTGGCCTTTTGAAGCTGTTCTTCGCTGGAAGTCGGTGCAAACCGGGGCGTTACTGCGTATCTAAGCCGGTCTTTTTTGTGCCATCGCTCGATCAGTTCTCTGCTCTCATAATAGCTCTGCTCTGGACTATCTCGCAGGTATTCTGGGGCATTTCTGTCCATCATCACCTTGCCGCAAATCATTCGCAGATTTTTTTGTTCCGCGGCAGTAAAAAAAGCGTCAACAGATTGTGGGTGCACAGTACCAAATACCAAAGCCGTGGTGGTGCCGTTTTTTAGCAATTGATCCAGAAAGAACTGTGCCACTTCATCGGCATATTGCCTGTCAGCAAATTTTCTCTCAGCGGGAAATGTATGTGTTTCAAGCCAATCCAAAAGCTGAGTACCATATGCACCCATCACCTCCACCTGAGGAAAATGCACATGGGTGTCGATAAAGCCAGGAACAATTAGCCCATTAGTGTGGTGGGACAAGCGCGCATCATCGGGTAAATGGGGTAATAACTTCGCTGCGTCTCCACACTGAACTACCCTTCCTTCATCAATCACCAACACACCATCTTTCAAGTGCTGAATAGCAGATTCTCCATGCTCAACTGGATCTCTAAGAAAGTGCAGGATTTCACCTCGATGTGCAGAGAGAGCCATTGTTAGTTTCTTTATAAATTGACATGTAAATGTAGAAGTCATTTTGGGAAATCATCCATCCCGATAAATGAACTCGGTAGCATTTGAATACAACACAAACTTGACCAAATGGTCAACAAGTTTGATAGACTGATCCGATATCCAACCTATCAGGAAAAAGTCTTTGAATCTCGCTGAATTCAACGGCCTCGATGAGGCGAAGGCAATCCAGGCGATGTTACAGTGCTGTAGCGCAGAAAACTGGGCTCGACTGACAGTGTCGCACAGACCTTATAAGGACCTGGCCGCACTTCTACTTTCCGCCACAAAAAATTGGCAGGACATGCAACAGGACGATTGGCTTCAAGCATTTGACGGTCATCCTAAAATTGGGGACCCAGCTTCTCTGAAAAAAAAATATCAAGCCACCCATCAGATTGCGCGTGAAGAGCAGGCTAATGTTCAATATGCGTCTGATCAAGTTATTCAAGACCTTGCCGTTGCAAACCAGCGTTATCTTAACCGCTTCGGATTTATCTTTATTATTTGCGCAACGGGCAAAAGTGCCGAAGAGATGCTAGTTAGCATACAAAATAGAATTCATAACACAGCCGAACAGGAACTCATCATTGCGGCCGCTGAACAACATAAAATCACGCTACTTCGACTGGAAAAACTGATTACCTAATGAATCAAATCACCACCCACATCCTTGATACTTCTCTTGGTCAGCCCGCTGTTGGAGTGAACGCCATCTTGTTTCGATCAATCAACGAAATTTGGGTCGAAGAAGGCAAAGGCAAGACAAATTCAGACGGACGAATCAGCCAATGGAAAGCATCTGGCACCAGCACAGATCAACAAACCATCGCAGCAGACTACAAGTTAGTTTTTCAGACATCGGCTTACTATCAGAAGAGCGGTGTACGAACTTTTTATCCGCATGTAGAAATCGCGTTTACCATCGTTGATCCAACCCAACACTATCATGTGCCGCTTTTGTTGAATCCATTTGGCTACTCTACCTATCGGGGTTCTTGACTGCCACCAAGCACAACCAACTTTTCTTGATAATTAGAAACGTCGCGACCGATCGTTCACGCCAATTCCTCCCTACAATCTTTCACCACCGTTATACGATTCATCTGACGAAACTGCGGTAAATAATCCGCAACCGCATAATGCATCGTCACGCGGTTATCCCATATCGCCAGGTCATTCTTTTTCCATCTCCAGCGCACTTGATCTTCCGGTTTGTTCATATGGTTCGAGAGATATTGCTTCAGCGCGTTGGATTCGTTAGTGGTCAGCCCCTGGATATGGGAGACAAATGCCTCATTAAAATTCAGAAACTGTCGCCCCGTTATCGGATGAGTACCGATCAACGGTCGGATGTAACAGCCAAAAAGATTCACCCCTTCTTTGAGCTGTTCCGACGTATTTTGGCCATCTTTGTTCATCGCGACGGTATTACGAAAATCCCCTAAATCATGTACTGCGTCTAGCTTCGCTAAGTCCCTTTTCATACCATCCGACAATCGTTCGTAAGCCGCATAATTGCTCGACCACAAGGTATCCCCGCCTGATGCAGGTACTTCCCTGGCGACCAGGATAGAGGCAAAGGGTTGTTCCTGTTTGAAGGTCAAATCAGTATGCCAACTGTTGGTGTCAGGCGGTCGGTTTGCATCATTCTCAAGCAATACAATGCGATCAAAACCCTCCACATGAGGGTAGACCGGATGCGGTTTGTCTAGCTGACCGAACATTTTGGCAAAGGCGAGATGGTCCCCGGGCGTGAGCTGGACATCACGAACAAATACCACCAAGTGATCGAGCAATGCCTGGTATACCATTTCGTACTCGTTCGTCGTGACGGTCGATCGAAAATCAATACCCGATATTTCGGCGCCGATAGCTGGAGTGACTGGATGTACTTCGATCATGGCTTCGTTTATTGCACAGTTATTCAACCCAAATAGTTCACAGTGAGTTGAAATTATGGGCTCCTCTTCCCAGTGAGATTGGACGATTAGACGAAGGAGAATAGCAGGGCTGAAGGACGAGTGGCACAATTCAAACAATGAACTTTCAAGTGGGTTGGAACCGTGAGAAACAACATATCCATCCTCTCCGACAGATTGGGCCTAGGTACATCGCAGTTAATTTCTAATTCTGATGTTTTGTCTTCCTTCATAACTCATTCCAGGCGACCAATTTGGCAATCGAACCGTTGCTAATCAAATGCGTTGCTCTGTGCGAAAATTAGGCTTCGGCTTGATGACATGTAAGGCGTCGCAAATAGATCAAGTTAAAAATTGATTTTTATCGGATGCGACGAGGTTGTTTCTCTGCGAAACTAGAGCTACTTGTCACATGGAATAAAGCGCATGCTCGCGATTGACGTTTACGTAAACGTCATGTCAAACTTGATTTTTATCTGCCAGGCCCCTTCGTTATGACTACTCTCGCATTTGACGTATATGGAACGCTGATCGATACCGCTGGTGTCACGACCGCATTGCGTCAGCATGTTGGAGACAACGCGGTCACTTTTTCGAATCTCTGGCGGCAAAAGCAGCTTGAATACACCTGGCGCTACGGGCTGATGGGACACTACCAGGACTTCAACATTTGTACCCAACAGGCGCTTGCTTATTGTTGTGATCAATTGGAATGTGATATCTCATTGGCTGATCAGAAAACATTGATGGATGGATATCTGGAGCTACCGGCCTTCAATGACGTTATGGATGGCCTGGAAGCGCTCAAATCCGCGGGAATAGAGATGTATGCATTTTCAAACGGACGCCCGACAGATTTATCCGCCTTACTGGACCATGCGCAAATCACGCCGTATCTGTCCGGCGTTGTCAGTGTTCACCCAAAACAGACTTTTAAACCTAACCCGGTGGTGTATCAGCACTTTGTGGATTCCTCTGGCGCATCCAGAGAAGACTGTTGGCTGGTCTCCAGCAATGGGTTTGATGTTTGCGGTGCGGTGTCAGTTGATATGAAAGCGATCTGGATTCAGAGAAATAACGCCGTGAAGTTCGATCACTGGACGCAACGCCCGACCAAAGTGATCGATAGTTTTTCTAAACTAAAAAATATTTTCGTTTAAATTCAGTGCATTAATTAATTAAATTAAAGCTCAATGTCACTTAAAAACATCGTCATTGTGGGAGCAAAGCGAACCCCAATGGGTTCTTTTCAGGGCGCCCTTTCCTCCTTGACCGCATCACAACTTGGCGCTGCAGCGATCAAGGCGGCCGTGTCTCAGGCCAATATCACCAGTGAGGCAGTGGATGAAGTTATCATGGGTAACGTACTGTCCGCTGGTCAGGGTCAGGCGCCTGCCAGACAAGCGAGCCTCGGTGCTGGATTACCTCTAGGTACCGGGTGCACTACTATTAATAAAATGTGCGGCTCTGGTATGAAAGCCGTCATGCTTGCCCATGATCTGCTGATCGCAGAAACCAACCATATTATGGTCGCAGGGGGAATGGAAAGTATGAGTAATGCCCCCTATTTGCTTCCCAAAGTACGAAGCGGTCTGAGAATGGGGCATGGCATTACACAGGATCATATGTTTCTGGATGGCCTGGAGGATGCCTATGACAAAGGTAAATTGATGGGCGCCTTCGCCGAATCCTGCGCAGACAGCTTTGAATTTAGCCGCGAACAACAGGATGAATTTGCACTGGAGTCTCTACGCAGGGCCAAGAGTGCCGTTGAAAATAGTTATTTTGATCAAGAAGTTACACAAGTAACTTCAACTAATAGGAAAGAAGAAACTGTCGTTTATCAGGATGAATCCCCGTTTAATGCACAGGTAGAGAAAATACCGCACTTACGGCCCGCCTTCCGTAAGGACGGCACGGTGACCGCGGCAAATTCAAGCTCGATTTCTGATGGCGCCGCGGCACTGGTTCTAATGACAGAACACGACGCCAAAGCTAGAGGTTTACAACCACTGGGCCGCATAGTTGCTCACGCTACCCACGCCCATGCGCCCGAGTGGTTTACCACTGCGCCCGTCACCGCGATTGAAAAATGTCTGGAAAAAACCGGCTGGTCGGTAAGCGATGTCGATTTGTATGAAATAAATGAAGCCTTCGCGGTGGTTACCATGGCAGCAATTCAGGATCTGGCGCTTGACCCAGCTAAGGTGAATGTCCATGGAGGAGCCTGTGCGTTAGGCCACCCCATTGGCGCGTCTGGCGCTCGCATTTTAGTGACATTGCTGCACGCACTGAAGAGATATGACCTAAAAACAGGGGTTGCGGCACTGTGTATTGGTGGCGGAGAAGCCACTGCTGTAGCGATAGAAAACATTAATTAAGTGTTTTAAATAATTGATTTAATGAATTTATCTTCAGAACAGGAACTCATTAGAGATAGCATACGCGGTTGGTCCCAGGAAGTCCTTGCTCCCGGTGCGGCTGAGCGTGATCAATCATCCAGGTTTCCTGCTGAAGAATTAAAGAGCGCTGCTGAGCTGGGCATTTTTGGTATGACGGTACCGGTTGACTGGGAAGGCGCGGGGGCAGATATGGTGTCCCTTGCCATTGCGCTTGAGGAAATCGCCGCGGCGGACGGCGCATGTTCCACCATTTTAAGCGTCAATAATTCTGTAGTTTGCGGCCCTCTTTTGACCTTTGGCGATGAATGGCAAAAGGAACACTATCTCCGCGACGCTGCCTCAGGTAGAAAACTGGGTTGCTTTTGTCTGACAGAACCGGAGGCAGGTTCGGATGCCTCATCGATCCGCAGCCGTGCGCAGAAAAATGGTGAGGGATATGTTCTGAATGGCACCAAGCAATTTATCACTTCAGGGAAAAACGCGGATATCGCCATTGTATTTGCGGTCACCAATCCCACAGCGGGTAAACGCGGCATCAGCGCGTTTATTGTCGATACGGATAATCCTGGGTTTCAGGTGAGCCGTGTGGAGCAAAAACTGGGGCAGCGATCTTCGGATACTGCGCAAATTGTGCTTGATCAATGCCAGGTTCCCGCGAGCAACCTGCTTGGCCAGGAAGGCGAAGGTTATAAAATTGCCTTGGCGAATCTCGAATCTGGACGGATCGGGATCGCAGCGCAATGTGTTGGCATGGCAAGAGCAGCCTATGACGCCGCTCTCGACTATGCCAAGGAGCGAAAAGCCTTTGGAAAAGCGTTGATCGAACATCAGGGGACCGGCTTCAAACTGGCGGACATGGCAACACAGTTAGAAGCGGCCCGATTACTGGTACTGAATGCGGCGCAACGCAAGGACGATGGTCTTCCCTGCCTCACCGAAGCCAGCATGGCCAAGCTTTTTGCATCAGAAACCGCCGAAAAAATCTGTAGCGATGCTATTCAGGTATTGGGCGGCTATGGGTATCTGCGTGACTTTCCGGTTGAACGTATCTATCGAGACGTCCGTGTGGGACAGCTTTATGAAGGCACCAGCGAAATACAAAGGTGGCTGATATCGAGAAGCATAACCACAACCATGGGACAATAAACCTACCCAATTTTCAACGCCACATACTATGCCGTTACCCGAATCTCCTAATCGCTCACCGTTGCATACCCGAGAAGTCCGCTGCCTCGGTTTTCAGAATGAGAGGGGGCTGTGGGAAATAGAGGCACATTTGCTGGATACCAAACCGATCTGGTTCCCAAACCATGAAAAAGACGGCATCGAACCTGGGGAGCCTGTCCATCGAATGAGCTTACGTCTCACACTGGACCTGAACTTTCTCATTCATCAGGTCGATGTCGCGATGGATGACACGCCCTATCAGTTGTGCCGCGATGTCGAACAGGAATTCTCGAAGCTGGAAGGCATTCAAATTGGCGCCGGATGGTTAAGAGAGGTGCGACAAAGAATGCCCAGGACCATGAGTTGCACACACCTTTACGAACTGCTCACGCCCATTGCCACCACTGCATATCAATCAATGCACCTGGCGCTGGAGGAGAGAGCGGAACAATTGCCAGCGCGGGGTAAACCCCCTATTGTTGATCAATGCTATTCCCTATCCAGTCAAAGTGACGTGGTAAAAGTGAAATGGCCGGAATTCCACCAGCCTAAATCAAACTGACCCGCTTTTATTGATCCGCCACAACTGCCTCACCCGTCTCACGGGCCCCACCCTGCAGAGCCCAACCAAAAGGCTAAAAATTCAAACAATCTGCACCGAGAAGACGACGGATGTGTTGGGCGCCAGCTCTGGTGACAGACACCGCGCGCGACCCCTTCTCGCGAGCAATCCATTTTCGATGTTCAAACACACGCAATATATCGGAACCAAGTGCTCCGGCAATATGATACCGACGTTCACTCCAGTCCAGACATTGATGCGCAAACTTGCGCTTTTGCTGTTTCAATTCATCACAATTAATATCCAGCTCACGAAAAAAATCGGCCCCTTCCATGGTGACCCTAAACTCGGTATCTCCGTAGGCAAGCACGCCCTTTTCTATCATAGCGTCAGAAATTGACACACCAAGCTGACCGGCTAGGTGGTCATAACAGGTTCTGCCTCTTCGCAATTGATCCGGAACACGGATGGGTCTTTTGCTAATTCGATTTTGATTGCTGGAATGCCAACTCGAAAGTGCAGTTAAACTCTCCAGCATCGCTGCGACTTCAGGGGTCGCCAACCTGAAGTAACGATGTCTACCCTGGGAGTCACCGTGCAATATCCCGGCATCCAGAAGCATTCGCAAGTGGCTGCTAATCGTCTGCGGCGTTACCCCCGCAGATTTTGCCAGTTCTCCCGCCGTCCAGGCCGCACCATCCAGCAGATTCGCCAACACCACGGCTCGTGTAGGATCGCCAATGAGCGTCCCGATTGAAGAGATTGTTGGTGCTGTATCCATATCAAGATCATATCGGATTTTAAACATTCGATGACGGGTTTTTGTCAGTAGTGATTCCAGTACACTCAGAGAAACACGTCATTGCCATAAAAATCCAACCATGAGGGATAATCAAAAGAACCTGATTGCCGCCTGCGCGGCGATTAGCGTGTTCGGCTTTGCCTTCGGAATTTCTTATCCCCTTCTTTCGTTGATCCTGGAGGATCGTGGTGTCTCGTCAGGCATGATCGGCGTGAATGCAGCCATGGGGCCATTAGGTATTCTTGTTTTCTCTCCTATTATCCCCGCACTCGCTCAACGGTTTGGAGCACGGAGAGCCTGTTTTATCGCCGTATGGGTCACGATTGCGGTACTGCTTTGTTACAAGTGGTTTGACTCATTAGAAGCCTGGTTTGTCTTGAGACTGTTGCAGGGAATGAGTATCTCCGTGCTTTTTACCCTGAGTGAAGCTTGGGTGGTTAAATATGCCGATAGTGACAGTCGAGGGCGAGTCGTAGCGATCTATGGCAGCATATTATCAGCGAGCTTTGGTGCCGGGCCGTTGATTGTGGGCTGGGTGGGCATTCACGGCTGGACACCCTTTATCGTAGGATCTGTAGCGCTACTAGCGGGTTTGATTCCACTCTCCCTCGTGCGCGAAGAACACGACCACCATGCAGAAGAAACCAAACCCTCAGGT
>JAHQWE010000140.1 GCA_019633985.1 Acidiferrobacterales bacterium | reverse complement strand
CCTTTTTCTCTCAATCCATTCACTACAAACTTGTTATGCACCACCTCATGCCGCACATAAATGGGAGCACCGTATTTGCTCAACGCTCTCTCTACAATCTCAATCGCGCGATCAACACCTGCGCAAAAACCTCGGGGATTCGCGAGAACAACCTGCATCTCTGATTCTTTGGTATCTTGCATCATCACATACTACAACTAAGCGCCGTCTCCGGAAAAAAACAGGGTATCAATAATTAGCATAATAGCACCAACGGTAATAGCGATATCTGCGATATTAAATGCAGGGAAGTACCATTGCTCATAATGGACAACGAGGAAGTCGATCACATAGCCTGCCGCGACACGGTCAATCAAATTACCGATAGCACCACCGAGCACAAAGGCGAGGCCCACACTTAACCAGGCATTTTTGCGGTGCTCTTTCCAAATCCAAACGAGCAACACAATGGAAAAAATAGCGGCAATAGCGATAAACAAAATTCTCTGCCAACCACCCGCATCACCGAGAAAGCCAAATGCGGCTCCTTCATTAAAGACGAGATCTAGTCTGAAAATTGGCAAAATGACAATACCGCTGCGACCAAACAGTGCGTCATAGGCGATGTGTTTGGTGTACTGATCCAGTACCACAATCAATGCTGCAATAAACAAACAAAAGATGTAAAACCCGGTGCGGTTCGTACTCAAACTTTCTCTCCTCTTGAGGCGACAATTTCTCTCGCTCGATCAGCGTCTTTGGTGATTTGCGCCTTCAGCGCGTCAAACGATTCAAACTTTTGCTCTCCCCGAATTTTCTCTACGAATTCGACACAGATACGCCTACCGTAGAGTGAATCATCGAAATCAAAAAGATGCACCTCCAACAAAGTCTGCAGCCCGCCAACGGTCGGTCTTTTTCCTAAATTAGCGACCCCAAAGACCGGCTGTTGTTTACTCTTCCACTTCACCTTAACAGCGAATACGCCAGTGAGTGCCGGTTTGTGATGAATCGCGAGATTTAATGTAGGAAAGCCCCATTGACGCCCCAGTTGTTGTCCGTAAATCACCCTTCCAACGAGATTGTAAGGCCTGCCCAAGAGTTGCTCTGCTGCGGCCAGATCCCCAGCCTCCAATAAGTGACGGATACGAGTACTGCTAATTCGCTCACCGTCTGCGAGCACGGTGTTCGTATCTTCAACCGTAAAGCCCAGCTCCCTTCCCAACCGTTGCAGAACAGAAAAATCGCCCTGTCGATCTTTGCCGAAACGGAAATCATCGCCTACCAGAATCAATCTCACACCTAACTGCTTGACCAGTTTCTCGCTAACGAATTCTTCCGCGGTGGTTTCCGCTAGCTGCCGGTTAAAACGCAATGACACCATCAGATCTATTCCCGCTTCCTGCAATGCAAAAAAACGGGTTCCGGTATCTGTTAGTCGTGATGCCCCATCGCTTTTAACAAAGTATTCTTCTGGGTGGGGGTCAAATGTCATGACGATGGTAGGAAGCCCCAGTGCCTGCCCGTGCGCATTCAACCTGTCGAGTATCTGTTGATGTCCTTTGTGCACAGCATCAAAGTTTCCGATTGTTAAAACACAACCCGTATTCTTTACATCCGCCGACTCTACCGAACGCACCAGTTTCATTCTGACTCCCGGTCAAGCCACATCATATTCACACGCAGTCCAAACAAGAATAACAATATAAAGTAGGAAATACCGCCGGCCAGGACGAGTAATAGCAGTTTTAAAACCCTTCGGAAAATCTCCATATTGACCCATTGGTCAACATCTCCAGCACCGAAATATAAAATCAGCCCCATCACCAGAGAAGCTGCAAAGGCACGTAGAAGAAACGAAAACCAACCTGGTTGATCGGTTAATATTTGCTCCGCACGCAGTCCGGAGTATAACAAGTACGCGTTCGCAAGTGCCGCAACACTTGTCGCCAACGCCAGCCCAACATGCTGCAATGGGTAAAACAATAAAAGGCTGACCGCTATGTTAATGGCCACTGCAATCATGCCTACTCTCACCGGTTTTCGCGTATTTTTACGGGCGTAAAATCCATTCGCCAAAACCTTTACCATCACAATGGGAATCAAGCCAAGGCTAAAGGCAATCAAACTGCGCGAAGCTTGGTGCACCCCTTCCACTGAAAAGTCTCCATGATAAAAAATAGTCGCAATCAGTGGTTTTGCCAGTACTACAAGCGCGATTGTTGCCGGAATACAGATTAGCCAAACCCAACGCATACCCCAATCCAAGGTTTTACCAAAAGCAGCCATTGATTGACTGGTATATTTTTTAGAAAGATTGGGCAGTAAAACTGTTCCCAGGGCAATGCCAAATACTCCTACAGGAAACTCCATCAAACGATCGGAGTAGTACAGCCAAGAAATACTGCCAGCAGTCATCAATGACGCTAGTACGGTATTGATCAAGACGTTCAGCTGTGCCGCAGAAGCGCCAAAAATGGCAGGGATCATGAGCCTGAAGACCTGAGCAACACCTCTATCGCCCACCGCCATTTCTTTGTTAGCCCTGACACGAGGTCGGATCGTTAATTTTTCTTTTCTTAGAAACGGAATTTGAAATACAAGCTGTACAACGCCAGCTAGCAATACACCGAAAGCCAGAGCGATGGGCGCATCAGTAAACAGCGGAACAAACACGATTGCCGCGAAGATCAGGCAAGCATTGAGTAACACTGGCGTAGCCGCAGGAGCCGCAAATCTGCCGCAGGTGTTCAACATACCTGCGGCCATCGCGACCAGGGAAATGAAAAACAGATAGGGGAATGCGATCTGGGTAGCGGTGACTGTCAGTTGAAATTTTTGCGGATCCCCCTTAAAGCCCCAGGCTAGCAATGAGACCAGATATTCGCTACCCAAGACTCCGAGGAAGGTGATGAGCAACAAAATAAGGCCAAAACGCCCCAGCATCAGCTGGATAAAGATTGAGTTTTGATCCTCGGACCTGTTTTCGCGAAAGTCAGTGAAAACTGGCACAAAGGCTGCACTAAACGCTCCTTCCGCAGTGATTCGTCGAAAAAAATTTGGGATCCTGAAAGCTACAAAAAAAACGTCAGCAGCGTCCTTGTCGCCAAGCAGATGAGCGAACACCACATCACGCACCATTCCGCTCAGGCGCGACAACAACGTCATGGAGCCGACTACAGAGGTAGACTTTAAGATACGGCTCGACATGTGATCTGATTGTTGGTGAGAGTAACTAAAAAGATAAGTGGACAAATGCCATCAGCTCAGTAAACGGGCAAAAAACGCATAAATCGCTGGGGCATGCTGCTAAATTTGCCGATTTCTTGCGCTGCCTTCAACCATAACTGAAAGCGGTTGAAAAAGTACGTGGAATCATCAAGTAACCTTGACTTTTAAGCCAAAATTGACGATATTCCGCGGTCGCTTATGAACACTGATGCGGCACATTTTGTTCCAAGGTGCGAGTATAGAGTTTTCGCCCCTGATTTGTAACGAAACTGCCGTGTGCTTTAGCTCGATTATTCTGTCGAAAGCCCGGTTCAAATGCGAATCCAACTGTTAAACCACGTGAATCACTAACTGTACGGACAAAATCTTGGCTAATTCTCCACAAGCTAAAAAACGAGCTCGTCAAAACGACAAGCGACGAATCCACAATATGAGCCAGCGTTCTGCACTTCGCACCGCGATCAAGAAGTTGCTGAAGCTAATCAAGGATAACAATGCTGAAGAAGCAAAGGCCGCTTATCAGGTCGCATCAGCGCGTATCGACCGTGCTGCTTCTAAAGGTCTGCATCATGCAAATCGGGCCGCTCGCCTAAAGAAACGGCTCAACAATCGATTGCGTTCTCTGAGCGCCTGATCGTCCCTTCCCCATCGTTGACCTGCTAGGCGAGAAAAACCTGGTGAAGGCCAGGTTTTTAAGTCAGGGGCAGTCAAGAGGTTTCTACCTAACCTATCCTGACTTTTAGCAGGCTCCCAACTTATTGCCGTGGGACTCTAATTGCGGCGACCGGACGGTTTTTTTGGCGAAAACTTTTTTCGATTCGTTCGCCGTCCTGATTTGCGGCCTTCCGGGGTGGTTCCCGCACTAATTCGTTTGGCATTTGCCCTAGATCGCGAATTCGTTGTTGATCGAGCCTTCCTGCCACTTTTGGCCGAATTATGCTCCAAATCAACCGCTTTGGTAGTCGTCTCTTCCCCCGGCAGCGCCGGCTCAGCGAAGAGCTGTCTCACCACAGCTGGTTTGAGTTCGCTCCATTCTCCCTGGCGAAGGTTTCTAGGCAGTACGACATTACCGTAGCGGACTCGCACTAGACGGCTGACGCGGCAACCGACTGCCTCCCACATTCGCCTGACTTCTCGATAGCGTCCCTCTCCGACAATCACGTTGTACCAGGTATTGCTGCCCTCGCCACGCTGACGTTTTACCTGCAAAAATTTCGTGGTCTCTCCATCCACGGTGACGCCCTGCTTTAAACGAGTGATCGTAGATTCTTCCACCTTACCAAACACCCGACACAAATATTCTCGTTCGAGTCCATAGGATGGATGCATCAACCGATTTGCCAGATCTCCACTGTTGGTAAATAACAAAACTCCTCGAGTATTGATATCCAGCCTGCCGACAATTACCCAGCGGCTACCTCGTAATCTTGGCAAACTCTTGAATACTGTCGGCCGCCTTCCTGGGTCATCTCTGCTGCAGATTTCGCCCTCTGGTTTGTTATATACGAGCACACGGGCTTTCATCGGATCCGTTCGTTTACGAATCACCCTGCCATCAATACTTATTCGATTTAATTCTGAAACTCGATCGCCCAGCTGTGCAACCTTGCCATCAACCTTAATTTTACCTTCAGAAATCCAGCCCTCGATCTCTCGGCGGGAGCCATGTCCCTTATCCGCAAGGAATTTCTGTAATCGAACACCTGGGGCACCTGAAGATTTCATCATTAGATGAACGGAAGATTCGGCACTAAGAAGACGTTAAGACAGTGAATCCGTCTCGGGCGCTTTGCTGGCTAATGTGAGCAGTTCTTCTTCGTCAGCTTCTTTTACTGCGTGTTCGTTCTCCGATCCGGTCGCGGCAAGAGAGTCGCCCAGCTCTTGTTCCGGTTCCTCTTCTTCGAGATCCGCGACTCTGGAGACGCTAAGGGTGTCTGAATCTTCGTTGCTTATCGGCTCCAATTCATTCGACTCACTAGATTCCGATTCCTCTACATTCTTTTCCTGATTTTCTGTTGGTTTTGCCCCATCATCGATTATTTCGGGCTCAGTTTCACTGCCCTCGATTTCTTCCAGCTCACCATCTGGATTCTCCAGAGCGGCCAATACCTCAGGAGGTAAAGGCGTTTCCATCTCGCCAGCAATTTCTCCTAGCTCACGCTGCTCCATCAACGAAGGTAAATCCTTCAGTGACTCCAGATTAAAGTAAGAGAGAAACTCAGGTGTTGTACCGAAAAGCGCCGGGCGGCCTGGCACATCACGAACACCCACCTGCTTAATCCATTCACGGTCAATCAGCCGCTGCATGATGTCAGAACTCACGGCCACACCCCTCACTTCTTCAATGTCTCCCCGACTGACCGGCTGTCGATAGGCGACAATTGCGAGGGTTTCAAGCAGCGCACGAGACAATCTTGGCGGTTTAGTCGCATGCAGTTTTCTTAAATAATCAGCATACTTTTCTTGAGTTTGGAATCGGTAGCCGCTTCCAATCTTTCGAAGCTCAATCCCCCGGCCTTCGCAATCTTTCTTTAGTTCTTCGATACACTCTTTAATTTGTGCTGCTTCGGGAGTGGCTTCTTCTTCGAACAGCGACTGGATTCTTGCTACATTTACTGGACTGTCTGCGGCCAGTAAAACTGCTTCAATAATATTTTTCAGGTCGTTAGACATCGCGTTATTCGCCTGCAATACTTTTTAAATGGATAGGTGCGAAGGGTTCGTTTTGCACAACGATCAGCATGCTATCGCGACACAGCTCGAGCACAGCCATAAAGCTGACTACCAAACCCAGACGCCCTTCTTCGGGATCAAACAAATCTTCAAACCGCATCGTCTCTTTATTCCGTACGCGGTCCAGGATTTGCGTCATTTTCTCTCTCACTGTCAGGCGCTCGTGTCCAACCGCCCAGTTTTTATTATTGGTCGTTCGTTCCATCACATTGCGAAACGCTACAACTACATCATTTAAGGACGCCCTAGCTTCTACTTTCACTGGCGCATGGTCTTCAAATTCTGCTTTCACCAGATACAACTCTCTTTCTACCCGAGGTCGATCATCAATATCCCGTGCTGCCTGACTAAAGCGTTCATACTCCTGCAATCGTCTGATCAGTGCCGCTCTAGGATCTTCTTCCTCTCCCTCGTCTTCGGTTTGCGGTCTTGGTAATAGAGTGCGGGATTTAATCTCCGCAAGAGTGGCAGCCATCACCAAATATTCCGCCGCGAGATCCAGGCGAAAATGACGCATCAGCTCAACATACTCCATGTATTGACTGGTAATTTTCGCGACCGGGATATTGAGAATATCGAGGTTTTGTTTGCGGATTAGATATAGCAGCAAGTCCAGAGGTCCCTGGAAAGTTTCTAAAAACACTTCCAGCGCATCGGGGGGTATAAACAAATCGTCCGGTAGCTTATCGAGAAGCTCTCCGTTGATCAGAATATTCTGCGCCTCCTCGTTTTCGTCTTCTGCAACAGTGGTTTGTTGCTGCGTAACGCTATTTGCATCCGTTTCATTGCTTTGACCGACCACTTCAGACGCATCATTACTGTGTTCGCCGGGCGCGTCAGAATCCACTTCCCGCTCTGCGGATTGGGTCAATTGTTTTTGTTTTTCGGTCTCTGAACCTACCGCCGCTACTGCCTCGTCCTGATCATTTTCTGGCTGGTTCATAGAGCCCTTTTTTGCCTGTGGTTACTGATAAATCGTGCCCACGGATTCTCTCACAATCTGCATCGTTTCGCTGGCAACAAGACGCGCTTTCTTATCTCCTTCTGCAATAACTTCACGAACTCGTTCAGGGTTTTTCACATAAGCCTTGGCCCTTTCGTGAATTACCTCTTGTTCTTCAAGTAACTTCTTAATAAGAGGTTTTTTACACTCCAAACAACCGAACTCCGCATTGCGACACCCTTTGTCTACCCATAGCCTAGTGTCGTCATCACTATACACTTCATGCAACTGCCAAACCGGACACTTTGCAGGATCACCAGGGTCAGTAAGACGGACTCTAGCGGGATCTGTAGGCATCACCTTAACTGCCTGCTCAACTCTGGCAGGATCATCCCTCAACGCAATGGTGTTCCCATAAGACTTTGACATCTTTTGGCCATCAAGGCCGGGCATCTTCGCTGCTTCGGTCAACAAGGCAGCAGGCTCGGGTAAAAGCGTGACTCCACGCCCTTCTAAATAACCCAGCAGCAGATCTTTCTGACTTTGGTTAATATTTTGCTGTTCGAGGATTAACTGTCGAGCCGTTTCCAACGCCTCTTTGTCCCCTTGCTCGGTAAAGCCCTGTCTGAGACCTTGAAACCGTTTAGCAGCTTTTTTACCCATTTGTTTGATCGAAGCCATTACCTGCTGGTCAAATTCTGCACTCCTGCCAAAAAAGTGATTGAATCTTCTTGCAATTTCACGGGTCAGCTCGACATGGGGCACTTGATCCTCTCCAACCGGAACATGTCCGGCCCGATACATCAAAATATCGGCAGATTGCAGTAACGGGTAACCAAGAAATCCGTAAGTTGCTAAATCCTTTTCTCTTAACTTCTCTTGCTGATCTTTAAAGCTTGGTACTCTCTCCAACCAGCCAAGTGGAGTGACCATCGAAAGAAGGAGATGTAGCTCCGCATGCTCCGGCACATGGGATTGGATAAACATCGTCGACTTTTCAGGGTCCACACCGGACGCTAACCAGTCTATCACCATTTCCCAGACGTGGTTATTCATGACACTGCGATCATCGTAGTGTGTAGTTAAAGCATGCCAGTCCGCCACAAAGAAAAAACACTCGTAGTCTTCCTGCATGCGTATCCAGTTACGAAGCACCCCGTGATAGTGACCCAGATGTAATTTTCCTGTAGGGCGCATCCCGGACAAAACCCGGCGATTACCAGTTGCGGTAGATGGTTGTGAATTCGACGACATGGTTAAAAGTAACAGATCTTCGGTTTAGCTAGAGTACTGGTTATAAGGGGATCAGGAAAATGCTTCCGCATCGCCCTTCCCCAATCTCATTACTGTGGGGATACCCTCCACCAAATCGACTACGGTAGTGGGGGCAAGATCACACGGCCCACCATCAATTACCATGTCAACATGGTGTTCGAGCACCTCTCGAATCTCCTCCGCATCGTTTAACGGTAAAGATTCTCCAGGCATGATGAGGGTAGAGCTCATCAAAGGTTCGTTGAGTTCGGAAAGGAGTGCGCCCACAATCGGAAAATCGGGCACACGAAGTCCGATCGTCTTGCGCTTTGGATGCTGAAGCCTCCGTGGCACTTCCCGGGTCGCGGCGAGAATAAAGGTATAGGGCCCGGGAGTAAAGCGCTTCAGCAACCGATACATGTCATTGTCCACTTTGGCATAAACACTCAATTCGGACAAATCCCGACAGACCAATGTAAAGTTGTGATCGGCATCAACATCGCGAATTCGGCGTATTCGCTCCATCGCGTCCTTGTTACCAATTGTGCACCCCAGCGCATAGCTGGAGTCAGTTGGATAGGCGATTACTCCGCCCCTACGAAGAATTTCTACCGACTGATGTATCAGTCTGCGCTGCGGGTTGTCAGGATGAATTTGGAAATATTGTGCCACGACTCACTCAACTATTTACTTCACTTAAAGGACAAACCCAACCCGGAAATCAAAATAGAAATGAGCGCTGTCCAAATACTTTCTATGCATCGAAAGGAAATGAATCAGCTCTGAACCTGCCCTTTGTTACCAGCGGTATTGCCAGATTTAGATCTTGATTTTCGGCGGCGGGGTCGACGGCGAGAACGAGGTTGTGTCTGCGGTTGCTGCCGTAGTTCACTGATCATCGCTTCCTTCTCATCCGCATCAACATCCTGAATTCGGGTCCACCAGTCCACCAGATCAACAGGAGCGTCCTCCACCTTTGAGCGTAGTAACAAAAAATCGTACGCTGCACGGAAACGGCGATTATCTAGCAAAGGCTGAATCGTTTTTGGTCTGCGCCTTTCCAACATCCACTGCATTTGCCAAATTTCAATTGCTGGCCCGCTGACTCGTTTTGGTACCGCCACCGCTCGACACTGCTCGGCAAACACTCGATCACCTGCCTGCCATATACGCTCATTCTGCGAAGCTTTGGGTCTATCGATGCCATCGAGTCGATGAAGAAATGAGCGCCACAGTAGCACTGCATAGAGATACGCTGGAATAACGGGTTTGTCCTGTTTGATCCGCCGGTCAGTATTTTCAAGAGCGAGCGTAATAAAGTGATGCCAACGTTCATCTTCACTGTGCTTTAACGCTGAAATAGTTTGGGCAAACAAGTAGTCGGCAATTTCGTATTCCACCAACAGCGCCCAGCTTCTTACCCCGTGTGCATGATGGAACATCTTAAGCACTTCATCAAACATCCTCGCCGCAGGCACATCACGCATCAGCCCTCGATGTTTTTTGATGCCATCCGAGACCGCTTTCTCCGGAATCAGATCCAGTTTGGCTTGAAATCGCAGTACCCGAAGCATCCTTACCGGGTCTTCGGCAAAGCGCTCATTCGGTTTACCGATAATTCTTAGCTGTTTATTTTGAATATCCTGAACACCGCCGACAAAATCCAACACCTGATCTTGGTTGGGATCATAGTAAAGCGCATTGGCGGTCAGATCTCTCCGGGTGGCATCATCATCGATGGTGCCATATACGTTGTCGTCTAATATTCGGCCATTTCCTGTTTTCGAGGGTTTCTTAGCCCAGCTCAGCCAGTTCTTTTTCTTCCCGTTGTTGGGATTAGCCCTATAGGTCGCAACCTCAATAATCTCCCGACCATATCGGACATGTACAATGCGAAATCGTCGACCAATAATGCGGGAGCGGCGAAATAATTGTTTGACTTCTTCCGGGCTCGCATCGGTGGTCACATCAAAGTCTTTGGGCGATCGACCTAGCAAAAGGTCGCGAACACACCCTCCCACCAGATAACCGTCAAAGCCTGCTGATTGCAATCCGTCAACCACATCGAGCGCAGCCGAACTAATATCGTCTCGGCCAAAGCCAAAATCTGCTGCGGAATAGGTAACGGGTTTCAATCGAGTGAGATGAGTAGGTCTATAGGGCGGGAGACGGAAACGGCACCAATAGTAACCCGCATCGCATGCGGAAAGAACAATTCATGAAAAAGACTTGAATCCCGTATAACCAATGAGCCGCCCGTAGATGCCAACAACGTCTCGGTTCTCTGAGATGATCTGTCTCGAAGCCTGGTACCAGACTTCGAGACATTCAAAAATCCAGCGACTAGTGTGCGAGACTCTGCTCCGGAACGACAGAATTCGCCGCTAACTGGTAGTGCTCAATCTCGTTGAAGTTCAGGTAACGATAAACCTCTGCCGCCATTGTATTGAGTTCAGCGGCGACTTCCATATATTCCTCGACGGTAGGAAGTCGCCCCAGCACTCCCGCGATCGCTGACAGTTCGGACGATGCCAGATAGACATTTGCGCCATTGCCCAGCCGGTTCGGAAAGTTGCGTGTTGAAGTGGAAACCACAGTGGAGTTATCAGCGACTCTCGCTTGGTTACCCATACATAGCGAACAGCCGGGTGGTTCTGTCCGGGCACCCGCTTTGGCGTACACGGCGTACCAGCCTTCCTCCACGAGCTGCGCCTGATCCATCTTTGTTGGAGGTACCACCCACATTCTAGTAGGTATCACTTTGTCCATCTTCTGTAGAAGTTTTCCCGCAGCACGAAAATGGCCGATATTGGTCATACAGGAGCCAATAAATACCTCATCAATGGAATCGCCTGCTACCTGAGAGAGCAACCTGGCATCATCAGGATCATTGGGCGCACAAAGAATCGGTTCCTTAATCTCGTTGAGATCAATTTCTATTACTTCTGCGTATTCTGCATCAGCATCCGCTTCTAGTAGTTCCGGATTATTCAGCCACTCCTCCATAGATTCGATCCTTCTGGTGATCGTGCGCGTATCTCCATAACCCTCACTCATCATCCATTTCAACATCACAATGTTGGATTGCAGATATTCGATGATTGGCTCTTTGTTGAGCTTAATGGTGCAGCCGGACGCCGATCGCTCTGCGGAGGCGTCTGCAAGTTCAAAAGCTTGTTCAACCTTTAGATCAGGCAAGCCTTCAATTTCCAGAACCCGGCCAGAGAAAACATTTTTCTTTCCTTCTTTCTCCACCGTTAACAACCCGCGCTGGATTGCCGCATAAGGAATGGCGTGCACCAAATCCCGGAGTGTAATTCCGGGCTGCATTTCGCCGGAAAACTTCACCAGCACCGATTCAGGCATGTCCAGTGGCATCACACCTGTTGCTGCTGCAAAGGCCACCAGACCAGATCCCGCGGGGAACGAGATACCCAAAGGGAAACGGGTGTGGGAATCACCGCCTGTGCCAACAGTGTCAGGTAATAACATGCGATTCATCCAGGAATGAATAATGCCATCACCTGGTCGGAGGGCGACACCACCACGATTCATCATGAAATCCGGCAGCTCATGATGGGTAGTGACATCCACCGGCTTGGGGTAAGCGGAGGTATGGCAAAAAGACTGCATTACCAGATCTGCCTGGAAGCCAAGACACGCCAAATCTTTCAACTCATCCCGTGTCATTGGCCCGGTAGTGTCCTGAGAACCTACTGTTGTCATTTTGGGCTCACAGTATTGTTCAGGTCGAACACCTGGCAGCCCACAAGCTTTACCCACCATTTTTTGGGCCAGGGTGAAACCCTTGTCACTTTCAACTGGCGGCGCAGATTTCTTGAACACCTCACTTTCACCTAGGCCAAGACACTCTCGCGCTCTGGCTGTCAGGCCACGGCCAATAATCAAATTGATTCTGCCGCCCGCTCGCACTTCGTCGAGCAGAATATCTGTCTTTAATTCGAAAGAACTAATTTGCTCACCGGAATCGTGACGGCAAACTTTACCCTCATAAGGATAGACATCAATGATGTCGCCCATCTCCATCTTGCTGACATCCATTTCGATTGGCAACGCACCTGAGTCTTCCATGGTATTGAAAAAGATCGGTGCGATTTTGCCGCCGAAGCAATATCCCCCTGCGCGTTTGTTTGGTATGCCGGGAATATCATCTCCGGTGTACCAGAGCACAGAGTTTGTGGCCGACTTTCTTGAAGACCCTGTGCCAACAACATCACCCACGTAGGCAACAGGATGCCCCAATTTCTTGAGCTCCTCGAGCTTGGCGAGAGGGTTGTCTTCCAAACCTTCACGCGGGTTTTTCAGCATAGCTAGAGCATGTAGAGGAATGTCTGGTCTTGACCAGGCATCCGGTGCCGGTGACAAATCATCTGTATTGGTTTCACCGGGCACCATAAATACCGTTACCGTGATTTTTTCCGCCACCGCAGGCTCATCAGTGAACCACTCTGCATCAGCCCAGGATTGAATAACAGTCTTGGCATACGAATTGCCAGCGTCTGCTTTTTCTTTGACGTCATAAAATGCATCAAACATGAGCAACGTTTGCGATAAAGCTTTCACAGCTCCTGCTGCCAGTTCATCGTCTTCAAGCGCTTCGATCAATGCGGCAATGTTATAGCCGCCATGCATCAGCCCTAGCAGTTCCACCGCTTTCTTGCGATCAATCAGCGGAGAAGTCGCTTCTCCTCGCATGACTGCGGTCAGAAAGCCAGCTTTGACATAAGCCGCCTGGTCCACACCCGCAGGTACGCGATTACTGATCAGATCCAGCAACTGTGCTTCTTCGCCTGCCGGAGGAGATTTCAGCAACTCCACCAGCGAAGCGGTTTGATCTGCATCAAGTGGTTTTGGAACGATGCCCATTTCAGCCCTTTCGGCCACATGTTTTTGATAGGTTTCCAGCAAGATAAGCCTCGTAAGACAGAACGGAAGTCACCAGGGTCGTCGGTAGCTCCCGGCAGAACCAAAATACAATGCATTGATTCCTGGGTTAAAAATCGCGAACTTCGTTTCGCTAATGGTGGCAGCTCTTGCGACCAGCCCGCGGCACCATTATTTTTCTATGGGTATTTTACTCTCTTCCAGAGCCCTTTTATATCGACATAAAGATGGATGATCCAGATTATTTAGATTGGGGCATAAATAGAAAGTAGTTTGCTGTCAGACGGATGTGTTGAAGTCGTGGCTGTGATGTAATCCGCCGTAAATCCTCTACTGAATATCAAACCATGACGAAGAATTTGAAATTATCCAAAAACACCCCCTTCCGGATCATATTTACCACCGGTATTTTGATTGCTCTCGCTGGCTGCACCCAGGAAACGCAAAATAAGCTTGGTCGAGCGGTACAAAACTGGACGGGCACTGATGGTGTACTTGATATCTACGCGGGAGAAAAACTGGTCAATCGCTTTATCGAAATTGACAAGATTTCTACTGCGGTAGCGACACAAGGGAGTGTTCCCCGACCCTATCGATTTGGCTACGGCATTTACGACGCCAATCAGAATTTGAAAGCGGATGCGGGAGAGAAAAAGGTGTATTTCGAGTTTAGTGATTACTCCACCAGCTACATATTTTACGAAAACCCGTTTTCAAACAAGAGCTAATTTCTGACTGTAGAAATTCCACCTGTCAACACAGTAATACCGCACTGAATGCAGTGGTGGACGTTAGACAAACGCGACAGGCACACTGGGAATTTAGTCAGCAGTATGATGAAACCTGATAGATTCTACGCAGGCTTTTCTTCGATGCTCGCCTCAACAACCGCATCGGCAACCACCGGCATCGTCGATTCAGCAACCGATGAATCGGCGCTCCCATCCAGCGCAATCAACTGCGTATCGGGTTGACTGATCGCGGGCGCTAGCGCACTTCCACCGCCAAGGGCTCTAACTCCTTGCTTATAGGCGAGAAGTGCAGACTCTGAATCTCCCATTTGCTCCAGCAGTTCTCCCAATTCCGATATCGCTTCAGCGCTGCCGGTTTCTTGCACTACTGCTGCATAGAGATCTCGTGATTCTTCTGGCTGATCGTTTCTCTGCAATAATCGCGCCATTGCGAGCTTGTAAGCTGGCGATTCCTTTTTGTCATGTTTCGCGGCCCAGGTTTCAACCAACTTGATCTGGTCCTTCACATGGGTAGTCTCGGTGGCACCATAGACTGCCAGCAAATCTTCATTCCAGTTTTTGTTTAGCGACTTTCGCAGCACAGTTTCTGCGCGTTGGTTTTCACCAGATCGCACTAGCTGCCTGGCGTAGCTACCTAAGGCTGCAGCCTCTTTCTTTGACTTCCGAGGCAACGCCTTAAATGTTTCTTCGATACGTGTGCCATCGCCCTGTAGCAGCGCCGGCGCTTCTATATGATTTTCCAAAGCCAGCTTTTGTCGCGCGGCAAATTCTTCATCTGGAAAAGCTTTCATCTTTCCAAGTGCTGGCATCAAGTTAACCAACGCAGGCCAATCTCCAAGCTGCTGATAGACGTCGGAAAGCAGCCGTGCTACCGCCACACTTTTCGGAGCACTAAGGCGTAAATATTCCAACTGTGCTCGCGCATCAGCCAACTCACCGGCCTGATATTGCATTCGAGCACGGGTTAGTTTGATTGCCAGTTCCTGATTCGGATGCGCTTTTAGTGCAGTTTCAAGATGCTGATTTCGTCGCTCTATCTGTCCTTGTTGTTGCGCCGCATAAGCCGCCCCGAGATAGTTCATTAAAGCGGCATTATTATGATCCAGCTTGGTCAGCAGGTTACCTTCTGCCTGGGACCATTCGCCTTCAATTAATCCAGCAAAGCCCTTCATGGTGTGCTGCTGCGCACTCATCTCCTTACGACCTTTATTCCATTTGCCGATTTTTTTTGGCGCAGCAAACAGGCTAAAAATAAAATTGATGAGGAGATAAAGTATTGCGAACGCCGCAAGCGCAAACAAAATGAATAGTGCCAACGGCAATCTAACCGTGTAAGGCTCTCGGGAGAGAACCACATAGCCGGGATCTTCCATAGCGAACATCGCCAAGCCAATCGCTGCGGTCAGCGAGAGAAGAATTAAAATAACAAGTTTCACTTTATCCCTCCGTCCCGATCACACTTCTCAGTGACGCGAGTGATCCAGAAATATCAGGATAGCTGACACTGAGCGGGACCTGTTTCGCTTCACCCAGCTGTTGCAACCAACTTGAAGTCTGTGGACTCTCCGCAACGATATGCTTTCCTACCCAGGCTTCGGCAGCAGTGAGTCGCTCAGTGAAAATATCTGCCTGCTCTCTTACCAGTGCGACCTGGGCGGCCTCTAGAATCAGTTGGCCTTGAGCCAGCTGCATGGTTTGAATTTCGGGGGCGATATTAGCAAGAATTGGTTCTCCACCCTTTTCTACCTGCACCAGACTTGCCAAATCGGTTAAGAAGCTTCTACCCGCGTTGGTAATTTTTTCTTGCGCGGTGGCGCCGGTTGGTGCCGCGCCATCAGACTCCGGTTTCGTCGGACCTGCGGGCTTGTCCGTTCCCTTCATCGGTAAATCTCCGAGAGTCGAGGAAAGCAAACCAATGCTGCTCGAAATCGCGGTGATATCGGGTGCTTCAATCGCCGAAAGGGCCGCCATTTCAGCGCTCAATATCTGACGGGTCTCGATCGTTCTCGGATCATCCAGCTCCTTTAAACGTTGATCCGCGATCTGTAAAGCAGAAAGAGCAGTTTGTGCATCGCTGGCCGAACTCCCCAGCTGCAGCCGCTGATTCGCCATTACCAGCAAATGTTCGATCTCTCGGAGCGTCCAGCCGCTAATACTGGTTCCTAATTCCCCACGTAGCGCTTCGATGGAAGAGGTAAGCTGATCAAACTCCGTTCGAAAAACAGAGGTCTGCTCCTGCAACCCTGCATCAGCTGCCGCAACTTGTTCCGTCACAGCGGCCTGCTGCTCGGTATTTTCGGTGCGAATTGCCCGAATCTGTTCACTCACAGCAGATTCAGTTTTCGCGATTTGTTGTTTAACCTCGCTAATTTGATCGCCCATTGTCGATTCGGACTTGGCGAGCTGTTGCTTTACTTCACTGATTTGCGAAACCAACGCCGTTTCGGTCGAACCCACAAGCTGCTTGACCTGACTAACCTGATCCGCGACACCCGTTTCGGCCCCACTCACTCTTTGTTGAATCTGATCGATCAAACCAGCTACACCAGACTGCTCTTGCCCGAAGTCATCCACTCTTTGCTCAATATTGGCTATACGGTTGGATTGCTCTCCACCAGATAACTTAGCGTTTACCGCAGTTTGATACCATGAGTAGCCAGCACCGCCCAAGGCGACCAAACTCACGAATAGTGCCAGCCAACCCAAACCCTTCCCTGAAGACTGGCTTGGTTGAGGGGGATAAACGGCAGTTGCAGCGACAGCCTCTGTGTTAGCAGGAGCTGCATCCTTTGGTGTTGCTGTATTCGCGTCTGCGCTGGTGGTCATAGTAGTTTCTGAACGTTTAGAGGTCTTTTGATCATTGTTTCTCGAGGCACGGGCACCGGTTTTTTTCTTGCCACGTTTTTTTTTCGGAGCAGTCGAATTTTTGTTTGACTCAGAAGTTTTCGGTTTTTTGTCCTGGTTTTTCTGATTCGCGTCTTTTTCGTTATTGCTCACAAAAATCTCCTTCTTTGGGCTTGTCTCTTATCGGGCCACATCAGGTACAACCGAATTTGTCGCGTCGCAAAGTAGCAATTTGTTTCCTTTGCACTTCCCCACGGCTAAAACCGGAATTGTATTCACTATTGGACACGGCTTCCACTTAAGGCAAGCTGAACGAGCGAAATAATCCGTTAATTACATCGATTCCCCGATAAAGCCAAATTATACAGCTGCTATCCGCAGTCAAAGTCAGGAATATCTGCTGTTGGCATGAATTGACATCAATCCACGGATTAATCCTTCATTGTTCGTCGTTGGCGCCACCACGAATTGAGAATGAAACCCTAATTTTCTAGCCGCTGCAGCGATCCGCTCGCTGAAAACTATCAGGTCACTACGAAAAACAACCTGCTGTTGAGGCAGGCTCAGCGATTGCAAGAGAGCTTCCAGCAGGTCAACGCTTGTGCAAATAACAGCTCTCCTTTCACCGGCCTCCAGCGCCGCGATCTGTTCTGCCAAATCGCGGGGTTTGTATTGTCTCCGGTAGCACTCAATTTCTATTACGGTTGCACCCCACTCACTAAAACTGTTTGCGAGCAGCTCTCTACCCTTTTGTCCGCGAAAAATGACGACTGGCCTCTTTGCAAAACACGTCTGATCGAACATTTTCAGCAACGCTTCACTGTTCATTTCTTCTGAAGGGACAAAGTCGACCTGCATTCCATGATGTTGCAAGGCTGAAGCCGTTGCGGCACCGATCGCGGCGCACTGAATCCCAGCTGGTAGTGCACGATCCGTTGCAGACATAGCCTCAGCAAACGCGCTTACTGCGTGTATGCTGACGAAAACGAGAAGAGTAGATTGTTCGAGCTGGGAAATCACCTCCCTGAGCTCAGGGCGCTTGGGCAGTAACTCAATGATCAATACTTCAGCAAGCATCGCTCTTGCTCCAAGCTCCGACAGTTCGGACACCAACTCTCTACCCCTGGCACCAGGGCGGGTTACGATCACGGCACTCCCAGAGAGTGTTGCGGCATTAGTACTGACCATATTCTTCTGAGATCCTCAAGCCCGCCAACATTCAATCAGCCCCTGCTCAAGAACTGGAACCTAAGAATTCGCGTAGACTGCATCCAGAATTTGCTGCGCCCCTTGATGCAGAAGACGCTCCGCTACCTGTTGCCCCAAATTCTCGGCTTCAGCAACAGCGCCTGTGGCTTCAGAGCGTAGAATTTTACTCCCATCCAACTCACCCACCAGGCCTCTAACCCACATAGTTTCTCCGTGAATTTCCGCGTGGACTGCGATCGGTACGTGGCAACCGCCTCCCAGCCGCTCATTCGCTGCACGTTCGGCCAATAATTGAGTCGTGGCATCTTCATCCGCCAATTCTTGAATCAATGAGAGTGTGTCTTGATCTCCCTCTCGGCACTCAATACCAACAGCCCCCTGTCCTACCGCCGGCAGACACAGCTCGGTATCCAGTTTTTGCCGAATTCGATCATGAAACTCCAGTCGCATCAGCCCGGCCGTAGCTAGAATCAACGCATCATAGTCGCCATTATCCAGTCTCGAAAGTCTGGTATTGACGTTTCCGCGAAGATTTCTCACTTCCAGGTGTGGGTAGGCTGCCTGGATTTGGCAACGGCGTCGCAAACTACAGCTGCCAACGACCGCGTTTTCAGGCATTTCGTCCAGCGATTGAAACTCATTAGACACAAAGGCGTCGGAGGGATCTTCCCTCGGGCAAATAACAGGAATAATCAACCCCTCCGGCAGGGTGACGGTTACATCTTTCATTGAATGAACAGCGACATCCGTTCTGCCATCCAGCAGCGCTTGTTCCAGCTCTTTCAGAAATAGACCTTTACCCCCCACTTGAGACAACGGCACATCCAGGGTTTTATCGCCTTGCGACACAATTTCCACCAGTTCTACTTGGAGATGATCGTGCAGCGCCAATAGCCGATCGCGAACATAGTAGGCCTGCCAGAGAGCCAGCTGGCTCTTACGCGTGCCAATACGGAGTGTTTTCATAAAGTCTCCCTTTCTTGAGGGATCTGAAGCCGTTAACCAGAACGGGAAATTTTAAGCCTTAACGCCTGGATTCCTTCCTGTCGCAATCGCTCATCAATATCCACCATTCTTGCATGGTTTTCATAGGGACCCAAGCGAACCCGGTAGAAATCGCCACGACCCTGAATTGTGACTTTTTGAATCGCTGAAGACAAACCGATTAGCGCCAGTTTGGCTTTTTGTCGTTCTGCATCCGCCGGCTTGTTGTATGAGCCCGCCTGCAGCATGTAAGCACTGGAACTCTTCGGAGTCACGGTTTCCGCGACTACTGGCTCGCTGGTATCAGTGTCAGTGGCAGCTGGTGTCTTCAGCTCTGGTTTTTTCACCACTGGCGGAGGCGTTACAGCTCCTTCATCTTCCGAGACAACTACCTCTATCTCTGGCAAAACTGTAAAGAAATCATAGTTGGTAGACTGCGGTTCGGGTGCCACAACGGCAGCGGGTTGATCGACCTCCTGCGTAGCCGCCTGCTGTCGCGAGGTTTCAATCATCTGACGAATCCCAGACCCCACGTCGCTGTCATTGGACCGCATTCCCTGCCACAAAACAGTAGCCAACGAACCAATCACCATCCCTGCCAACAGCATTCCCAGACCGTGGCCACTCACCGAGAAACTGGGGCTCGATCTCGAGGACTTTCTTTTTTTTCGCGCCTGAGCCATGCCTACATCTGTTCCGGCGCCGACACGCCGAGCAAATCAAGACCATTGGCGATAACCTGCCGTGTTGCATCAATTAGCCCCAATCTTGCCAGTCGCAAATCAGGTTCACTGGAAAGGAAAGGATGGGCGTTATAGTAACCGTGAAACGCGGTCGCTAAATCACGCAGATAATAGGCAACCTGATGGGGTTCCAAAGATTTTGCCGCTGATTCAACAACTTCCGGGAAACGCGACAGCGATTGCAGGAGTGCGAATTCGCGTTCCTCAATGAGCAGGCCATATTCGGGTTGCGAAGTCGCGGGTGTATCCATTCCCTTCTCTGCAATCTGTTTGAACACACTGCAAATCCTGGCATGGGCATATTGGACATAATAGACCGGGTTCTCGGAAGACTGTGATTTAGCAAGATCGAGATCGAAATCCATATGCTGATCGGGCTTCCGCAGCGCGTAGAAGAATCGCGCAGCGTCGTTGCCTACCTCTTCTCGAAGCTCGCGAAGCGTCACGAACTCTCCTCCCCGAGTCGACATGGATACTTTTTCCTTCCCTCGATACAAAACTGCAAACTGCACGAGTAATATATCCAGTTTTTCCGGCGCATGACCAAGCGCCTGAAACGACGCTTTTATACGTTTGACGTAACCATGATGATCGGCGCCAAACACATCCAGTAATCTGTCATAGCCACGCTCTCCTTTATCAAAGTGATAGGCAAGATCGGTGGCAAAATAAGTGTGACTTCCGTTCGCGCGCATCACGACTCGATCTTTTTCGTCACCGAAGTCTGTTGCTCGAAACCATTTCGCGCCCTCTTTTTCGTAGATATGGCCGTTCTTTTCCAACACCTCAATCGATTTATTCATCGAGCCATTCGTCACCAGGGATCTCTCTGAAAACCAGCGCTGAAAATCCACCCCAAATGCTGATAAGTCCTGTCTTATGTCGGCAACCAGTGCGCTACAGCCGTGATCAAATAATACTTGGTAGCCTTCGCTCCCTAGCGTCTCTTTGCAACGACTCACCAATAAATCTACCGAAGCGTCTCCGTCTTCAGGTAATTCTTCAAACAAATTGGTGGGCACAGTATGCAAACTGTCTCCCACTTCCTGATGAAGTGTAGTGGCGATGTCTTTTACATAGTCACCTTGATAGCCATTTGGCGTAAATGCGACGTCCACCCCATTTCCCTGCAGATATCTCAACCAAATACTCAATGCCAGAATATCCATTTGGCGCCCTGCGTCATTCACGTAGTATTCGCTCTCTACCGCAAAACCAGCAGCCCGTAATACTCGCGCGAGCGCATCACCATAGGCAGCTCCTCTGCCATGACCAACGTGGAGGGGGCCAGTGGGGTTTGCAGAGACGAATTCCACTAACACCCTTTCACCGCCCCCTAACTCGCTTGTTCCAAATGTCTTCCCTGCCTGGCGAATCGCGTCGATTTGCTCCAACCAACTGGAACGCGAGAGCTTGAAATTGATAAACCCTGGTCCTGCAATTGAGATGGCCTCGATATCAGCGGCGCCGGGTATCGCATTCACAATCTTCTCGGCGAGTTCACGGGGTTTTGAACCCACACGCTTAGCGAGCACCAAGGCGACATTACTGGCGAAATCTCCATGGGAAGCATCTCGCGCGCGCTCGATATGCACCGCACCCTGGGCGTCATCGACCGAAACACCTGTAATTACTTTGTGCTCAATGGAGGTTTGCAGTGCGTCACTGAGAAGCGACTCGATGCGCTGTTTCATGAAAAAGAAGGTTGTAAACCGGTTGAAATCTGGGGGCGGATTCTACCTTTCGCGTCCAGATAACCCAAGCGGAATGCTCGGTCTTGCGCTCTTAAAAGGCAACGACTGGCCATTCTCTATATGCACGAGAGTTTTTGAATTTGTCTCTTGCACCGCTTTCCTGCAAGTGATGAGAAGGTAAAGGATCAGGCCAGGCTGTGGATTTTCTCAAAGTATGCCGTCTTCATCGCGTTTTCGAGGTCAATATTGGTCTCAAATTCATATCCAAATACCGGCTCCCACAAACTCTGAGCCTCCATACAAAGATAAAAGAAAACCTTCTGATTCCACTCTCCCAGAGCCTGATATACCGTTCCAAACATATCCAACTTGTCTGGCAGGGGATAAGAAAATTTACCCGCTATCTCTTCCATGGGCATCTGTAAAATTTTACTGGCGAACGGACGTTGGCGGATGGTTTTCATCACTGACTTGGTAAAAGTCAGCGTTCCCATTGAAACCAGGGCCACCTGATCTGCAGAAAACCGACTTACGATATCCGCACAAATTTCAGAATATGCCTTCTGCCAACCCTCGTACATCATAATTGGATGAAAGTGGAATCCAATTAAGCGCCCTTTCGCAGCAATTTTCTCAGCGCTGTGAATTCTCTGTTCGAGACTGGCGGTGAGATGCTCTTCGAAATCAATCACCGTTTGCGGATTGAGTGACCAGGTGCAGATAATGTTCTTCGGGTAGTCATTCTCCAGCAACCAGCTAATATTTTTTGACTTGGTTTTCAGTTCAAGAATGACGTTAGGGTTTTTCTGGGCAAACTCTGACAGTGCCTCCAACACCCCTTGATGATTGCCCCACATCAAGGAGTCAGAGGATTGTCCGGTGCCGATATGATAGGTTTGACTTGGGTCTAGTTCCAGTTTTGCGAGCTTCTCCGCAAAGTTCTCGTCGAAGGTAACCTTGTTGCCGTGGTAAAAAGATTGAATACTGCAATAAGAGCAATCAAAGCCACACTTCTGAACCGCATCCAAGGTCAACAAATTACAGCATCGAGTTTTTTCGGATGCTACCGGGCAGCGACCCAAACCGAGTTCGCGTCTAACCTCTGTTTGCAAAACAGGTTTGATGGTCTTGGGTTTGTCCGTCAGCGCAAAATTCTCATAGCTCCGGATCCCCTCTCTTAATTTCTCATGCTGCTTCTTCAACATCGAGATCATTTCTTTTTTAGCTCTCACTCTGTTCGAGCCAGTGTTCATACCACCCCAAGCCTCGACCACCGATTCCGCCTTCCAGCGGGCTCGATCCAGTGCCATATCACTTACCAGCTGCAGTTCCTGTAATGTAAAAAAATGGCGTTCCGCCATGTTTTGAACTCCCACTTTATCCGCTTCCTGCAGATAGCGAAAACTGGTCTGGGGTGCAATACGAACAAATTTCTCAGTGTAGGATTGGGAAGCCACTATGGAGATAAAAAAGCAAGGGGAAGTAGCGTCAGGAGTGTACCTCGCGCCACGCCGTACGGAAACATATATCCATCGATTCCAGCGCATAAGATGCCAGTGTAAAACCTCTCGGCCATGATAGGATTCAGAATTTTCCTGCCACGGTACTTCTGTGACCGCAATTTCCAACTCCAGTCTAGTCGCACAAATTGACGCACTGCTGCCGCAAACACAGTGCACCCAATGTGATTACCCGCGATGTTTGGACTATGCGAAGGCCATATCCAACAGTGAAGCAAAAATTAATCAATGCCCACCGGGTGACGACATCACCATCAAAGCGCTCGCAGAACTCACCGGAAATCGCCCACTGCCCTTGAACCCAAAGAATGGTGAGCATGAACCGAGACAAGTAGCAAAAATTGAGGAATCTGCTTGCATCGGTTGTAAGTTATGTATCAAGGCGTGCCCCGTAGACTGCATTGTTGGCGCTGGAAAAGTTATGCATACCATTCTTGCAACAGAATGCACCGGCTGTAAACTATGTATCCCTGTCTGTCCTACAGACTGCATTGAACTTCTCCCTTTCGGCGGTAAGCCATTTGGTCAGTCTTCCAGTAGATGGCCTGAATATTCTCAAGATCAGGTAGACAAAGCGCGCCTTCGCACCGAACTCAAAATAGCCCGGATGGCAAGAAAGGAAGGAGAAAGAAAAGTGCAGAGAACAGCAAAAAAGCGCAGCGCGCTGCAAGAAGAAATACAGGCGGTACTAGCCAGAAAACGTGATCGATCATGACTCCGGCTCAAATTGAAACAGCATTTAAACGGTTAAAGAAGCGTGAGCCCGAGCCCACCACGGAGTTACGCTATGATTCCGCATTCGAACTATTGATTGCTGTCATACTCTCTGCCCAAGCAACCGATGTCTCGGTTAATCTGGCCACGGAAAAACTGTACGCGGTCGCCAATACCCCAGAATCTATCCACGCGTTGGGGTTGGCCAAACTCAAATCGTATATTAAAACGATCGGTTTATTTAATACCAAAGCTGAAAATGTTCTCAAGACGTGTCGGATTTTGATCGACGAACACGATAGCCAGGTTCCGGAGAACCGCGAGGCGCTGGAGGCCTTGCCCGGAGTCGGAAGAAAAACTGCCAACGTTATTTTGAACACATTCTTTGGACATAAAACCATTGCCGTCGACACCCATATTTTCCGAGTATCTAATCGAACTGGCATGGCCCCGGGAAAGAATGTCGTGGAAGTGGAAAAGGCGTTGCTGAACACGGTACCCGAGAAATACAAGCAGCATGCCCATCATTGGCTGATTTTGCTAGGCCGGTATACCTGCCTAGCCAGGAAACCGGCATGCGAAAATTGCCTGATCAATGACTTATGTGATTCGGCATTTGAGGTGGAAATCCCGACTTCTGTGAAAAAGAAAACTTTGGCGAAAAAGAGCGCAGCAAAAGTACGCAGAAAGAAGGCTTACGCTAGTAAAAAAAAGCCCCGTCGCCAAAGGAAATCGACGACCTGAAGCAATCAAGACCGGTACCATGTTGGCTGGAACTTATCCGCAATCCGTTTATCTCAACGGGGTATAATCTCTTTTTTCGGGGATTGATCCAGAAAATACCTGAATCCCTAGCAGATTCAGACAAAACAACCCTTTAATACGACCACTGTTAACGAGATGGACACACCCGTACGCCACGATTTCAACCAATCGCTTCGAGACCACGCTTGCTTCCCGCTAAAACGCGCTGTGCTTTCAGAGCTGCAAATAAACCTCGGTTATCTGTGTAACCAGGCATGCGAACACTGCCATGTAGAAGCCGGACCCAAGCGAACCGAAATGATGGCGCTGGACACGATGGATCGAATTGTCCAATGGGCAAAAGAAAACCAGATAAAGGCGGTGGATCTCACAGGAGGCGCACCGGAGATGATTCCCCACTTTAGATACTTTGTCGATCAGTTGATCGCACTAGGAATCCGTATCACCTCCCGCTGCAACATCACCGTCTTGTTTGAGCCCGGCCAGGAGGATTTAGCAGAGTGGTACGCTGAAAGAAAGGTTCGGTTGGTATGTTCTCTTCCTTGTTATTCGGAAATTAACGTCGATAAGCAGCGTGGTAAAGGTGTATTTGGCAAGAGTATTTCTGGATTGCAACAGCTGAACAAACTTGGCTATGGTCGAGAGCCCGGCCTACAAATTGATCTCGTATATAACCCGATTGGGCCAGTACTGCCACCCGCTCAACACACTCTGGAGCAAGACTACAAAGCGCGACTGAAAAAAGATTTTGACATCGATTTCAATCATTTGCTAACTATCACCAACCTCCCGATCAATCGATTTGAACATTACCTTCACCGCACTGGCCAACTGGAAGGCTACATGCAGCTACTGGCTGACAGTTTCAATCCTGATACTGTTGACCCCTTAATGTGCCGACATCTTGTCAGCGTTGATTGGCAGGGGTACGTTTATGATTGTGACTTTAATCAAATGCTCTCTTTGCCATTTGGTCATCATGGTAGAAAACAGCTATGGGAAATTAACGGCAGAGAGCTGGAAGGGGATCAAGTCACGGTAGGAAAACATTGCTACGGCTGTACTGCAGGAGCAGGAAGCAGTTGTGGGGGGTCGCTAACCTGACGTTGCAATGGGGCTAATGATGCCTAACACATCGCTGATGTTAATCCATGGTGCTCAATTGGCACCGAAAAAAGCCGGCAAAGCCAGATCACAGTTGCTATCAAATTTGGGAAGAGTGTCAAGTCTCTCTTGATTTAATTGTCTGACAAACCGTCATCGAGACGCGGGCATCGGCGAGAACCCGCAGATTACCGGCGACCCGAACCGGTCTGTTAGACCAAGAAAGCGAAACATTTTGGCAAGTAGGGTGGCGATACCAACATTGCCAATCAGTCGATACAACGCCATCGGCAAAAAGAACTGTCTGAATTCAAAGACGCGACGCTGATTAGCGTGCGCAAAAACCAAATCAATTTCGCTATCGGTGTAACACCCATAGGGGCGCGTATTTTTTTCTATCTTCTTTTTAATTGCGAACAATGTCTTCGCAACGACGTTAACGCTTTTCTTGCTTGGGTAATCAATCAAAACCAGATGGCAAGAGACGCGACTTAACTCCGCAATCAAGGCTTTCCAGGACGCCATATGAGAAAGTATTCGATAGCAAATAACTACATCGAAGCTGTTGTCCTCGTAAGGCAATGACAGTAACGGCGACACCACAAAATCCACCTTACCAGCTTTAATATAATCCTTAATCAGGACATCACAATCTGCGGTGCTACCGAGCACTGTCAAGTTACCACCCAACTCTTTGATCACCTCGATATTTTGACCGTGCCCTCCGCCCACATCCAGGACAGTAAACTCTGAGCGATGGCCAAAGTACTGAACAAGTGCCTTCCGTGTTCCATTGATCTGGCGATCAACCAGCCAGCTCCCTATCGCCCCGCTAAACCGCCCGGCATAGTCTTCGGTAGAAGATTCTATGTCCGGAGCGTCGGGATACTTTGTGACGGACTTGGCATTTACGGTTTGCATAAAGTGAGTTTAGCTTCCATATAACCAAGCGACGAAGTATATCATGAAGCTTTTTTAGAGCTTCCAAGAGCAAATATGATCGTGGTTGAAATTAGCGTATGCAGGTTCCTCTTGATCAATCGATTTCCAGGTCAATGTCGAAGGATTTCAGCTTGAGATAAAAACCACTGATCAAGAAGGGGTTTGATTTTTTGCTCATTTTCAATGCCGACTTTGGTGCGCCTAAATAGGATGTCGTCTGCGCTTAACGCCCATTCATGGTGATACAAGTAGGCAACCTCTACTTCATACAACGTATCGCCGAAATGAGCCCCAAGATCTTCTATCCTATTTGCTTGTGCCAGAATAGTATCAGTGAGTGTTCCGTAATTTCTGGCGTAGTAGTGGATCAGTTCTTCTGGGCACCAGCTGTACTGCGCAAGCAACCTAGCAACCAGACCGTCAAAATCTGTTGCTGGAAAGTCTCCACCTGGCAATGGGGAATCCTGTGTCCATCGCCCCTGAGATATTTTCAAAGGCTGAGCGAGTAAGTCGATCACTTCCTCCGCAAGCTTTCTGTATGTCGTAAGCTTTCCACCATAAACCGAGACGATAGGAGGCCCATCGGCATTGAGATGTAGCACGTAGTCTCTCGTTGCTTTGCTCGCATTATCCGCAGCGTCGTCAAACAGTGGGCGAACCCCCGCATAGCTATGAATGACGGTATCCGGCTTTACAGGCAAATCAAAATATTGACTCGCGTTCTCGCAGATATACGCTATTTCTTCTTCGCTGATTGACACCTTTTCAGGTGGACCCGTTTCCTCGACGTCTGTGGTTCCGAGTAATGTGTACTTATCTTCGTAAGGGATGGCAAACATAATGCGATCATCTGCATTCTGGAAAAAATATACGTATTGGTGATCGAAGAGTTTCGGTACAACAACATGACTCCCCTTCACCAATCGTACCCCGTGCGCCGACTGGCTATTGACATCCAATCCCGCCACTTCTTCCACCCATGGTCCCGCGGCATTGACAACTGATCGAGCAAAAACCTGCTCTACGTCTCCAGTTTCTCGTCCGTTCTTCATTGCAGTTAAATGAATACGCCACCAGTCTGTCCCGCGCTCCAGACCGGTACAACGGGTACGGGTTAGAATATTCGCGCCGCGCTCTTGTGCTGATACTGCGTTTAAAACAACCAGCCTGGAATCTTGAACCCAGCAATCGGAATACTCGAAACCGTGGATAAACTGCTCCTTCAGTGCGGCACCAGCGACGTGCTCTCTCAGGTTTATACTGTGAGACGCTGGCAATAGCTTTCGTTTGCCGAGATGATCGTAAATAAACAGTCCAAGTCGAATCAACCATCTTGGCCGCAGTGCCCGATGATGCGGCAGAACGAAGCGTAGTGGCCAAATTATATGCGGCGCACTCTCTAACAAAACTTCTCGCTCCTCTAGAGAGTGACGTACCAACTTAAAGTCATAGTGTTCGAGATATCTTAGCCCCCCGTGTATCAGTTTAGTGCTAGACGAAGAAGTGTGGTTTGCCAAATCGTCCTGCTCGCACAACAAAACCGATAGCCCACGACCGGCGGCGTCCCTGGCAATGCCCGCACCGTTGACTCCACCTCCAATTACTACCAGATCAAACTGCCGTTGGCCGGTGCTATTCGCTTTGTCCATTCGCCGTGCTCCCCTGTTTTACCGCGGTGGCAACAGTTAGACCCACCTGAAAACTGCGAGAGCGAAAATGACAGATACGGCAATCGCTCCCCACAGCGGCGTTCCAAGGAAACCTAGCCAGGCCAGGTGGATAAATCCACTGCCGAGATAAGAGATAAACAACCGATCGCCACGAGTGGTATCAATACCTAAAACGCCTCGTCGTGGTGCGCCGCCTGGGCGAAATTTCTCCCAAACACCCATCAACGCAATACTGCAGACTACAAACACGAAAAACCCTATCGTCGGCCCCGTCCATGCCATCCACTGTAAATCAAAGCTCGCTGTCATCCCTGTTCTCCTAGACCCTTCCAAGCGCAAAACCACGCGCGATGTAGTTCCGAACAAAATAGATCACGAAAGCGCCAGGAATAATGGTCAACGTGCCAGCAGCAGCAAGCAAACCCAGCTCATACCCTGACGTGCTCGCCGTTCTGGTCATTGTCGCCGCGATTGGTTTTGCATTCACTGAAGTAAGTGTTTTTGCGAGTAGCAGTTCCACCCAGGAATACATAAAACAAAAAAACATGGCCACTCCTATTCCTGCAGCAATGGTAGGAATAAAAATCCTGATAAAAAATCTCCAGAACGAATAACCATCGAGATAAGCGGTTTCATCCAGCTCCTTCGGCACTCCTGACATGAACCCTTCCAATATCCACACTGCGAGAGGAATGTTAAACAAACAATGCGCTAAAGCGACGGCAATATGGGTGTCAAATAAACCTGTAGCCGAGTAAAGCTGGAAGAAGGGAAGAGCGAAGACCGCAGGCGGCGCCATGCGATTGGTCAGCAACCAGAAAAATAGATGCTTGTCTCCAAGAAATCGATAGCGGGAAAATGCATAAGCGGCAGGAAGCGCAACTGCGACCGAGATCACCGTATTGATCACGACATAGATCAAGGAGTTGATGTAGCCGTTGTACCAGGTTGGATCAGTAAAAATCTTTCGGTAGTTTTCGAGAGTGAATTCTTGCGGCCAAAGTGAAAAAACCCCAAGAATCTCGTTGGTCGTTTTAAATGACATACTGACTAGCCAATAAATAGGCAGCATCAGAAACAATATGTAAAACGTTGGCACCAGCCATTTGGCGGATCTATTCATGACTGCCCCTCATTTCGCATCATCGCTGTGTAAAAAATCCAGCACACCAGCAACACCACCATAAAATAGATTAAAGACATCGCCGCTGCCGGACCGAGGTCAAACTGCCCAAGGGCGATTTTGACAAGATCGATGGACAAGAACGTGGTTGTGTTGCCGGGCCCGCCACCAGTCAGTACGAACGGTTCCGTATAAATCATAAAGCTATCCATAAATCGCAGAAGGATGGCAATCGTCAGCACGCGATTGAGTTTCGGTAGTTGAATAAAACGAAAAACCGCCCAACCGCTAGCTCCGTCAATGCGAGCAGCCTGGTAATAGGCGTCCGGGATGGAACACAGGCCAGCGTAAGTGAGCAAAACAACGAGCGAAGTCCAATGCCAAACATCCATCAAGACCGTCGTTGCCCAGGCTGCTACAGGTTGCTGGGTAAAGTTATAATCTATACCCAGGCTATTGATCATCTTCCCGAGCAATCCAATATCTGGGAGAGCAAAAATATTCCACATTGCCCCGACAACATTCCACGGAATAAGCAATGGCAAAGCCATCAACACCAAACACACGGAAACCCACGGCCCCTTTCGGGGCATACACAGTGCCACGGCAATACCAAGAGGAACTTCAATCAACAAGATCATGGCGGTAAACGCCAGTTGACGCAGCAGTGACGCATGAAATCTTTCAGACTTGAGGACTTGCTCAAACCATCCGACTCCATGCCAAAAAAACTGGTTGTTTCCAAAAGTTTCCTGCACCGAATAGTTCACAACCGTCATAAGCGGTATCAGCGCATTAAATGCTACTAGAATCACCACTGGAACCACGAGCCACCATGCGCGTTGATTGCTGAGCTTATTCATGACAATTCCTCCGAGTCGACCAACCAGCCGTTGCGATAGAGTTGCGTGCGATCCAAATCAAAACTGATACAGGGGTTTTCGGACGGTATCACCTCGCTTTCCGGCACAATCATTTTGAGCCGCTGTCCATGGGCTTCGACTTCCGCCACCTGATAACGACCAAGGTCATCCACTTTGAGAATGCTCACAGGGATCCCCACGCTATCAAAGAATACAAATTCCGGTCTCACTCCGACCTCCAGAACACCTTCCTGACCAAGCTTTTTTTCCATCAAGCCAAGCGCCACTCCCAAACAATGAGGTCGGTCATCATCACTTTCACAGGGCAATACATTCATTCCTGGCGAACCAATAAAATGACCAACAAAAGTGTGCCGCGGAGTTTCAAATAGCTCTTGAGGTGTACCTACCTGCACGACCTTTCCCTCGTACATCACCACCACTTTATCAGCGAAAGTAAGTGCCTCGGTCTGATCATGGGTCACATAGATCATTGTGGTACCCACCTGCTGATGCAGCTGTTTCAGCTTGGATCTCAACTGCCACTTTAAATGCGGATCAATCACGGTAAGTGGTTCATCAAACATGATGGCATTCACGTCGGAACGCACCAAGCCTCTACCAAGAGATATCTTTTGCTTGCCGTCAGCGGTTAGACCCGCAGCGCGTTGCTGCAAACTATCGGTCAAATCAAGCATCTGCGCAATTTCATTCACGCGTGGGGTAATCTCATTGATTGTCACTCCGCGATTTTTGAGAGGAAAAGCGAGGTTATCAAACACTGTCATGGTGTCGTATACAACCGGGAACTGGAACACTTGTGCAATCTGACGTGTTGCGGTCGCGGTGTCAGTCATATCTTCGCTGTCAAACAACACCCGTCCTTCCGTAGGGCGTAATAATCCGGAAATGATATTTAGCAGTGTTGTTTTTCCACAACCCGAAGGGCCGAGTAAAGCGTACGCACCGCCATCTTCCCAAATTTGGCTCACCTCTTCCAACGCCCATACCTGTTCAGCACCGCGTGGGGCCGGATAACTATGGCGCACGCCATCCAGTGTAATCTTCGCCATAATCAGTTTTGCACCATCATCTGGTCTTGATCGAAATACATACAATGCGCTATCTGCATGTACACGTCGGTTTGCTGTCCGATGTCGAAGGGATGAATTCCGCTCGACTCTGAAACCCAATTGTTACCTCGTACATTCAAGTGCACGACGGTTTCGGAGCCGCTGAGTTCAGCGACTTCGACTGTACCTTGAATCTGCACGGTTTCTGATTTTTGATCATTCAGCGTGAGATGGTGTGGCCTGAATCCGACGGTGTAGGTCTGATCTCTTAGTCCGCGTATTTTCGCAGGTGCGATCCAGGAAACGGTGTCATCCAGATAGAATCTGTCACCTCTTTTGTCGACCTGTGCGGTATTAATCGGAGGGTCGGAGAACACTTTCGCAGAGATCAGATTCAGCGGATTTCTATAACAACTTGTGGTGGGTCCATACTGACTTACGGCACCCTCATGCAATGTTGCGGTGAACCCGCCAAGCATCAATGCTTCCAAGGGCTCAGTGGTGGTATAAACCACCGTTGCGCCGCTGTCAGCGAACAGTTTTGGCATTTCATCACGAAGCTCTTCCCGCAACTTATAGTCCAGGTTTGCCAACGGCTCGTCGAGCAATACGAGACTGGAGTTCTTAACCAAGGCTCGGGCGATGGCGATACGCTGTTGTTGCCCCCCTGATAACTCCGCAGGATGGCGACCAAGAAATGGATCCAGTTTGAGTAGACTGGCCATTGCCTCTACCCGCTGACGAGTTTCTGATTTCGATACCCCCTGCACTTTCAATGGCGAGGCGATATTGTCGTAGACGGTAAAATTAGGGTAGTTGATAAATTGCTGATAGACCATCGAAACACTGCGCTTCTGAACTGGCACTCCAGTGACATTTTCACCGTTAAACCAGATTTCGCCCTCCCCAGGAGGTTCCAAACCGGCCATCAGTCTTAGCAAGGTCGTTTTTCCACTGAGTGTGGTACCTAGTAGTACGTTAAATGCATCCTTCTCTAGGCGAAGATCAGTCGGATAAATATGTGTATCCGCCCCAACCTTTTTGGATACACCTTTTAGCTCAATGGCCATATGATCGAACCTCTCTGTCCAGTGCGATGAGCTTAACCTCAGACCGCATACATATATCGGCAAACTCACCCGGAGGAGATTCATCCAATACGACGTAATTGACCATATCAATGCTACCAAGACGCACCGGAGCCTTTCGATCAAACTTGGTCGAGTCACAGGCGAGTATCACAGACCGGGCATTTCTAACAATGGCTTGAGTTACTTTCACCTCCCTGGTGTCGAAATCCAGCATCGTGCCATCGGTCTCCAAAGCTGAGCAACTAATTACCGCGTAGTCGACTTTAAACCGGTTGATAAATTCTTCCGTTGCGTCACCTACGATACCGCCATCTTCGTGTCGAACCAATCCACCAGCGGTCATGACTTTGATGGCATCAGACATACGCAACGTATTTGCAATGTTAATGTTGTTGGTAATAGTGAATAAACCGATGTGATCTGTGAGATGTCGCGCCACACTCTCTGTAGTTGTGCCGATATTGATAAACATTGACGCATCATTCGGAATGATTTGGGCAACTCTCGCGCCAATCGCCTCTTTTGCTTCCTGGCTTAACATGGATCGAGTGCTGTAATCGAGATTAACCAGTTGCTCGGACCGCGAAACGCCACCAGGGGCTATTGCGCCTCCGTGCACACGAATCACCAGACGCAGCTTCCCCAACATATTCAGATCACGACGAATCGTTTGAGGAGTAACCTTAAACCAACGGGACAAAGATTCGACATCACCGCGGCCGTTGCTGCGAATATGCGCAAGCAAGGATTGTTGGCGCCGGTTAATGCGGGTTTTTACTGAGGTGTTTTGCACAAGTCTCTATTGGAATCAGATCAAACCAATACCATTCATGAAGAAGTGATTGCCGCGGCAACACAACACGCTGCCACGGCAATTTACAAAGCCTTCAAATCGCGGACTATTGCCAGCTTTTGATTAGGTCTTCATAGGCAATCGTTTTGCCCTGTGGCTTTTCATCAACTTTCGGCTTTGGCGATCCTGGTTGATCCAACCAGTATTGAGCGTCACGCTTTTCATTTAAACGTGGTCCGCATCCGCCGTAAACGTTGGCACCTTCGTCAGCGGCCTGCATCCGGGCCATCGTAATGTCCATTTCTTCCGCCAAACGGTCCATTGCCTCCTGTGGTGTAAATGCTCCGGAGTTCACGTCACCAATTTGCTGCCACCAAATTTGCGCAAGCTTTGGATAATCTGGCACGTTAACGCCCGTGGGAGACCAGCGAACCCGATCAGGAGACCGGTAGAACTCGACCAATCCACCCAGGTTGGGCGCACGTTCGGTGAATGATTCGTGACGGATATCGCTATCGCGAATTGGTGTCAATCCAACATGGGTCTTTTTCAGAGATACTGTTTTAGATACCGCAAACTGGGCAAATAACCAAGCTGCTTTACGTCGGTCGACAGGAGTAGACTTAAATAGAGTCCAAGAGCCAGCATCTTGATATCCCAGTTTCTGCCCATCTTCCCAGTATGGCCCATGTGGCGAAGGAGCCATTCTCCAAAGCGGTGCACCGCTATCATCTACAGTATTGTTGCCCTCGCTTTTAGGCGCCACCATGGAAGCGGTAAACGCGGTGTACCAGAAGATTTGTTGCGCTACATTTCCCTGGGACAGTGCCGGCAACGATTGATAGAAATCATAACTTGCAGCACCTGGAGGTGCGTACTGACGTAACCACTCGTCCCACTTACGAATTGCATAAACAGCCGCCGGACCATTGGCTGCACCGCCTCGTTCCACGCTGGCTCCCACTGGATTACAGGTGCCCTCTTCCATGCGGATGCCCCATTCATCAACGGGAATGCCGTTAGGAAGGCCTTTACTACCAGCACCCGCCATCGACAACCAGGCGTCAGTCATTCGCCAGCCAAGATCTGGCGCTCTCTTGCCATAGTCCATGTGGCCGTAGACCTGCACACCGTCAATTTCCTTAACATGTACACTGAAAAACTCAGCAATGTCTTCATACGCTGACCAGTTAACAGGAACACCTAGGTCATAACCGTACATTTCCTTGAATTTAGCCTGCAAATCTTCACGGTCAAACCAGTCCTTTCTAAACCAGTAGAGGTTAGCAAACTGCTGATCAGGTAACTGATACAACTTGCCGTCAGGTCCAGTTGTAAATGAGATACCCATAAAGTCTTCAAGATCCAGACCAGGGTTCGTCACATCTGCACCGTCACCGGCCATCCAGTCGGTCAAATTCACTGCAAGCTGAAGGCGCGAATGCGTACCGATTAGATCCGAATCATTAATATACGCGTCGTACAGGTTGCGCCCCGTTTGCATTTGAGTTTGCACCGCTTGAACAACCTCGCCTTCACCCAGTAACTGGTGATTCACTTTTATGCCGGTGATTTCCTCAAACGCTTTTGTCAGAACTTTGGATTCATATTCGTGTGTCGGGATCGTTTCTGATAGAACATTGATCTCCATCCCTTTAAATGGCTCTGCCGCTTTGGCAAACCACTCCATTTCCGCCATCTGCTCGTCCTTCGACAAAGTAGATGGTTGAAACTCCTCACTGATCCATTTCTCCGCCATTGCCATATCGGCATAAGCTGGAGACTGAACCATGAGCGTTGCCGCAGCTGCGGCAACTACCATTTTCATTTTCATGATTGTTTCCTCTAAGTGGTGGTACTAATTGGTATACGAACTCAGTTTCTGTTCAAACCGATTCGACGAAGATGTTAGCACGCCATCTATTTTTTTCGCAAACTTCATAATGTTCAAACGAACATTTTAGCCTTTTTCATTTTCGTATTACGCAATTAGCTTTTCGATGGAACAATATATGCATGCAACGATGCGTTGCGGCTTGCACTTACCTGGGTAGAAAAGATAAAACCGAACATTCGTCCTGGAACACATTATTGCTAATAGCGCCCGTGTCCAAGTAACCCCATCTCAGCAAATTTAAGGGACTCTCATGAGCGGTTTCATTCTCTCGATCGACCAGGGTACTACCAGTTCCCGCACCATCTTGTTCGACCATCTCGGTAATAACGTTTGTAGTTCACAATACGAATTCGCTCAGCACTATCCCGCGGATGGTTGGGTAGAACATGATCCTGAAGACATTTGGAAGACCACGTTAACCTCGTGGCTGGACGTGCAAAAAGAAGCAGGTGGCAAAGCGGATGAAATTCAAGGTATCGGCATTACCAATCAGCGCGAAACGACTGTGGTTTGGGAAAGATCAACCGGTACACCAATCTACAGCGCCATTGTTTGGCAGGATCGAAGAACCGCAGAAACGTGCGAGGAAATTGTAGCGCTAGGTCATGCGGAAACCATTGCCAGCAAGACGGGATTGTTGATTGATGCTTATTTTTCGGCCACCAAGATTAGCTGGATTTTGGACAATATTGATGGAGCACGGCAACGCGCTGAACGCGGCGAACTCGCGTTTGGAACCATCGATTCGTTTCTGATTTGGCGAATGACAAATGGCGAGGTGCACGCTACTGACGCAACCAATGCCAGTCGCACACTGTTGTTTAATATCCATACCCAGCAATGGGATGAAACGCTGTTAAAAATCTTTGACGTTCCTCGCTCTCTTCTTCCTGAGGTAAAGGATTGTGCGGATGACTATGGTTCAACAGATGAAAAAATATTCGGACGCTCTTTACCCATCGCAGGCGTAGCAGGAGACCAACAAGCTGCGCTGGTTGGACAGGCATGCTTCTCTCCTGGAATGCTCAAGAGCACCTATGGCACCGGTTGTTTCATGGTAATGAATACAGGTAGTGAACCCGTTACTTCTGAAAATCAGTTGCTCGCGACGGTGGGTTATCGAATAAACGGCAAAGTGACCTATGCGCTAGAAGGTTCAATTTTTAACGCGGGAACAGCGATTCAGTGGCTACGAGATGATTTGAAGTTGATTTCTGATGTCTCTGAAATTGATAGTTTGGTGCATGACACGTGGAACAACGGGGGCGTTTATATGGTGCCTGCGTTTACCGGGCTTGGTGCGCCGCACTGGGACCCTCATGCTCGCGGTGCGATCACCGGAATAACCAGAGATACTAGTGCGGGCCATTTTGTTCGCGCTGCGCTTGAGGCAGTGTGTTATCAAAGCCGGGAGCTGGTGATGGCGATGAGTTCCGACAGCAATCACACTACTACCCATTTACGGGTTGATGGCGGGATGGCGGCGAACGACTGGATGTTGCAGTTTCTGTCCGACATCACCAACACCACGGTAGAGAAACCGCAAATTATCGAAACTACCGCGTTGGGCGCTGCTTATATCGCCGGATTGCAATTAGGGGTCTATCAATCTCTGGACGAAATTAGCGACCTGTGGCGCAACACGCACACTTATGTCCCAGAGATCGAAAGCGATCACCGTCACTCGCTCGTCAAGGGGTGGGAAGCCGCGATCAACAGTGTTAAATCCTCCGCCAACTAAAGCCCGTCATGAACCCGCTGGACAACTGGTTGAAATGGGCTAATGACATCTGGTTGACTTTTTCCAGCCCCTGGACGATCTATCAGGCGCTTATCATCCTCACGGCATTTGCGATTGCCAAGCTACTCGCGAAAACGCTAGAACCCTGGTGCGAAGCCAAGGTCCGCGCAATCAAAGGAAAGCCGGGACTGCTTCGATTTTTGGTCGCCATATTGCGCAACATTCACTGGCTGCTGTTCTTTCTTTTACTCTGCGCGGCATACGGTGTTTTGCAACAGGTCACTTGGCCAAGCCATAGCTATTTTGTCGGGGTTGCGGCACGCCTTTCATTAGCTTGGGTCGGAATCACCGTACTCTCCAAAATCATACGAAACCGCACATTTTCCCGACTCGTCGCAATATTGTGCTGGATCGTTGTCGCGCTCAGCATGATCGGGCATCTTGATACGGTGGGCAATGCGATGGACGCCGTTGCCGTCTCCATTGGTGACGTACGTTTATCATTACTTCGTGTTGTGCAAGGCTCCGCTTTGGTAGTAATGCTTGTTTGGTTCGCAAGCAGCCTTGGGCGTTTTCTCGAACGCAAGATTAATCAAATTGAAGACCTCACTCCGTCACTTAAAGTGCTGGTGGGTAAGATTGTCAATATCGTTTTGATGATTTTTGCGGTATTACTTTCGCTCTCGAGTATAGGCATTGATTTGACGGCATTGACCGTATTTTCAGGAGCAGTCGGTGTTGGCCTGGGATTTGGTTTGCAAAAAGTAGTGTCGAACTTTATTTCAGGCATCATCATTTTATTGGATAAGTCCATCAAACCTGGAGACACGATTTCTCTTGGAGAAACTTTCGGATGGATTCGCGAGCTTCGTGCAAGATTCGTTTCCGTTGTCACAAGAGACGGCAAAGAATTTCTGATACCTAATGAAGACCTGATTACACAACAGGTTGTAAACTGGTCATTTACCGACAAGTTGATCCGAATTGACGTTCCTTTCGGTGTTTCATACGACAGCAACCCGCATCAGGTTAGTGAGCTAGCCATTCAAGCATGTGCAGACATTCAGCGGGTTTCCCTGACCAAGTCCCCCGTATGCTGGATGACAGAATTTGCGGATTCTTCGATCAATTTTGTTCTGAGATTCTGGATTGAAGATCCTCAAAACGGTTTGACCAATATTCGAGGAAAGGTGCTGCTTGCTCTCTGGGATACCTTTAAAGAGAACCACATCGAAATTCCTTTTCCCCATCGTGAAATTGTTATAAAAGACAGTGCAGCTTTGCAAACAATAGCAACAGCCCCAAAAACCTGACCGGCGCGCCTCCCTTATGAATGACCTCATTACCCTTTCACTGGCAGATGTTGAAAATATCACCAGTAACGCATTAAAAAATTGCGGCGCTTCCGGCGAGCAGTTGAAGATCGCTACTGCATCTGTTGTCGAAGCAGAGCGAGACGGAATACGTGCAGTCGGACTCAACTACTTACCTATTTATTGCGGCCACCTCCGCCACAACAAACTCGATGGCTCTGCGGTTCCATCCCATAAACAAGTT
>JAHQWE010000139.1 GCA_019633985.1 Acidiferrobacterales bacterium | reverse complement strand
TTAGCAACTGAACTACTATTGACTGACTCACTAGTTTCCAGCATCGCGGAACTAACCTCCAAACTTCCTGTCAACGGGTCAGTGTGTCACCAACAAAAACTCCCCGGGAAATTGAGCAATGACTAACACAGCTTCCGATTCAATCCTTCAACGACAATGGTCTCGGCTTTGCCTTGGTTTCTACCTACTCGTGTCCCTCCCCCTATTGCTGATGGTCAACCCAGGATATAGCGCCGAAGGCAAGCAGGTTACTCTCACCGGAGAAGTAATGGATACCTGGTGTTATGTCTCGCAGATTATGGGCCCGTCCCAGGCAGTAGTTGGTACAACCCATCACGTCTGCGCGGTTTGGTGCGCGGCTGGTGGAATACCAGTAGGCTTGGTAGATAAGTCAGATGGAAAAATTTACATGATTCTCTCATTCGAGGGAGATACCACGAGCGTAGCTAATCAAAAACTGCTTGACCTGCAAAGCCATGAACTCACGATAGCGGGCACCGCCTTCGAGCTCGATGGTATTAACTATCTCACTGTGGACAAAGTCGTTGAGGATACCGGCATCGTAAACCTCACCCATGAAACTTTCGGCGTTCTGCCATTCGAAGCCCGACCTTGAGGTAACTGATCGTGAAGACAAAAATATTTTTTAGCTCTCTTGTGAAACGTTCTGCCTTAGTTACAACTGCGTTAGTCGCACTTCTTTTGCTTGCAGGCTGCGCCACACCAGTTGGTGAAGTAGAAAGTTGGGGAGTAACCGCCCAGGAGGAAAGCGCCTTTACTGGAGAGGTGGTAGACGTGATGTGTGAATTGACAGGGAACTGCGCCACTAACTGTGGCGAGGGTAGCCGACAACTTGCCCTGAAGACTGCTGACCAGGGGACGGTGTTGGTGGCCAAGAATATTACCCTTTATTCCGGTGCAGCTGAGGAGCTGTGGCCATACTGCGGGCAGGAGATCGAAGTAAACGGCTTGTTCACCGAAAACCAAAACGTGCGCTTTTTTCAGGTACAGAATGTGCGTACTCCGGGGGGCAAATGGCAACGTGCCGACCGCTTTCATAAGGCCTGGGCTGCACGCTCCGGTAAATCCGCTGGTAAGGCTCGCAGCTGGTATAAGAACGATGACCGTGTAGACAAAATACTACAACGGGATGGCCGACTTGGCCTGGGCCCAGCCGCGGACACAGAGTTTTTTAAGTAGTCATTCCATACATTTCTGTTTTCTCTGAAGGACTGTTGATGAAAGTTTTGCCTCTGATCTCTTTGCTATCGATCGTGCTTCTTGTCACAGTCGTTCCTGCGCAAGCCCATAAGGGAGAAGACCATCAGGATCAGGGAATCACGGTAAATCCAGAGTCCACTTCCAGCGCTTCCAACACACCACTGCCCGTCGATCTGGGCGGCCCGTTCGAATTGATAGACCACTTCGGTCGTAAGGTTTCCAATGAATCTTATGAGGGTGAACATATGTTGGTTTTTTTTGGCTATACCGACTGCCAGGTCATGTGTTCTATTTCGCTTAGCCGCATTGGAGAAGCACTCAAAATACTTGAGCAAAAACCCGCGCTGTTCACGAAATTGAATGCATTGGTAGTTACTGTTGATCCTGACAACGATACACCAGCAGTGATGCGAACTGGGCTTGAAAAATATCATCCATCTCTAGTGGGCCTTACCGGCTCCAGCGAGCAGCTATCGGGAATTTATAAAGCCTATAAGCAAAAACCGGTATTACTGGAAGAAAAAATTGGCGACAGCCCAATTATTTCTCACTCTTCTTATTTCTATCTGATGGGCCCGGATGGAGACCTCCAGACTTTCTTTCCACCCATCCTGAATGCCGACAGTATGGTGGCAATCCTTGAGAAGTACTTGTCACGACAGAGCTAGCGGTATCGTAGGCACAATTTCAAAGACAGAACTCTTTATTTGCGTTGTGGCGGTAAATGTACAAGCCAAGTACCTGCGCGCGCCATTCTCGCCCACAGTTTTGCTAGTTGAGTGTCAGTGTAGAAATTATTTTTATGTTTATCTACCTGAACATTAATGCGCTGACAGCGATATCCTTTTTTATCTGACGTAGCGTTTTAGAAAATCATCAAATTCAATGTCGAGAACATCCGGATCCTTAACGCCACTGATTCGTCGCTTTAGCTCTCCTCGTCCATTGAAGATAAGCAGAGAAATAATCCTTGCATCATGGTCCCGCTGAAGGCTTCTGCCGGCGCCCGTAGTAATGTCGGCGATCTTAAAAACAAACTTGTCGTCGTAGTCCCTTAACGCAACTTTAGTATTTTCCATCAGTTTCTTACACTTTGGACACTTTGGGTCATGCACCTGAATAATCGCAGGAATCCCCTGCCCGATTACCGAAAGATCATGGGCTTCAGCCCAGTTTTTCTTGTATGCACTGATAGCTGCTGCACTACCGAGTGCCAAAACGAGCGCACCGACAACTAACCAGATAGCTTTCTTCAGCTCCCGTCTGTTTCGCCGCTTCGAGTGTGACTTTTCTGCATTGGACTTGGTGCTCTTTCCGGCAGAGCTTTTTGAAGTCTTTTTAGCCATTGGTATGTACTCCTGGATGAAAATAGCGGGCGTAATCTCCCCATTAATAATCGATTTCACAAGCGAGGTAATTGCCGAGTTAAGGGTCAGTGTAGAAAATATTTTAATATTTATATACCTGAACATAAATGCTCTGACATCGATACCCAAGATATTCAAAGTTTTTACTCTGACACCAATTACTCTACTTTTTCTCAAGAAGGTGGGTGGTATTCACTGCAGCAGATTTATTTTCTCAGATTTCCCACACTTCAACCGGGAATTGGAAGAAAATTTGAATTGTGCACTATATTTTACTACTTAGACAAAATATGGTGCCGATTATAACGATCCATAATCGCAGCCCTATGACTATACTTAAGCGAAGTTGGTTTTTAATCATCAGTCTATAGGTCCATCTGATTTCAAGTCACGCAGCCTATGCCCAAGTCGTTGTTATTCCGCTCGGTGGAGATGTAGCAGCAACGCAATTCAATGATTTGATGAGTAGAGTGGAGGCATTGGAAAACGCTCCACCATCACCAACTGCATGGGGTTCATTTCGCGTGGACGCTTCAATTAGAGCACAATCACCAAACATTGTAGAAATACTTTATCCTAGTGTTGGTGAGTATTGTGTTGTTTTTGATGAATCAATTTCTGGAGCGAGACTAGAGAGCTCAATCATTACAGGCGGCGGAAGTGGTCCAGCAATTGGCGATATAAATAATGGAATCGGAGGCGCAGATGGCTGCTCTGGAAACACATCAGGTTTTCCGAGATTGCAAGTGACAATTTACGATAAAAATGGAAATCTCTCAGATGAACGATGATCTGTCATTGTGCCTTAGTCATCGAATTGAAACCGGTAAATCTCCTCCAATCAGTTATTCAGGTATAAATTCAATATTAAATAGATCTGCCCCAGTTTTTTTACGGTTTTTTTAGTTCGGGTCCAGCGAGTAGCTGCTAGTTTTGGTTCTGGCGTGCGTACAAACCGGGGCAGATCTTCTTGACTTTGTAAGCGCTCCAAATTATATGGACCCATCCCCGGCTCTAGGAATTGCAATGCGTAAGCAATTCGTGGCTCGAGACGCTAGATAAAATCTACGTTACGCCGACTATTCGATATGCATGCAGTTGGCATAATAGGTCGTTGTCGCTGGCCAGTCCGAAAAGATGCCGATTACGCCAACGTCCTTTGCGAGCACATCAATCAGGTTAAATACGTCGCCATCATTGTTGATTACATCCGCTATGGATTGATAGTAAAAACCCCCTCCCGAACCCAAGTTTCCTGATCGCTCCACTGTCCATGTAATGATATCGAGTCCAGCTTCTTTTGCCAGTTTTGCGTATTCGGAAGGGACTATCTCACCGAATGAATCCGTAGTCACCAAAGCAAATGTAGGCGGTGCCACAATCTCTACGCCACTCGCAACCAACGATTGAAAATCTCCCAGACTTGGCGCAAAAGAGGGATCGGTATAAACGCGACTATCGAGGAATACCGCCTGCTCCCCGAACTGAGAATTATTGTTTATCCAGTAGATCACGTCATCGAGATTAAACGACTGTACCCAAACGTTCTTGGGATCGACCCCTGCGGCAATATATTCATCGATCAACTGCTGGGCATAATTCTCCTGTGTATAATCTCCCTCGTATGGCATCGTCACATTCGGGGATTTCAGCTCAGGGGTAAATTTAGCATCAAGAGACTTGAATAGGGAGATGCTCTCTGCATGGGTCAGCAGCGTGCCTCTGCTTGCATACAGGTCGGTCCTGAAACCAGCCGTACCGTCAAGGTATTCTTCAACTGTTGTCGCATCACGATTGGCCGCATCCATTTTTCCTTCTAGTGTCATAAACTCCGCCAACGTGATATCGCTTGTGCAACACTGTGCGGTTGCCGGAGTATTTGTGGATGGATCCGCAGGCGAAAATGGCACACTGCACTTGTTTGCCAACGGTGTTGCCAAGATATTGGTCGTGGTGTGAAGGTCACACTGTGAATGGCGGCACACAAGCTCGCGATCCTTGGTAAAGGTCACATCGCATTCAAGAATACCAGCTCCCATACGTGAAGCGGCGGTATAGGATTCCACGGTATGCTCGGGAAACTGCAGTGGCGCCCCACGGTGGCCGATAGAAAAATCCGACTTGTAGAATGGCCCAGACTCGCATTGCTGCAGCGCGGATTTCAAATCACCTTCATCCATATCGTCAACCAGAAAGAATGGACGCGGCCCCAATTGCACCGATTGATCTTTGTACTTCTTCAAAGTGCTAATCTTGTAATTTTTCTTCTTCAATCTCTCGCGTAACCGTTCGTTCCGGCGTTCCGATCGCTTCAATTCACGAATTAGTTTGTTGTAGGAACGATATTGGCCGTAATAGTACTGATTTGAGAACCGGTTATCGTAGCTGTTACCAGCGTCATCAGCGTGGCTGATTCCAACCAAACCAAATAGAGCCACCCAGGCTAGAAACAACGAAACAGCGATCAATGTGGATATCTCCAGATTCTTTACTTCTCTCATTTTGTTACCTTTGCGATGATAGTTATCCCATCACGATGCGCGCAGAATATGACGAAGGGATTAGATATTTGTTACAAGATTGCAAATCAAGAAAAGCCGACAACGTCGACACTCTGAGATTGCCTTTAATAAGCTTTGTTGAGGAATAAAAAGTACCGCTGTTATCCCGATCCGATTCCACCGAGAAATCTTAGAAAAGCATCGATTTCCGATTTTAGAACCGATTATTAATGGGAGAACTTATTGTGCCCAGCGACGGCTTTCGGCTACAACAATGTTTCCGACAATCAGCTTACTGATTACCATGCATGGGAGACAAACTTTAGCGGAAGAGGGATCTCCGCTACACTGACCTTAACATTTTACGATCTCTTTTCCCTTTTCGCATTCAAAGGCGCACCTCTAAGCAAGTGCCATCACGCTCTAACTCCGAATTTGAGCCTATGATATCGATTCGAGGAATGAAATTTTGAGCCGTTTTAAGCTGCCTATCTTTAATCCCTCCGCCCAAGTAATACCACCTTTTAGTTCTACAGATTCTCTTTGACTACTTGTGGTGCAACTGTAAATAACTCAGGATTCTGTGGATCTATTGTGACTTTAATCCAGTGTTGAGGTGTATCACCAAAAGTCTGCACTCGAGTAAAGTTTGGTATGAAGGTTTGTGGATCCTCAGCACTAAGAGTGTCACCGTCTGCGTACCAGGGTACCAACTTTGGTTTGTCAGTGAAGAACACGTGGGAGTCACCGTGCGCAAGTAGCACCGGCTTGCCAAAATCCTGAGTGCGTTGGAACAGTACTTCTAAAAAACGATTAAATCCAGCTCGATTTTGCTCTATGAAATTAGTACTAAACTGCGGATTGGCGTGGATAAGAATGAATACACCTTTACGATGTCGCTTTTCTGCCAGATCGAATGTTTTATTTAGCCAGGCGATAGATGCTGCCTCTCGAGCTTCAAATTCTGCGATTCGATCTGTACGAGGATTATCATACGAGTCAGTCTCGTCAATACCGGACCATGGACGCAGGTTATTGTTACTTCCCACAACATGAATAGAAGAAAACATCACGTTTCTTCGGCTGAACAGTGTGTTCTCCACATAGGTTTCGAAACCCGGATCATAGGCTTGAGATTGCACTCGCATCTTACGACCGCCAGTTGTAAAACCCGGATTGGGAAAAAACAAAGAGCGAATAAAATCAAGTCGCTCTAAAGGATTGTATCCTCCATTACTGGTTCTATGACAGTCAGTCCATTCATTGTCTCCTGGTGTAAAAATAAATGGTTTTCGAAACTTTTGATATTGATTAAAACGAGCGATTAGGCGCTCATCAGTGCATTCCGCTCCGCCAGATTTGATATCGCCGCCGTGCATAACAAATTTGACATGTCGATCAAGATTAACGCTACGTATTAAAGAGTCGAAAGCACCGACATTTTCGTCACCATACGGGGCGTCCGCAACCAGAGCAAACGAAATCGGAGGGTGTTTTGATTCTAGATACTTTTGCCGAGCATTGTCGTCATCAGCAACTGCTGTACAACCGATCAATATTTGTGCGGTGATCAAGCTACTAATAGCTCCGATTACGCGATGAGACGTATGTAAAAAAGCCATGCTGTTCTCCTTGAATATGCTGTATATAGACACTCTTACGAAAAAACATGTAATCGGTGTGACTCCAACATGAAACGTGCGCCCTTCTTAACTGCTTTTGACAGCTTCGCACGTACGTGAACATAAAGGTGACGGAGAACAATAGTACTATGTTAGATCAATACAGCTATGGTGGAAAGGTGTCAGGTTTATTTCCACTATTTCTTAGATGGTCTGCCCTGAGCCCTAGGAAACTGAGGAAACTGTGGAGGAAGCTGGAGGAAACTGGGACTCGCTGACAACCAGAAATCTGGATGGACGCTCTGTCATT
>JAHQWE010000138.1 GCA_019633985.1 Acidiferrobacterales bacterium | reverse complement strand
CCTTCCACAAATAAGGCTGGCACCTTCGCGTGGGGGCGTATTGACTATAAACGACTGCTACTTGGAGGCTCCAGAAATATTCGGCGAGTACCGCCAAGCCCCAAACTAAAAAAAGCCGCGGTACTAGCGGCTTTTTTTCAACAATCAGGCTACCTGCAAAAATCGACTTATAAAAATTCCCTTGAGCTTCGCAGAGTGGAGATGTTGGAAATTCCTTATTCTAATTACGAACCAACCTCAAGAATCCGCGAGGTTTCTCACATTCATGTGCCAACTTGTATAAAGGATAAATATAGTCCTCTTCCAACAGTTGGTATTCACGAACCTGGATTTCTACGTTGAACAGGTCGCGTGCGAACTTCGGGCCAAGTTTCAGCATTTCACTGGCGGGTCGGTTCACCGTCTTCAACAAATCTTCGTAACCTGCGAATGTCTCTTCTCTGACTTGCGTGTATCTGGAATTCTTGTCAAATTTATTCGCTTGCACAATAGGCTGGTGCAAATCAGTGATGATCAGGTGCACGTACGACTTCAATACCACTAGAAACTGCTCGCGACGTTTACTCACGTAGTCTTCTGACTTTGCCAATATCGCATTGCGCAATTGAGAGTTACGGTAATGCAGCACGCTGAGATGCTTGTCGATTTTTTCGAATACCGGCAATGAATCCAGATCTCTATTGCCAAAATTCAATCCAAAGTCGTTACTTGTCGAATTATATGCGCGTGAAATAGTGCTAAGCATGTGTTGATAATTCTCTTTTATAACAGCATGAATAAATCGAAATTTCTTTTAGCAAGCGTCTCAGTTTTGACACCCTGTCTATTGTTCTGTCGAGTAACTGACATAGTAATCGTCAATCCCGTAAACAATTCGTCAGGAGGTGGTCAGCGATGGAAACGTTGACTTGCTTCTAGAGAGCGGGATAGCGGTAGATCATGCTTCAACGAAGATGATCTTTTTTACTAGTCCGACTTCCAGAAATTTCTACCCCAAAATTACAAATTTGTTCTGTTCAAAGCTGACCAGTAATTCCGAACCCCAAAGAAAGAATGCTGGACAGACGGTATATATTTACTCCCAAGCGGGACATTTTTCAAGCTTTTTCCGCTTAATTCGGCCTATTGATCTCAATTGAAAAGAACTCTTCGGCCGGCTTCAAAACAATAATCGCATACAATTCAACAGCTTCTTGATGCATGTTAATAAATGCTGTGAAGAAATAGAAAGATCGCGCAATTTAATAAGAACGCAGATTGTTGCGGACAATATCCCCCAGAATCGGATAAACGGTGGATTCGGTTAGCATCGAGCTCTGTGATTGTTGAGCGAGAATGGCTCAGTTTTGCTGCGTCAGGGCCGCTGTTTTGAGCTTCGCTTCAGCGCTAGCTCGATTCCTTAGATCTCGTGATTCTAGCATCTCACATGCATCGCGGATCATGTCATCGATTAACGATGGATACTGACGACAATCGTCCGGTCGTATATCGTAGATATCACAAGTGTATTTGACACCCTCCTTTCTTAGCCATGGACATTGTTCGAATTGCTGTCCAGAACTAGGGTCAACCCAAATTTCGCCGTCGGCCACATAACTAAATATGTGCGGGTAATGTTCTTGCCACGTATCAATTTCAGTTAATGTGGCTGACAGATTGCTGCCACCATATTTAATGCAACACTTGCCGCACTGATTGCAATCTTTCAAACTATTTTACTCAATTTTATAGCTCCGTTGACCCAATAAGAAACAAACACATCAGGATAAAACTCTTGCGCATGTGAAGGCAATTGTATTTTTTTGTTTTAAAGCAGATCGGCGATGAAAAAAATAAAGTCATCGTCTCACACCGCACAGATGCTAAGTCGAGAATTCTGCTTGTCTGAATCTTCAGAGAACTATTCCGAACATCTTTATCTCAAACAAGATCAACGAGATGAACTCGGTTGCGTCCCCGGGATCCATTTCTCCAACTGGCTACGACTTTAGATTATTGAGACACACAGTCGTGTCAGAACCTCTGGCGACAGTTCTATTTTAGCTGGAATCCACCATCGATACATAAGTCAGTCTCAACTAATACCGCTATAAAAATTATTGAGTTCGCTTTAACCGCCTAATCGTTAAACTGGGTTTCCAAATTCAATGAGGGAAACTCGATGGCAATTCCCCAACTGCGCGGTATCGGCGTTCCTGTCAATGATTACTATGTGCACACATTCGCCAACATACCTAATTACCGCTACAACAAAGTTCCGCTGGAAAAAGTAACCAAAGACAAGGATGGTTTTTATCTTACGTTAAGCGATCAGGATTGTCCGGAATATTTTGTTTCACGGGAAAATGTCGAACCGCCCACCTCCGGCGGAAACACAACCAATGCGTTTCTCGGCCTGGTAGCACTTTACGCCGCTACCGAACAACCCATTCAGTTCAAAATCATACTACCGGATGATCGCTCTTCCATTGCGCAACAGGAAATCGATCACCACGTTTATAACGATATAAATATTGTCCAGATTCATACGCATATCTGGGGCCCAAGGGAATGCTATAACGGAAACGCTCATGATCGCACCTACCTGTTAGTCTCACCACATCCGCCAATCGACACTCTGGACGCAGAAATTAAAAACCGATTTAAGACAACCAACGATATTCCCATCATTACGCCCGTGTACTTAAACAGCTACCTGGGGCCACAGATCATTATTCCGACGGGTATCGGCTTCGATTCGATTAAGCCAAGAATTGGTAATAATGATGTCATCGTGTGCTGTAACGACGACGAGCTGATCGAAAAGTTCGGTACAGAAATAGAGCCCGACGAAAACTCCAGGGAAGCGATGAGCGCAATCGCTGATCGATTCACTCGAAACCACAATCCGCATATGCTGCCTGGGATGACATTTGCACTAGGATTCACCTCCGGCGGCTCCTTAACCTGCTACCAATATCAAAACAATCAATACTTGATTCATCTACCGCTTGATGCTGAAGAATCAAGGGCTGTCGCCGAAACTTTTAGTGATCCAAAGGTGGATCCGAACTTTGATGGCAAATACGGCGTTGGTCGTGGAGATGCACGCATCACCGGGCACTTGTTTTATCCTTATTTTGTCGAGGTAATGGGAGAAGGGAGAAGCGCCGCAATGGCAGCGTCCGAACTGGGAGCAGCTTTGTCAGCATTAATACACCACTCGAAATATTCCAACATTACTACTTTTGATCAGGATGCCTTGAATTTATTAGTATCCAGTTGCATAGACAAGGTCACTAGCGGCAAGTCCATGGCCACCGATATCTACGAAAATTAATCAAAGAAATTGGTGGGAACTCGTGTTTTTTTTATATCAATCCGTTTCCTTAAAAAAAACCCACTTACCCATCCTCACCGAATTTCTCAAGGGCAAACAATCAAGATTCTAGACTCGTTCGAATGCATGAAAAGCGTCAAACCGCCAGTTTCGAATCGCCAGTATCATCGTAGTTCCTTTGCGCTTTGTTACTGGTTCCTTACGCTCTTCCTTGGAAATATCGTCAAACAAATTGCCAATCGCTTCCATTCTTTCCATCAATTGTTTCTGACCTTGCGAAGTAATATCACCGTTTTTAATCAACCGTAGTGCGCCATCCAAATTAAAGCTGCCTTTGAAAAACTTCTCTTGAACCTGGGATTGAAAGTAACGTTCAATAGGGCCGTTCGCATGCCACTTAAAATTATTGGAGATCAACAAGCGCACTCGATTTTCGGGCAAGAGTTCAATCAGCTTCATCCTGTCGAGTTTTGCCAGAATCCGGATTAATTCCTTTTGCTCAAGCGCATAACGCTGTGTAATGTCTTCCACTTTCCAGTAGTTCACGAGGCAATAGGCAACTAACAAGAGTTTAATATCGCCGACCAGCTCTCGTTCCTGATCTATATCCAACAACTCCATCTTAGCCTCACTGCTCGTGACCAGATCCATCAATTCCGCAAGGTCCAATCCCAACACTTCACAAATTTCATCTAGACGGCGTAGAGAAAAATTTCCCGAGGCAAACATCTGCTTCACCGCCGATTCGGAGATCTGCAATCGCTGGGCGAGCGCTCGGTAGGTCACACCAGATTTTTTTAGCTCCTTTTTAACAGTCTCCACTATATTGAACGCACGTGTCATGAAAATTCTCTAGACTAGTATAATAATATTGTACTTTTATATCATATATTGTCTACTATTTAATTGTTAGTTGTATATATAGCACTATTTATTCACTCTCGGCTTTCCCATATCAACAAAGAGGATCGTCTAATGAGTTTAATTAAGCGTATTTCAGCCACTCTGACCGCATCGGTGGATAACCTGGTAGATCAAGTGGAAAACCACGATGCTGTCATTGAAGCATCCATCAAAAAGGTACGACAGGCGGCTGCCGATACCCGAGTCCGATTAGGTCGATTGCAGAAAGATCGACAACGGCTTGAGCAACAGATCAACGAAACAAAGGTCAGCATTCGTAAATGGCAAGACCGCGCGCTTTCAACAGCGGATGAAGACCAGAAAAAGGCATTGCAATGCCTCCAAAGAAAGAAGGAAGCTGAGCGGTCGTTGCAACAGCTTGAACAGAGTCTCAGCGCGCATAAAAGCACAGAAAGACAGGTTGCGGATAATCTAAAGCAGATCGAATCCAGAATCACTGAAATGAACCTGCAGCGCAATAACTTTCGATCACGCGAATCAGCTGCCAAAGCGAACCAGGTCATTCAAAAGTTGGATAGTGTTGCCGGAAACGGAATTGAAGATACGTTTGACCGTTGGGAATCTGCCCTCCTCTCCCAGGAAAGCTATACGCCCATCGTTAACCCTGAAGATGAATTCGATGACGAATTCAATGAATCAGAAGTTCAGGAGGAGCTTGAGTTAGAACTACAGGAACTCATCAACAAGAATAAGGAGAGAAACAATGACTGAAGTCATCGTGAGTAGCGACCAAAAGTGGTTGGATGTGACTGAAGATTCCAACTCCTGTCCGAGAAACCAAAACCCTGGCCGATTCGCCAAGGTGATTAACAGCATCAAACAGTTTGCCAGTATCTCAGAAATGATGCGGGTTTTTGGTGCGATGATTATGGTGGCATCAATGTCGATGTTTCTCGCACAAGGATGGACGGATCAAAATGACATCCAGAGATATCTAAAACTGCTAACGCAAACTGGCTTGTTGGCAGGTGCTGGGTTACTGCTCAGCCTCCTGTTAAAAGAATATCGGGGAGCAAGGATGTTTTTCGGTCTTTCCCTCGTCTCTGTTCCCGCCAATTTTACGGTAATTGGCGCGCTGGTCTACTCGGCCTTTAATATCAGTGGCATCTCAGAGGGAATGCCGACGTTCGCGCAGTGGACCGTTGCCGAAGGTATGAACATCGGGTTGGTAGCCACTGGTGCTTTTGCAGCGATGGTGCCCGTCACCTGGTTTGCATTTCGCATCATGGCGCGCAGATCCGCTGGCAAACTGACCATCGCTTTTATGCTTCTGAATACGTTGCTGCTTTTACCGGTTAGGTCTGGTATCGCTTTGAGTGCAGTGTTCTTACTTGCAGCGGCATCTGCATTTTGGATTGAACAGAAATTTTCTCATCAAGATACAACGTTGACGACTCCAGGCGGTGTGTTTGCCAGAGCGCTTTTGTTTCTACCCGCTCTGCTAGTTTACACACGAAGCGCCGGATTCTATGTATTTGATCCAGTCTTGAATATGGCTGCAGCGGTAGGTGTTTATATGTTGAGTCGATACTTTGCGAATACGCTGAATTCAGGCTCTGTCATTTCAATCGTGATTCGCGGTGTGCAAGCGCTAGCTGGTTTTGTTGCCGCATTTTTGCCAACGCAGTTTATTTCGTCTAGCAACGAATGTGCATTAGGGCTAATGGCAATGAATCTAATCCTTGCATTCTTGGTTATCGACTTTAGATCCGTTCGACCATCGGCATTATCAAAGCTGGTAGTTACCCTGGCGTCAGTCCTGGCCTCAGTACTCTCTATCATGAGTGTGATTTTCCTGCCATCAGCGATGGGCACAGTGGCAGCGATTGCGACAGGACTCTTCCTAATTGGATATGGCCTGATGTTTAAACGAAAGATGTTCCTTTTGTTGGGCGGAATTGTGATTGCTGCAAGCGCGTTCTATGCGATTGGTAATATCACTGAACTGTTAATGCAATCCGGGTGGATCGGGCTCGGAGTTCTGGGTGGTGGCACTATCGTTTGTGCGTCACTACTGGATAGATACGGTGCTACTGTCAAACTCTATCTTGCCAACCTCTCAGATAAGCGGGCTTAACCCGCGGAACCTCAGAAAAAAGGGATGCTTTGTCATCCCTTTTTTCCATTTTACTATGTAGATACTGCACTGAGATGCGATACAAAACGCAGATAGCTGCTCTCTTCGTCTCGCTCTTCTTAATATTCGAATATGTTCTTACATTGCCATTCCAGCTTTAGCATTCGGATTCTGTGAACTAATTAACAGAATTTCAATTCCACGTCAGTAGAATCAGGGTCTAGGAAAAAGGCTGGACGAACAGTACCCCCATACTGCGGCCAAGATCCTAACCTGCGTAACTCTCATCTACGCTGGTTTACCCTCACTCATTTCCCCGATGGGTGGGGGTTTTTTATCTTCTCTGTCTGAACGTACTTGATTGCTTTCGCAGGCACAACAGCAAGGAGTTTGCAAAGAAGCAGACTCAAAATCGCCATCAGACTATCTCTGATTAAACCTCACTCACTACACTGCAATCCATACACGGTACGAACTCTGAAAAAAATGATGCACTAGATATAAAATCGCCAGTACCGACAAAATCCCCCCGTTTAACTACACAACAACAAAAACAGACCTATGCACCAAGGATTAACCGAGGACGAAATTAAAGCGATGACACTGGCGAGCGAAAAAGCCATTTCTTATCGCCAAAATATTTCACAGCGCTCTGTCACCGCAAAAATTTCTATTGACGAGGCTGTTAAACGATTTCGCAATCCGCTACCCGACCAGGGAATAAACGGACATGAAGTGATCGCAGACATGATTCGAGAAGCTGACGATGGCCTCACCCAAATGAGTTCCGGAAACTACTATGGATATGTGCTGGGAGGCTCTCATCCCATTGGGGTCGCTGCGGATATGATGGTGTCTGCGTGGGGCCAAAACGCTGGTTCAGCTCTGGAGACACCAGCAATATCAGGATTGGAACGGGCCGTATGTGACTGG
>JAHQWE010000137.1 GCA_019633985.1 Acidiferrobacterales bacterium | reverse complement strand
TCATGCACTGATAGAGACTCCTAAGAAATCGTCACCACCTTTTGGCGTTTTAACCTCGCCTCACGCTGCATCGTATAGACACCGCTCGAAATAATAATCATGATGCCAATCAGGCTAAATGTGTCGGGAATCTCATTCCAAATCAGAAAGCCCAGAATACCGCCAAACACAATCATTAAATATTTCAGTGGAGAAACCAGCCCTACCTCTGCGTTTTTGAAACTTAACGTCATCAAATACTGACCGCATCCCCCCAATACCCCTACCAGCATCAATAGCAACGTATCTCCCATTGTTGGGGCTTTCCAACCCCAAATCAACGACATGATTGACGACGCCAGGGTAGCCGCTAAAGTGAAGTAAAAAGTAATGCACGCCGCATCATCATATCTTCCCAGCACCCGAATGACATTACTGGTCAATGCAACAAAAAATGCAGCGGCAACCATAAAAATAGCACCGTGGGAGAATACTTCGGTACCAGGTTTAACCACCAACAACACCCCTATAAAGCCAATAATGACTGCTGCCCATCGTCTGATACCAACCACCTCCTTTAACAAAGGTACTGACATCGCTGTCATCAATATCGGCGCGGAATGAAAGATCGCCATTGCATCTGCCAGGGGCATTAAACTGATTCCGGTAAAGGCGGAAAACATCGCGCCTACGCCAATCGTACAGCGCACCAGATGCAAACCCAGATGTTGCGTCTTGAGTATTCGCAAACCACCCGCCCGGGCGATAAAAAAGGATACGGGTAGCATCGCTACCGCGCTCCGAAAGAACATGAGCTGGTAGATTGGATAATCTGCTGCCAGCCATTTCACCAGGGTATCCATGATCGCAAAGACTGTGACACTCCCCAGCATCATTCCAATACCGAATACCGGACGTTCATTGGCGGGCTGGTTTGTCATAGCGCGAGCATAGTGCCTATTCCCAAAAATGCATACCATTTCATGGGGCGAAAACGCGGATAATGACAACTCAATGGGAATTGCACTTTCCGCACGCTTATAGATAATTCACCGGTTTCTTATCAATAATAAAGATTGTGAATAAAAGTCTACTTACCAATCTGGTCGCAGCCGTCATCTTCGCGGCGGGGAGTTATTTTTCAAACCCGATTCTATTATCGGTGGGACTGTTCGCATTATCCGGCGCGGTGACCAATTGGCTGGCAGTACACATGTTATTTGACAAAGTACCGGGCTTGTATGGTTCTGGCGTAGTTCCTGCACACTTCGAGGAGCTTAAATCTGCAATCCGTGAACTAATGATGACGCAGTTTTTTCATCAGGAAAATATTGAGCGGTTTCTGGCAGGTGATGAAGAGGGTGTTGAAAACGCTATTAACCTCGAACCTGTCATTCGAGAAATGGATTTGTCCCCAACATTTGATGGGCTGGTTAAAACCATCGAAGAATCGTCTTTTGGCGGCATGTTATCGATGATTGGTGGTTCTGCGGGACTCGAAGCACTAAAGCAACCGTTTGTCACAAGAATGCAGACCACCCTGATTTCACTGGCTGGCTCACCGCAGGTACAAACTGCAATCCGCAGCGGTCTTCAGGGCCAGGGAACCAGCGGTAATATTGGTGAACGAATCACCGAAATTATTGATAAGCGACTCGACGAGTTAACCCCAGAAATAGTGAAATCCATGATCCAGGATATAATTCGGGCGCATCTGGGCTGGTTAGTGGTGTGGGGTGGTGTTTTTGGCGGCCTGATTGGGTTGATTTCTAGCCTGCTTCTTTCCTGACAAGCTAGGCGTTATCCCTTTAATTGCACAACTGCGCCGCCAGATATTGCGCAAACTCATGGTTCTCTCTCTCCAGCCAGCACAATGGCCCACTGGTCGATAACGGCGCATGCGCCCCTTTGTGGATGCCCTCAACCACAACACGATCTTCCTCGTTCACTTGCCAGAGAAAAGCAGCGGTATCTGCAATTAACTTGTCGGGATCTTCACAGGTTTCCAAAACTTCCGGTGCCATTGCAATACCGTAACGAATTTTCACCTGACTAACGCCCTGCGGTTGTAGAGATAGATACCATAAATGATCCGGTGCCAGCACGTACATATGAGACGGAAATACCGTGGGCATTACGGATGTAACGCGTTGCTTTCCACGTAATGTTTTGTTGTCTGGATGTGCTGTACCTACTGGCGCTTCGGTTGTTTTTTCGAAAAACTGAAAAGTAAAACCAGGTGATGGCACCGCGGCGAACTGCGTGGCTTCGACCGGGAAATAACCGCCGACGGTAGCCTTATGTGCCACCGGAAGATGGTATCCCTCCATGAAATTTTCCGTGAGCTGCTTCCAGTTGGTGTCCCAAACGTGATCCTCCTCCAGAATTTGCACATAATGTTCCATTTGGTATGGTGCTACCAGTGGCGAGAGTTTTTCCAATAGTGAATCTACCGTAGGCGCATCATTATTGAGAGTCAGATAAATCCAGCCATGCCACACTTCCAGGCGCACTGGATGTAGCCCTAAAGCAGTTTGATCAAATTCTGATCTCGAATCCATATGGGGTGCGTTCAACAGAGCACCATTTACGTCGTAGGTCCAGGCGTGGTACGGACAAACTATCCGTTTACATTTTCCCTGCCCTTTCAGCAAGGTCATCATCCGATGTCGACAGACATTCGCAAAGGCAGAGAAACTGCCGTCTTTTTGACGCACAACGAAAACAGGTTGAGAATCTACATCGAAGCAGAAATATTCACCAGCACTTCGGAGGCTATCGGTTCGACCAGCACAAACCCAGCCGCCACGAAAAATACGTTCTCGCTCCCGCTCAAGAAAGTGTTCGGACGTATATACCTCTGGCGGCATCGCGTGGGCCTGATCGAGGGGCCGCGCTGCCAGGGCGGCAAGCTGCGCCAGAATCGAATCTATTGAATTGTCTCGAAAACTCATGAGCGGAATGTACTGCATTCTCCGCGTTTCCGGTATACCTCAGGCCTGGTAACTCATAGCCATCTCATTCCGCAGCCACTGAGCAATCGCGCCCCGAACGCAGTCAATTTCGTCAGTCACCAATGGAATCTCCCTTTGTCGATCTAACCAGGAACGCATCTGGTCAGAAATTTTCAGCGATGAATTTAGATAAGCCAAAATATCTTCGGCCATATGTATAGTGGGAGGCAGTGTCCAATCAACCGCGCACAACGCATTCGGCCTCTTATCGCTCGCCGCGATCAGGAGCTTTTCCAAACGATACAAACGATCAAACAAACTATCTCGAATTAAACCAACGTCCTGCTCCTTTGCCGCGGAGTCTGGCTGTTTCACCAGAGAGACCAGTTCTCGAACCTTTGGCTCTAGCTTGGTATCGTGAAAGTGAACAATTGATCGCTGTACCGCTCTTTGTCGCCGCTCCGGACTCCAGAGCGGCGGGTCAGGATAACACTCCTCGAGATACTCCAAGATAGCCTGCGAATCGTGCAATAGCCAGTGATTTTCTTCGAGTGCGGGAACGGACCCCGCAGGCACCACCGATTGAAATTCAGTGGTTTGGTAACTTCCGCCATGCGGTTCTACCTCCTCATAGGGAACACCCTTGTATCGCAGAGCCGCCCGAACTTTGGCGCAATATGGGCTTTGTGGCAGTGCATATAATTTCAACACAACATCCTCCTGCCATTCACTTTAATTTGACTGAAAATCAGTCCGTCTGCATCTCGTGTATTCTGCCGATGCAGAGTGTCAACATTTGCTGATGAAAATTATCGAGAGTGGGGAGTAATGCTGAACATCTCTCCTTGAGCAGGTCGAGGTTTTGGGCGGTGATATTGATATGACCCAATTTTCGGTTTTCCCGCCAACTCTTTCCATACCACCAGCATTGAATATCAGGTAGTGAATACCAGGCGGTATTCAACTCGCAGCCGATAAGATTCAGCATGATGCTGTAGCCATTCGCCTCAATAGATTGTTTTACCGGTCGGCCAGTAATCGCAAGTAAGTGTAAATCAAATTGACTCAGGTCAGCACCTAACTGCGTCCAATGCCCTGAATTGTGCACCCGAGGAGCAATTTCATTCACCAGAAGTCCGTGATCACTGTCAAAACATTCCATGGCCATCACACCGACATAGTTTAATCCAGCCATGATTTTCTCGAGCATAACTTGCGCTGGTTGCTGCAGTTCAGCAATGTTCGCCGCCGCAGCGATCGTGTATCTCAGCATACCGTGTTGATGGTAATTTTCTACGAGAGGAAAAAACACACACTGACCGGATTTCAGTCTCGCTCCGATTAACGAGAGCTCGCGTTTAAACTGGATCTTTTTTTCTGCAATGATATTGCCATAGGCATCTGAAGGAATGCCCGGTTCGTTGTCCGCGCTGACAATCCACTGCCCTTTCCCATCATAGCCATCGCGAATGCTCTTCACGACTAACTCACTACCCAAACGTACCTGCGCGCTCGCCAGATCCTTAGAAGAACTGACAACTTGCCACGGCGAAGTAGCGACATCGAGCTGATCCAGCAAGTCTTTTTGCTGATCTCTCGCGGGCAACAACTCCATCGCCTCGCGGTTTGACCAAACGGGTCGATCTTTCAGGCCCTCTACGAGTGGATTACCCAACAAGTGCTCTAATTCAGCGGTGATCACCGGATAGGCATCATTCGCCAGCAGCGCTTCGCCAGGGATTCTGGCTCGCGAAGTGCCGGGAAGCACTTCTCCACTGACATGATCAATCCGATCGACAGAAATGCCAAAACGGGCGCCGGCCGACGCCATCATTAATCCCAGCTGCCCCGCTCCAACTACCAATACGTCAGACATATTCAGGGGCGAGGATCGGCGTTATCGAGCACTGCCTGGGTGGTTTCCTTACGGAGCAAATCCAGTCTTTTAGACAGCGCCTCATCGTTCAAGGCTAGAATTTGGCAAGCCAGTAGACCCGCGTTGTGCGCGCCACTATCGCCAATAGCGAGCGTACCGACGGCAATCCCCTTCGGCATTTGCGCGATGGAAAGCAAGCTATCCCAACCGTTAAGCGCCGCGCTCTTCACAGGAACACCGAGAACCGGTAAAGGCGTGCTGGCCGCAACCATGCCAGGCAAATGCGCTGCGCCACCCGCACCAGCAATAATCACCTGGAAGCCGGATGCTTTGGCATTCTCAGCAAATTCAATCATTTTTCTGGGAGTGCGATGAGCGGATACCACTTCAGTATGAAACGACACGTCCAGCTGGTCGAGCACATTGCACGCCAGCGACATTGTCCCCCAATCGCTACTGGAACCCATAATTACCGCTACTCTTGCTTTCATCTATCGATCTGAATTTGAAAAGCGCGGTATTGTAACCGCGATCAACATGGGATGCCCAACAACATATTCGAAGTCTCGAAGTCGTGACCCCTAAACCTCTATTTTCGATTTCAACTACGACAGTTACAATACCTCCTCTACCACCGTCGGGGTGTAGCTCAGCCTGGTAGAGTACTGCCTTCGGGAGGCAGGGGCCGGAGGTTCGAATCCTCTCACCCCGACCAGCTTACTCTGTAATGATTTATCTCATCATGCATTTGGGGAAGTGCTATGACTACGCCACGATATCAAAAATGGGAAAATCAATCTCATACCCTAAAAAGCGGGGGAATATGAGTGAATTACTTTTTCTTCAACCAATAGGTTTTTATCGTCTACTACATCCAACTTATTTTGACTTCCCCACCAACCAAAAAGCCACCCGTGGGTGGCTTTTTGGTTGGTGGGGATATTTTTGTTTAGGCTCGGTTTGCCGACTTTTGCATCAACCTTCTCATCGCGACTTTCAAGCTGTTTTGCATTCTTCCAAAATTGTCTGCCAGGTTTCCTATCTCATCTTTCGAATTAATAAACACTGTCTGGTTCATATCACCACGCGATATGCGGTCTGCCGCGACACTCAATTTTCTGAGTGGCTCTATGAGAAGACGGCCCAAGACCAACACCATCACTAAGATAATAATGATATTGAGCACCAACAGCGTACCCAGTACACCTTGACCAAATTGCTTCAACTCTTGAAGCATTGAAGTTGGGGAGACAAAAATTCCCACTTTGCCAATTGGTTGATTGTCTTTAGTAACTTCTCGCTCAACATTAATCAGGTTGCCAGAAACAGTGCCCGCTGAATCAACGATAGAACCATCGGCAAGACGTTCTTTCGCTGCAAACAAAGTCTTGCCGTCTTCATCAGTCACCACGATTGCAGATACACGACGTTCCGCTAATTCTGCTGTCAATAGTTCGCTCACCTGCTCACGATCGAGGCTCCACATCGGGAGGGACAGATGTCTGGACAGGCGAGTTGCCGAGACATCGGCCAGTTCCTGCAATCCACTCTGCTCACGCTGCTCGATATACTTGTAGGCAAAAACGCCCGCCAGCCCCAGTATCAACGTGACGGTAATAACGATGGTCAGAATAACCTTGGCACGGATTGTGTTGTACCACTTAATATTTACGGATGTACTCATGTTCTTTGTCCTAATTCAGTCTACAGCGCCGCATGACCCACAATTGTGCGACGCTTTATTAAATTGATGATATTTAAATTCAGATCATTTCAAGCTTTGAATCACGGCGGCTTCCGCACGCGCAATCAACTGCTTCATTTCCCCACTCTTCTGCATATCCAGTATCGCCTTATCCACTTGTGGCACTATGTCAGCATGATCTTCATGTATATAGTTGTAGAGGTCTAATACCGCTAGCGGCTTTTCAATCGGGCCTATGTTTTTGTATCCCAGCTTTTCCAGTACCAAAATACCGTCAACCGTGTTGGTCAACGCGACGTCCGCGCGGCCGCGTTTCAAAAACTCCATCATGGTCTCAGTATTCTTTAAATCAAAAACATTCTCGAGACCTTTTGTAATGTTATTGGTGTGCTTGACGCCCCTCACTTTCGCAAGACGGTACTTTGCTAGATCCTTTTTTGAGCGAATGCGGATTCCGCTATTTTTTCGAACGAACCCCATGGTCTCCAAATAATAGTATGGGGTTGGTACGCGAATAGTCGTGGGGTTCTCTTCCCCGTAAGTAAATATCCGCATGATTTCTCCATCCTTCGCGCCGGTGGTCGCTTCTTCCTGCGCGCGTTTTCCTGGCATTGGAGCAATGTCTACAGTGAGATCTAACTTCTTATAGATCTCAGGAATCAGCACACGACCCACTTCTTGCTCGATCAAATTTTGGATCGAAACGAATTGATAGTCCTGAGAGAAACCTGATTTGGGCAATACTAAAAGCAGAGCAAATAGAGACGCTAGAACGCCACCCGGTCGACGCGCAAAAATTTTCTTCAATGTAACCTCGCTGTCACAACCAATGTGACGCAGATCCCGGACAGAAATCACTGTCGGGTAAGACAAAACAATATTGAACGGATATTACAGTTACCCGTCACCCCCAAAATTAAGGCAAACCTAAAAGCCAGAAAACGTCGTCCAATCCGAAATTAATTTCAATCTGCCTTTTTCAGTCATCTACGGCAATGTGATCAGAGCACATTAGAAAAGAGTACAAACTTTATTTTTTTTTATATTTTTTTAGAATTTATGGCCTGAAGATAGCAGATCATAGGATGAAAAAAAATATCTTCCGACCAGTCTCAAGTGTCAACGCCCGCCAGATACCTGAAATTACACGTCATTCGCAATTTAACCTACTGACAGCGCACTTTGATGCCGCCATGGTTGAATATTGAGCACTTACCAGTATTTTCTACCTTGTAGATAAACGTTAGCACATCAATAAGAAATTACCGTGAAACTAGGGTCGACAACGATTATATTGATCATCCAACTACATTGGAAAATTAGACGTGAAACTCACGCAGGATATATTCCACGATGGTCTAATCGCGGATTGTTTCATTCACATTGAGTTATGAAAAGCTTATTAGTCATCGCACATGGTAGCAGGCGGCAAGAATCCAATGCAGAAGTTCTCGCGTTGCGGCATAAAATCGCGGCTCGCTCCCCGTCGTTTTCTCTCATAGAGCACGCTTTCCTTGAACTGGCGAGTCCAACAATCATTGAGGGAGCGGAAAAATTGATCGCAGCAGGAGCAACTGAGATCCTGGCATTGCCGTATTTCCTGGTCGCTGGGCAACATGTTGTCGCGGATATCCCAAACGAAATTGCCAAGCTCCAGGCACTTCATCCGAAGGTAAGCATCACTACGGCGCCCTATTTTGGTGCGTCAGAAGGCGTTGTGAATGAAATGTTGGCTCAAATCGAATCCGCTACCATCTGATTTTTCCGATTAACACAATCAGCGTGTTCTATTTTTCTTTGCATAGATGCGTATAAGTGCTTGAAAATAAATAAGCTCGTCAGTAAATCCGCCTACTCAATCCCCCACTTTCCTCTATCCTGCACCTTGCTATAATGACTCACTTCACGGGGAAGTAGATGGAGAAGTCATATGACAACGATTGGGTCATTGCTAGACGCACGTTCAGGAGAGGCAATCATTCACCAAATAAAGCCAAACCAGACCGTACGAGAAGCGCTGGAATTAATGAAAGAAAAGGATATTGGCTGTGTACTTGTAATGGAAAACAACCACCTGATGGGGATATTGAGCGAGAGAGACTATGCACGCAAGATGATCCTGACAGGCAAGGCGTCGCATAACACGCCAGTGGCGGAAATTATGACCGCAGACGTGATTTGCACTAGTAGGCAAAACAGCGTCGATGAGTGTATGGATCTCATGTCGAAATGCGATTTTAGGCACCTGCCCGTAGTTGAGAATGAGCACGTACTCGGAATGGTATCGATTCGTGACCTGGTGGCTAGCGTTATTAGAGAACAAAAAGACACAATCGAGCATTTACAACACTACATCACCAGCTAGAATTCATCTCCAGGCTGCCATGCTGAATGAAGCGGCCAGGAAATGATTCCCTAAGTTGAATTTGGTTCGTCCGCTCATTGTCGTGGGCGAATCTGTCGAATTTGGATGCAGTGCTTCACGCCTCGCCCCTTTAATCAGTCAAGAAATTAACACTATGTCGTTACTACCAGATATTGATCCCGATGGATTGCTCGAATTTTCAGTTGTTTTTACTGATCGTTCCCTCAATCACATGTCCTCCAACTTCCAGGCGGTGATGAAGGAGATTTCCGGCGCTCTAAAACAAGTTTACCAGGCTGACGCGACTGTCATCGTGCCTGGTGGTGGGACTTACGGCATGGAGGCCGTCGCTAGACAATTCGCCTCCAACGAACATTGTCTCGTTATACGTAACGGTTGGTTTAGCTATCGCTGGACACAAATTTTTGAGATGGGCAGTATTCCTGCTAGCTCAACAGTATTGGCAGCGCAGCGTATTTCTGAGGCTCATCAAGCAGCCTTTGCGCCCCACGCTATTGAAAAAGTGGTGGAAACTATCCGTGCCGAAAAACCCGCTGTGGTGTTCGCCCCGCATGTAGAAACCTCCGCTGGCATGATTTTGCCCGACAGCTATCTGAAACAAGTGGCTGACGCGGTCCATGAAAATGACGGACTGTTTGTTCTTGACTGCATTGCTTCCGGCGCAATGTGGGTAGACATGAAAGAGACAGGCGTCGATATTCTGATTAGTGCCCCGCAAAAAGGTTGGAGCGCTTCGCCTTCCAGTGGCCTGGTGATGCTGGGACAACGCGCACTCGATAAAATCGAAAACACGACAAGTAGCAGTTTCGCTTGCGATCTAAAGAAATGGCATCAGATCATGCAGGCCTATGAAAATGGCGGTCATGCCTACCACGCCACTATGCCAACAGACGCGCTGGTTGGGTTTCGAAACACCATCCGTGAAATTGACGAGTTTGGCTTTGACAATGCAAAGAAGGCGCAAGCCGAACTGGGAGAAAAAGTTCGCGCAATCTTGGCAGCGAAGAATATCCCAAGTGTTGCGGCAGAAGGTTTCCAGGCACCAGGGGTTGTTGTGAGCTACACTGATGTCATGGGGATTCATAACGGTAGTCAATTCGCCGCAGAAGGTATGCAAATTGCTGCAGGTGTACCATTGATGTGTAATGAACCAGAAGATTTTCGCACCTTTCGACTCGGCCTGTTCGGTCTCGATAAATTAAAAAATATCGACCGAAGTGTGAGCAGTCTCGCTGAGGTGCTAAACAGAGTTATTTAATCTGTAGAAGAGTTTCAGGCTAGTGCCGCGGAAAGTGAATGCCGTATCGGCACAGAGCATCGCTTTTGAGCCAATCTGTTGAAACAACTTCCTCTTTTCCTAGACGTCACCCGTCGTAAGTGGCTGATTATCGGTGGCGGCAAGGTCGCCACCAGAAGAGCGCAACAGCTTGTTGACGCAGAGGGTTCGTTTGATCTGATTGCTCGCCGTGCCGATGAGCGGATTATCGCTTTGTGCAACCAATCGGGAGGAGAATGCCAGCTTCGACCCTGGCAACCTGAAGATTTACAACCCTCCTACCAATATGTCGTAGCGGCCACGGACGCGGTAGAGATTAACGCCGAAATCGCCAACCTTTGCCGCTCCGCTGGAATAGCGGTCAACGTCGCAACGGACTCATCACTTTGCGACTTTTCTTTTCCCGCAACCATCGATCGCTCGCCAATCACTATCGCAGTTTCGAGCGGCAGCGCCTCGCCCATACTTGCCCGACTCCTCAGCGAAAGAATTGACGCTTTGATACCTGCGGGATACGGAAAGCTCGCGGAGTTGATCAAGAAATACCGACCGACAGTGCGATCTACCTTGTCACAGGCCTCGCTGAGAAAACTCTTTTGGGAAAAGGTACTACTCGGAAGCGTTGCAGAAAGCGTTTTTTCCGGAAAAATGCAACATGCCGAGCAGCTCCTTGAGGAAACACTGCATCAGCCTCAGGAACAAATGAAGCAAGGCGAGGTGTACTTGATTGGAGCAGGCCCTGGAGATCCGGATCTACTGACCTTTAGAGCATTTAGACTCCTCCAGCAGGCAGAGGTCGTACTTTACGATCGGTTGGTCTCTGAAAAAATACTGCAACAAGTCAATCAGGACGCTGAACTCATTTACGTTGGCAAAAAACGTTCGAATCACGCTGTGCCGCAACCCTCCATTAACCAAAGGCTCCTTGATTACGCGCTCGAGGGGAAACGGGTTGCCAGATTGAAGGGTGGAGACCCATTTATATTTGGACGAGGTGGAGAAGAAATCGAGCTACTTGCCAAACATAGAGTGCCGTTTCAGGTAGTACCTGGCATCACCGCAGCATCTGGCTGCGCGAGCTATAGTGGAATTCCGCTTACCCATCGAGATCATGCGCAATCCGTTCGCTTTGTTACTGGTCAACTCAAAGATGGAACTGTCGACCTGCCATGGAAGGATCTGGTTGGAGAAAGTCAAACCCTCGTCATTTATATGGGTTTAAACGGTCTCCCTGTTATCTCTCAACAACTTATCGCCCACGGACTGGATAGTGAAACACCAGCAGCTCTCATTGAACAGGGCACCACCCTATCCCAAAAAATCTACTGTTCTACCCTTTCAGAATTGCCAAAACTCATGCAGTCTCAGAAAGTTTCACCACCGACACTGATGATCATAGGCAGTGTCGTTTCCTTGCATGAGTCGCTACATTGGTTTCGACCTCCACAGAACGATGATGAATCGGCACCAAGCATCGGTAACTCTGCCGATCAATTTCATCGCTAAACTGACCAGTCATCTCGCTCACCGCTTCTACTCCTGAATAGAAAGAATGACTATCGGATCAGTTTTCCGACTGAAAGAGTGTAAGAATCAAGAATACGCTCGTCCAAGCTCGATACCTCGATCGTAAATTCACTGGCCACCAAATCTGCTTCAATCCGCCAGCTGTTGGTAACTGCTTCGGCGAAGAAAAGTTCTTCACCTTCAGTGCCAGTACCCTCTCTCAATACCAGGTGAGGTTCATACCCCCCAGGAGTCGAATTGGGGGTAACTTCGATAACCACCTCTGAATCTTCTTCCAGCGTAAAAGAGTAGAACCGAGTAAAGTAGGTCTCAGATAGCTCTCCTACCTCACAGTCTGTCGTTAACACGTCGCTTTTGTCACCCCCTACTTCGATGGCACGAAGGCACCGATCTGATTCCTGCTCCAACAAGAGATAATAAAGGATAGGTACCAAACGGCCAGCGTCCGTCTGCGCGACGGCCGCAGTAAAAAGTGGGAAGACAGCGAAAACGATCAGTACGGCTCGCATTTTCAAATCAATTTTTCGCACTATTTTAATCAACTGAATTGGTTTAAGGATCATTCATAATGTGGTTCACTCCACTTTCGCTATTTTCAACGATTCAGAGAGAATAAACTACGGTCGAAAACGGCACTAGAGAGCCGTGACGACATCATGTACTTTGGATCGATGAGGAAAATTGTCTCTCAATAGCCTGTTGTCCGAGGAAATTCCCAGTGCCCAACCTAAAAGTTAATCCAGATCATCTCCCCGTATTACAGTTGCTTGAACAATGCCCGGTGCATAAACCCACCTCCATATCATGCCAAGTTCATGCCGCTGACCAGCTTGGCATTGAATCCCTCTGGATTAAACACGAGGGAGAAAGAATGGGGCTCGGCTCGTTTAAAGCGTTGGGAGGGAGTTTCGCGATCCTGTCTTTACTGTGCGAAGCAGCAGGAATTTCAACTAACGGTAGAGTCGATATCCAAGATCCTGCGTTCAGAGAAGCGGCGCAATCCAAAACATTTGTCTGCGCTACCGCCGGCAATCATGGTCTCTCTGTTGCCGCCTCCGCCTCTCTGTTCGGCGCAAAATCGGTCATTTATCTTGCTGCTTCTGTACCTGAAGAATTTGCAGACCGGCTTCGACAAAAAGGTGCTGAGGTTGTTCGAGCCGGATCGATTTATGAGGAAGCCCTCGCCGCAGCTGTTGAAGCTGGCGAGAACAATGGTTGGATTCTGGTAGCAGATACCTCTAATTCGAATTATCAGGAAATCCCTGCGCTCATATACCAGGGCTACAGCGTTTTAGCGGAAGAGTGCAGAGCCTATTTCGACCAACATAGCGACTGGCCTTCTCACGTGTTCCTGCAAGCGGGGGTTGGCGGAATGGCTTCCTCTTTTGCGGCACACATCAGAAAATTTTGGCCAGGTGAAATCACCATCGTAATCGTTGAACCAGCTGCAGCCCCTTGTCTGGGCCGAAGCATTGCCGCCGGTAAAATGATCGTGGTCGAGGGACCTGTTTCCAATATGGGCAGACTGGATTGCAAAGAGAACTCTTTACTTTGCTATGAATCTCTCTCTGAAACCGCCGACTTATTTGTTGAGTTGACAGAGGAAGAAGGCGCTCAGGCGGTGGTTGACCTGGCGGCAATTGAGGTTGAAACAACCCCTTCTGGCGGCGCAGGTTATGCCGGGCTCAAGCAGCTATTAGACCGAAACCAAATTCCCGCTTCGGCCAAGTGTCTGATTATTGCATCTGAGGGAGCGCTGAGTTGAGATTGCATCGCTGGTTTGACTCAGGATCCGCCTGAATCCAGCAGCTCGTAATTCCTGGCTTGATCCTCTCCCTAGCGGCTTATCAATATACGCCAACCTATTGGCGTTACTCGTTTTGCGGCATTCTCGGTAGCTAGAGGCCTGTGCTATAGTCTTGCGTCAAGGATCAGAACCACAGCACCTAGGGGTCGGACCTGAACCTAACATCCATCTCACCTATACACTTCCTGTCTTTATGATCACAAGGAAGCAGAGGAAAAACATGATAAAACTTAAAACTATCTCTAAAATTTTAATCGCCGGCGGTCTAATAGTCTCAGCGAATCACTCCTACGCAGCAGGCTTTCAGTTAAGTGAAGTTTCTGTGTCTGGCCTCGGTCGCGCTTTTGCCGGCGCCGGTGTTGCAGCAGACGATGTTTCTGACATGTTTGCCAACCCAGCAGGTATGTCTTTGCTTGAGGGCCGTCAAATGCAGCTTGGCTTGAGTGTCGTCGACAGTGAAGCCAGTTTTGAAGGAAGCGGCGTGCCTTTTGGCGGAGTCAATGACGATGGTGGAGAAACCGGCTTGGTGCCAAACCTTTTCTACGTAGCGCCAATCAGCAGCAGCCTGACCTACGGATTTGGTCTCACCGCCCCTTTTGGCCTCGCTACAGAATATGAAGCGAATTGGGCGGGTCGTTATTCGGCATTGCGTTCTGAGTTGAAGACAATCGATCTCAGCCCCGCGATTTCATACAAAGTTAGCCCGACTGTTGCTCTCGGTGCCAGCTTAAGTTTTCAATATGCGGACACCGAACTGTCTCAGGCTCGATTCCTTGGCCTAGGCGTTCCAGACGGCAAGAGTACAGTCAGCGGAGATAACTGGGGCTTCGGTTTTAACCTTGGTGCTGTTTTCACACCCACAGACACGGTACGTATCGGCGTCGGTTATCGATCTGAAGTCGATCAAGATGTAGAAGGCGATCTGGAAGTAGTAGGTCCTACCGGCGCTACCCTAGCTTCAGCGGGAGCAGAAGCTTCTGTCACTCTGCCAGAAACCTTTTACATCAGTGGTGCCTTCACTGCTTCAGAGAAGATCGATGTGCTGGCTTCCATCCGTTGGACTGGGTGGAGCAGCTTTGAAGAGTTAAGAATTAAATTCGACAACGGTCTCCCAGACGCGGTTACCCCTGAAAATTGGGAAGACACAACCACCGTAAGCATCGGCCTTGCCTACCATGTCAGCGATCAACTCACACTGCGTGGCGGCTACGCGTTTGATGAATCTCCTGTTTCCGATGAATTTCGAACCGCTCGGATTCCGGATGCGGATCGGGATTGGTTTACGTTGGGAGCGAGCTATTCTCCAAGCTCAAACCTCACCTTGGACTTTGCCTATGCGCGTCTTGAGGGCGATGAAGCGCCAATCAGCGAAACCGCAGTGGTTGCTGGACCTCCTACCTCACCACAAATCGTGACCAGCTCTTTTGCAGGTAACTATAACGGTGGTGCGAATATCTTTGGTATTCAAGCTCAATTCAAATTCTAAATTTGATGAATACATTGCCTACAGGGATGTAGGCGAAAGATACAATTGTTAGACGGATTTGAGCGCGACGCAAAAAAAAGCCCCTGCGGAACTACCGCCGGGGCTTTTTTATTCATGTCGCGAGCTGCTTACGCAACCCGCTTCGTATAGCGGTTTTACTGGGACAGCTCCGCTTGTAATGCAGGAATAGCGTTAAACAGATCTTCATTCCATCCATAGTCAGAGACCTGAAAGATAGGTGCTTCCTCGTCGTTATTGATAGCAACGATAACTTTACTATCCTTCATACCAGCAAGGTGCTGGATGGCACCGGAGATACCCACTGCCAAATACATATCTGGAGCAACCACTTTACCTGTTTGGCCAACCTGGTAATCGTTAGGTACAAACCCAGCATCCACTGCCGCTCTGGAGGCACCCACCGCCCCGCCTAACTGGTCGGCCAGGTTTTCCAGCATCGCGAAATTTTCCCCATTCTGCATGCCTCGACCACCTGACACTACAATCCGTGCCGAGGTCAGTTCAGGACGCTCGCTCTGGCTTAGATTTTGGGCAACGAACTGCACCCAGTCAGTCGCACCGGCTTCATCGATATTGCTAACCTCACCAGATCCGCTTTCCGCGTCAGCCAGTTCAAAAGCAGTGGTTCGAACGGTCATCATTTTTACCGCATCGGAAGACTGTACCGTTTCTAGTGCGTTGCCCGCGTAGATCGGCCGCACAAAAGTGTCTTCTGAAACCACATCGCTGATGTCTGATATTGCTTGTACGTCACAAAGCGCTGCCACATAGGGGATCAGTGCTTTCCCAAATGTGGAAGCCGGGGCCATCACATGAGAATACTCGCTGACGTTCGCTTGAATTAAAGCAGCGGTATTTTCTGTGATTTCATTCTTGTAGGTTTCTGCATCTGCACTCAGGACTTTGGACACACCCGCAATTTTTGCGCACTGGCTCGCCACGTCGGCACATCCGCTCCCAGCGACTAGAATATGGATATCCCCGCCGAGTTTTGACGCCGCGGTAACGGTATTTAACGTACCAGGTGCAACCTGGCTGTTATCGTGTTCTGCAATTACTAGGACGCTCATTTAGATCACCTTCGCTTCGTTCTTCAACTTATCCACCAGTTCACTGGCCCCACTGACCATCACCCCGGCTTCTCGCGCGGGGGGCTCATCGACTTTCACAACGGTCAGACGATTACTAACCTCGACCCCTAGATCTCCTGGAGACATCGCATCAATCGGCTTTTTCTTCGCTTTCATGATATTGGGCAAAGAAGCATATCTTGGCTCATTCAAGCGTAGATCAGCGGTCACGACCGCGGGCGATGAAATCTGCAGATCTTCCAGACCGGCGTCAATTTCTCGGGTAATCGCAAAACCCGCATCGTTTTTCTCGATTTTGGAGATGTAACTGCCCAAAGGACGCTTCATCAGCGCAGCCAGCATTTGGCCAGTCTGATTATTATCATCATCAATAGACTGTTTTCCTAGAACAACTAAGTCGCAACCCTCTTTCTCAGATACAGCCTTGATCATCTTGGCAATCGTCAATGGCTCCAGACGATCATCGGTTTGGATATGCACACCGCGATCAGCCCCCATGGCCAGACCGGTTCGAATGGTTTCTGCCGCCTTGTCAGGACCTGCTGACATGACGATCACTTCGTCAGCGTGACCGGCTTCTTTAATTCTTAGCGCTTCTTCTACTGCAATTTCGCAAAACGGGTTCATCGCCATCTTGACGTTCGCGGTTTCAACGCCAGAGTTATCTGCCTTCACCCGCACTCGGATGTTAGCGTCGATAACGCGTTTTACTGGAACCAGAATTTTCATCGGGAAATAAGCTCCTGAAAATAGGGATTGATATCAAATTCGAGGGGCGCATTCTACTCCTGCAATTGCAGGGTGAGAAGCACTTTCGGGCGCTATTTAAGGCTATTTTTACACCGGAAATTTGTCAGTATGCGACCTTGAATAGAGTCCATACGAGTTATTGCATCTAGGGAGAAATCCTCGCATCAGGTTACACTAGCCCCTTCCCTCCAATCTTATAAATATTCGATGACGTCCGCTATCGAGCCAGTTTTCGAAACGGCCATTGCTGCTGCAGACCTGGCAAGAACCATTACAACCCGTTATTTCCGTCAAGAAATTGCTATCACCAATAAACAGGATACAACGCCTGTCACCATTGCCGACAGTGAAACAGAAGCTGCAATAAAAGCACTCATTCATAAAAATCATCCGACCCATGGTTTCTTTGGTGAGGAAACCGGAGATCAGACAGCGGATGAACGCTGGCGCTGGATTGTGGACCCGATCGATGGCACGAAATCCTTTGCCACCGGCAACCCTACTTTTGGCACCCTGATATCTGTGATTCACGACGATGTTCCTGTTATCGGAATCATTGATCACCCGGCACTTCAGGAACGCTGGATTGGAAGGGCGGGGGAACCCACCACGCTCAATGGAACAGTATGTTGCACAAGCAGCGAGCAGCAGCTCAATAGTGCAACTGTCTATTGCACAACCATTGATATGTTTACTGACGCCAGCTTTCAACAATTCGACCGGCTTTCAAAACACTGTCGATACAGAGCATTTGGCGGAGATTGCTATAACTACGGATTGCTCGCCTCCGGACATACACAACTCGTCTGCGAGGCGGACTTAAAGCCCTATGATTTTATGGCGCTGATTCCGGTCATCGAGGGCGCTGGTGGTATTATTAGCGACTGGAACGGCGAGCCGCTAACACCAAAGTCTGGTGACAAAGTAATCGCCGCCGCAAACTCCGGGCTGCACCAGCAGGCCCTCTCAATCCTTCAAAATTAATTAATCAATCAATTAGCTCTTATGGCGCAATTTGTATTCACCATGAACGGGGTCGGCAAAGTCGTACCGCCAAACCGTCAAATACTGAAAGATATTTATCTGAACTTTTTTCCTGGCGCGAAGATAGGCGTGCTGGGTTATAACGGAGCAGGAAAATCCACCCTGCTTCGCATCATGGCGGGCATAGATACTGAAATTATCGGAGAAGCACGTCCTCAACCCGGCCTTAGTATCGGTTATCTGGCACAGGAGCCAGATCTGGATGAATCAAAAGATGTACGGGGAAATGTGGAAGATGGGCTGGGCGACGTCAAAGATGCACAAGAACAACTCGACGCGGTGTACGCAGCGTATGGAGAACCCGACGCGGATTTCGATGCTCTAGCCGCAGAGCAGGCTAGGCTAGAAGCTATCGTGCAAGCTGCTGACGGGCACAATATGGATCACAAGCTCGATATCGCTGCCGACGCACTGCGACTTCCACCCTGGGACGCCGAAATCAAAAATCTGTCCGGTGGTGAAAAGCGCCGGGTTGCTCTTTGCCGCCTGCTGCTCTCTAACCCAGAAATGCTGATACTGGACGAGCCAACCAACCATCTGGATGCTGAATCCATTGCCTGGCTGGAACGTTATCTGCATGAATTTGAAGGAACCGTTGTCGCGGTTACCCACGATCGGTACTTTCTCGACAACGTCGCTGGTTGGATTCTCGAACTGGATCGCGGCGAAGGAATACCCTGGGAAGGCAACTATTCTTCCTGGCTGGAACAAAAAGAAAAGCGACTTGAGCTGGAACAAAAGTCTGAAGCGGCGCGGGTCAAGTCAATGAAGGAAGAACTGGAGTGGGTACGCGCTGGTGCGAAAGGTCGACAGGCAAAGAGCAAAGCACGGTTAAAGCGCTTTGAAGAACTCAGCTCCACCGACTACCAAAAGCGTGCGGAGACCAATGAAATCTATATTCCACCAGGGCCACGGCTAGGTGATCTTGTGGTAGAAGCAAACGACGTCTCCAAATCCTATGGCGATCGGCTGCTCTATGAAAACCTAAATTTCAGTTTACCCAAGGGTGGAATTGTCGGTGTGATTGGGCCAAATGGCGCAGGTAAAACCACTCTGTTTCGAATGATAACCGGCGGCGAAGAGCCGAGTGGCGGTAACTTTCGTGTCGGTGATACCGTGAAATCAGCCTATGTAGATCAGAGCAGAGATACATTGGATGACAGTAAAACCGTATTCGAAGAAATCTCTGGCGGTTCAGATGTAATGCTGGTGAACGGCCATGAAGTCCAATCGCGAAGATATGTTGGCCGCTTCAATTTCAAAGGCGGAGATCAACAGAAAAAAATCGGCACGCTTTCTGGGGGAGAAAGAAATCGGGTACATCTTGCCAAGGTACTGGCTGAAGGTGGAAATTTGTTATTGCTCGATGAGCCCACTAACGATCTCGACGTAGAAACTTTGCGAGCTCTTGAGGAAGCAGTGCTTAATTTTCCGGGTTGTGCGGTGGTGATCTCTCACGATCGTTGGTTTTTAGATCGCATTGCGACGCATATGCTCGCCTTCGAAGGTGATTCCAAAGTCGTCTGGTTTGAAGGTAACTACAGTGACTATGAAGAAGATTACAAACGACGGCACGGTGACACTATCAAGCCCACCCGTATTAAATACAAGCGATTAAAATAGTCAGTCGCACCCGGATGGACGAGGCGAATACTCGTTCATCCGCACTACGCGGTTTTATGCGGAAAGAGATTTTCGAGTTATTTACAACAAAAAGTCCAAATGAAGCTGCCTGATTTTTATCACGGAAAATCAAACGCTTTTTTTGCAAATACACAATATCTCCCTCGCCTCTTGTCCGTTCGCTGGCACATGATCCAGCGCCAGCATCTGTTGTTTCAGCGCCGTAACCAACTCTGCAGTATTCGCCGCGGTTGATCCGTCAGCGAGCAGCAGATTGTTTTCAAAACCAATCCGGGCGTGACCACCCTGTTCAATAGCAGAGATCGCACAGGCCTGTTCATGACTGCCAAATGCACACACAAACCAGTCCAACTCTTCGTTCTTTACTTGCTTTAGAAAAGGCGTGATGTCATCCGGTGTCGCCTGCCGGTTCTCGAGAAAGCGACCGAGAACAAACAAAATGCATAACCGGCCAGCTGGGATCACAGATTGATCGCGCAACATGAGCAGCCTGATCAAATCGAGTTCGTCGTAAACAATATGCTGCACATGCACCTGATTCTCAACAGCCCATTCGTAAAATTGCCGCGCAAATTTCAGGTCACAGCCCTCCCCTGCCATCTCTCTCAAAGCAAGGCTGATCATTTCCGGGTTCACTGCTTTGACGCATTCGACCTGCTCAGCGGGTTGGTAAACACCTACCGCCTCTGTCGTAACCTGGGCCAGCATATTAGGCACCTGAACTTTGAGTTCTTGCAGTAGCTCGATATACCTCCCAGCATCTAAAACATGTTCATCGCTGTCTCCACGCACATGGGCATGAATCACACTTGCACCGGCTGCGTAACATCTCGCCGCTTCTTCTACTGTCTCGGCGATATTCACTGGCAATGCCGGATGATGTTGTTTGGTTTTTCTGGCGCCATTGGGGGCAACCATGATGATTGAAGATTGAGGCATATCAGTTGTCATCGAAATTTGGAAAACACCGGGATTAAAGCATATCGCAAGTCAGTATTTTGGGTTTTCAGATAGCCACTCTGCTTCTGTTCGGGTCTATAATTTGATCATCTCTTCATGAGTCAGGCAAAGACAGACGCTATTGAAAAAGATAATGAGCAAAAACACATAATTGCGAGGTGGAATCGTGCAAGCACTGGCTGATATAAAAGTTCTTGATTTAACTCATGTCATTGCGGGTCCGTTCTGTACCTTTCAACTTGGCGTAATGGGTGCGGATGTCATCAAAATTGAGCCACCCGGAAAGCCGGATATGTGTCGAATGGATGGCGGAAGAAAAGCAGACTCGAAACAGGGAATGGGATCCATGTACCAAACCCAGGGAGCGAACAAACGTGCTCTCGCAGTGGATATTAAAACCATAGAAGGACGTGACATAGTTTTGAAGATCGCTGAATCCGCAGATGTTCTGGTAGAAAACTACCGACCAGGCGCCCTTAAGAAGCTGGGCCTAGGATACGAAGAGGTCAGGAAAATAAACCCTGGCATTGTTTATTGTTCATTAACGGGATTTGGTCAAACCGGGCCGCTCTCCTCACGTACCGCATATGACAACGTGATCCAGGCGATGTCGGGGCTGATGGCATCAACGGGAACCGAGGAGAATGCACCCATCAAAGTTGGCCCGCCCGTACTTGACTATGGAACCGGAATACAAGGCGCATTTGCGATTGTCAGCGCGCTATATCAACGAACGCATACTGGCGAGGGTCAACGAATCGACCTCTCCATGCTGGACGCTGCAATCATGTTATCTGCCACCAACTTTTCCCATCTACAGGCAAGTGGGAATGTACCTCCTCTCAGCGGCAACAGCAGTCCTTACAATGCAGGTTACGGTTGCTACCAAACCAAGGATGGGTTGATCGTAATCGGTGCCTGGACCGGGGCGCAATTGGCCGATATGTGGCAAGTACTCGGAGACCTGGAAATCAGCAACAGAGTTCGAAACCAACGACCCTGGGAGTTTGCTGAGTTTTTTGCTTCCGACAGTACGCGCCTCACTGAAATCGCATTGACCGATACCGCGGACAACTGGGAGATTAGGCTAAACGCGGCAAAAGTACCCGCTGCAAGAGTTCGGGACGTTGCAGAAGCCGCATCGCACCCACATTTGCAACATCGAGGATTATTTCAGGGCGCGGCCGTGCAAGGGAAAAAGTGGCAATTTCCTACAGCAGCATTTACTTATGAAACAGACGGCCCCTCTATTAGAAGTGCTCCGCCCGCGGTGGGAGAACACACGCAGGAGGTTTTACAGGAAGCTGGATATTCCTCCGAAGAAATTCAAACTTTTTTGAATCGGGGGATTACAAGCGCCTAGAAAGACTTGTCGGGCTAGGCAGTTTTGAATAGCTGCT
>JAHQWE010000136.1 GCA_019633985.1 Acidiferrobacterales bacterium | reverse complement strand
TGCGCTGACACCCAACAAGATGGGATACCAGTTTGCCCAGAAAGCCAAAGCAGATGAAGTCGCTATCTTCGCTGCTGCCTCAGAAACCTTTAGTCAACATAATATCAACTGCAGCATCGCAGAGAGTATTGAACGTTTTGCGCCCGTGATAGCGCTGGCAAAGCAAGACGGGATGCCCGTTAGAGGGTATGTGTCTTGCGTGGCTGGATGTCCTTACGAGGGTGAGGTAAAACCAAGCCAGGTTGCCGATGTCACAGAGAAGCTTCTGGAATTGGGGTGCTACGAAGTCTCTCTTGGAGACACCATCGGTGTTGGCACTCCTGACTCCATCACCGCGATGCTTGACGCGGCGCTGTCAGTGGCTCCAGTAGAGAAACTCGCCGGTCACTATCACGACACCAACCATAAGGCCCTTGAAAATATCACCGCAAGTCTAGACAAAGGTATTCGTACCTTTGACTCAGCAATTGGTGGACTTGGTGGCTGCCCCTATGCCCCAGGAGCCAAAGGCAACGTTTCCACTTCGGCAGTGGTGGAATTATTGCACGGACAAGGTTTCACAACTGGCATTGACCCAACAGCTTTGCAGGCAATCGAAGTATTCGTCGCAGAAATGCTGAAGGCTAAAAAAGAGAGCGATAAAAGTGCTTTGCACTAATCAGGTTGTTTGGCTGATCTAAAGGCCTCAATTTGATTAGTCCAAAAGTAGCGAGACTGGGGCAGCCACTGCGCTTTGCTGTCGAATTAATTGTTCCGTCAGAATTCGGGCGCTTGGTACGTGATTCAGAATAAACGCACTACCGCTAGAGACACGAGCCCATACTCCATACGCATCAGGGTTTGCGCAAAACCCAAGACCAAAGCTCGTTACCCCCGCTTGCACTGTTCTTCCCATCAGTGAAATAAACAGTGGCCCACCACTGTCACCGCCGCATGCGTCCCTTTGTCCTGCAAGATCTCCCGCACAAAGCATTTGCGCGGTTGTACCATCCTGGTTTAACGATTCACATTGCGTATTGGAAACAATGGGCATATCAACTTCCATCAGGTCGTTGGTGAAGCTGGTACCGCTAGCATTGGTAGCACCCCACCCCACTGCTGTACCAATAAGCCCTGACAAATCTGAACTTCCACCATACAGACTGGCAATCGGCTGCCCAGTGAGGGTTTGTAACGCCAGCAATGCAAAATCATTGTTCAGTGTACGATTGTTGTATTGAGGGTGTTGAACTATGCGAGTCACGTTGATCAATTCTGTTGCAGGACCGTTGAGGTCAGTAAGGCCAGTAGCGACCTGAATAGAATTGGCGGAGCGGCCGAATACACAATGAGCCGCGGTTAGCACCCAACGTTTGTCAATGATAGTGCCACCACAAAACTGCCCGTTAAACAATGTAGATCCTTTGTTGACGAGAGCCACCATTGCAGGCCAACGACCAGAAGGAGAAGGTTTGCCCCCTACGATTCGGGCAGTGCGGTCGGCCTTTCCTTCTCCAGCTGACTGCGCCATGCCAATTACTGGCGTAAGTGAAATAACTAAAACGATAACGCAGAAAAAGGGAGTCGCTCTGAAAAGCGCCTTTTGAGTCAAAAGCTTAATGTCGAACACTAGATTTATAATAAAAAGGGTTGTGAAAATACACTGGAAGAAGCACCATCGCGCCAGTGTCCCCTAGTAGGCAGTATAACTTAGCGAACAAATTGGTAAACACTATCCCCGAAATCAAAGCATACCCATTGTGCCAACTATGTCAAAAACTAGATCAAAACACTTCAGCCAGCTTGCAAAGCGGCTAAACCTAGAAGGTAGCGATGCATGGGCAGTTCATGATGAAGCCCTTGCGCTTAAACGAAAAGGAGAAGATGTAATTTTACTGTCTATTGGTGATCCGGACTTCCGCACTCCAGAGCCGATAGTGGACAACGCCGTCAGCCATATGCGTGTCGGCCGAACGCACTATTCCCCCGCACTCGGGGAGTTGAATTTGCGGCGTGCTGTTGCCGACTATGAAACCAGGGTTTCTCCGCATAAATGCGAGGTAGAGGAAGTTGCTATCTTCCCCGGCGTTACCGCTGGTATCTATGCGGTCATGAGCTGCTTGTTAGATCCCGGCGATGGGGTAGTAATGGTCGACCCGATGTACGTTGGCTACGAACCAATCATGTCCGCGCTTCAGGCCAACACCCAAATCGTGATGGCCACACCCAAAACGGGATTTGTTCCAACTTATGAAGACATCGTCGATAAAGTCGACTCAACCACTCGCGTTATCTTTCTCAACACTCCTGCCAACCCAACGGGAGCGATAATGCCAGCAGCGCTGCTGACTTCTCTCGCCAGCTTTTGCCAGCAAAACGATATCTGGCTGGTGTGTGATGAAGTTTATTCCATGTTTACCTTTGATCAACCGCATATATCCCTAAGAACGGCGGCAGATAAAATCGATAACCTGGTAGTGATCGACGGATTGTCCAAGTCTCACGCTATGAGCGGCTGGCGTATGGGATGGACCGTTGCGCCGCCGGAATTAACTCATCATCTTGGTAACTTCTCGGCCATGTCGATTTTTGGCTGCCCACAGTTCATCCAAGATGCGGCGGCATTTGCTCTGAATAATGACGAGTATTATGTCAAAGAGATGTGCGATCGATATCAGCTAAGGCGCGACAATGTTTGTGGACGCCTCGATGATATCCCCGGTCTACACTATCGAAAACCGCAGTCGGGAATGTTCATTATGATCGATATTACGAGCATTGAATCAGACGACAAAGTTTTTGCCAAAAAGTTACTGGATGCAGAAAAACTCTCATTGCTCCCGGGTAGCGCTTTTGGCAAAGCGACGCAAGGACACCTGAGATTTTCTTTGGTGCAGCCCATGAACGTTTTAATGGAAGGCTGCGACCGGCTGAGTCGTTACGTTTCCTCAATGTAATTAAGGCCTCATCGGAGCAATTCACATAGTTTTAACTGAAAGTACCATGACAACAACAGGCGAAAAACTGATCCAACTTCTGGAAGCGTATGGAATAGAGATTATCTCAGGCATTCCCGGTACCCACACGATCGAACTCTATCGAGGTCTCGCTAGCTCCCATATGCGTCATATCACTCCGAGGCATGAACAAGGTGCTGGATTCCTTGCAGATGGCTACGCAAGAGTTACCGGAAAGCCGGCTGCATGCTTAACTGTTTCAGGCCCCGGTGCGATGAATATTGCAACGGCGATGGGCCAGGCCATGGCTGACTCGGTGCCGATGCTGGTGATATCCGCAGATAACAAAACTCACCACCTCGGGCTTGGAGAAGGCCGTTTGCATGAAATCCCTGATCTGCAGACCGCTATGGCGCAATGTAGTCGATGGAGCCACACACTGGCTTCGGCAGATCAATTACCAGGAGTTGTAGCGAGAGCGTTCGCGATATTCCAAAGCGAAAGGCCTGGTCCAGTTCATATTACTGTGCCGCTTGACATCATTACCAGTGACGCGAGTCATATTAGTAGTGAAGTTCAGGGATTACCACTGCCGGCTCAGCCTCACCAACAAAGCATCGAGGAAGCGGCAGAACGCATTAATAATGCCATCAATCCTGTTATCGCTACCGGTGGTGGTGCAGTTGACGCCGCTCTTTTTATTCAAGAACTGGCCGAACGAATCGGCGCGCCAGTCACAACAACCCAGAATGCCAAAGGCATACTTAAAGCCGACCACGGATTACACGTAGGTGGTTGTCCAGCCCAGGAGCCAATACAAAAACTCTACAAAGACGCCGACCTAGTGATCGCCATTGGCACTGAGCTGGCCGAGACGGATTACGATTTCTTTTTTAAAGACGATTCCCAAATTCCCCAGAATTTGGTGAGAATTGACATTGATCCGAGACAATTCAGCCGTAATGATGTCCCCGCCGTCTCGGTACTTGGCGATGCCAAACAGGCAATAGCCTCGATACTCCCACTCCTGAAGGACAAATCTGTCGCAGCCGGAATTAGTCGCACCAAGCTGGTTCGAAAACAACTGCAATCATTGAATCATCCGCAATACCAGCGGTTTTTCGAAACGTTGCTTAATGCACTTCCTAACTTGATAGTCATCGGTGACTCGACACAACCAGCGTATTACGCAGCAATGCAATACGATGCCCCCGCTACCAGAAGTTTCGCAGCGGCTGCCTCCGGTTATGGCACCCTCGGGCTTGCCGTACCTGCTGCCATCGGTGCAAAGATCGCCGCACCGGATCGGCCTGTTGTTGCTTTGGTAGGAGACGGTGGATTGCAGTTCACCATTAACGAACTATCAACTGCCGTCGAAGCAGAGAGTGGAATCGCGATCGTGCTCTGGAACAATCATTGCTATGGAGAAATCGCGCAAAATTTTCGTGACGCTGGGATGGAACCTATTGCTTGCGATATCCATACACCGGATTTTATCGGTATCGCAAAAGCCTATGGATGCCATGCTGAGACTGTCACCAATCATGAACAGCTGGCAAAAGCGTTGATTGAGTCACAGAACAGGACCATTCCCAGTCTGATCGAAGTACCTGAAGAGCACTTTATTTGATCATACTAGTTCGCCAAGCCTCGATAATGTTGACGATCTCGTCGAGCCCATCCGTCAGCGCAGCGGGGCCTGGTTGCAATATCAGCGGCGATTTAATTTCGTATATATGTTGATTCGCGACCGCAGGAACTAGCTCCCAACCCTCGCGATTGGCCACCTGTTCCGGCCTGAATTTTTTGCCACACCAGGATCCAATAATGATATCCGGTTGTCTGGAGACCACTTCCTGCGGATCAGACAGTATCCGATTTACTCCCAATGATTCTTTCGAATTCTCCGGAAAACAATCGTCTCCGCCAGCAATTTCTATTAGCTCCGCTACCCACTGAATACCTGTTATCAGAGGATCATTCCATTCCTCAAAATACACTTTTGGGCGTGGCATTTGTCTCGCTGCTTTTAGTGTGTCTATTTTCTGGAGAACAGGAACGAGCCATTGTTCCACTTTCTCCGTTGCACCAACCAACGCTCCCAGTTGTTTAATCATGGAAATAATCTCATCCACCGAACGTTGATTAAAGATATAAACATTGATCCCTTTACGAATTAGCTCGGCAGCGATATCCGCCTGCAAATCTGAAAAGCCAATCACTAAATCAGGTTGAAGTGCCAGAATTTTGTCGATTTTCGCTGAGGTAAATGCTGATACCTTTGGCTTCTCTTTTCTCGCTCTCGGTGGTCGCACGGTGAAACCAGAAATACCAACAATTCGTTCCTCCTCACCGAGCAGATAAAGTAGCTCGGTGGACTCCTCCGTCAAACAGACGATGCGGCTTGGGTAGAAATCTTTCATTGACTACTGCTCGAGTTTGTCTTTCTCGATCAACACAATCGATGCAGCAGCGATCAGTGTTGCCACCGCCAGCATTGATGGCAGGAAGAAACTGCCAGTCCGATCGACCAAGAAACCGGCGACCGCCGGACCGATAATTTGTCCGGCACCAAATGACGCTGTCATTAGAGCGAGGGTTCTCCGCGCGTTAACACTTGCCCGACGACGTGCCTCCACCAACCCCAAAGCAGTAATACCCATAAAAGTCGCGCCGAGACAGACCGCGGCAATCATTAAACCGTAAACGCTTTGCGACAGCACACTTGCCGCAACCCCAATCGCGAGCACGATACAGGCAATCGCGAATGCCAGTACGTTACTGGTTTTCGCAGCGAGACGATTCCATAATCCAATAGACGGCACTACCGCGGCTCCAACCACTATCCAGACCCAGGTCTCCACCGCAAGGGAATAATTCGCATCACGAACAAGCTGGACAATGAAGGTTGCGGTAATCACATATCCAAAACCAAATAAACCATAGGCGCTCAGTAGCCCTCGCAGTCGACTCCCCTCTGCACTATCCTTAGCCGATTCCTGCTCTGCTTTTCTCTCGCGATCTGGGACCAGCATTGCAACGATCAAAGTCGCGATTAATGCCACTATGCCGCTGAGTAGCCATGCCCCTCGCCAACCTGTATCCAACTTGACTGCAACGGCTGTTACAACTGCTGCGAGAACTATCCCTACGCCAACTCCTGCAAACAATATCGCGGTCAGTTCGCCTCGGCCGGCGTTTACCAGTCGCTCAATAATCAACGTGGTAGCAAAAACCAAAACCCACGAACTTACCAATCCCCCAACAAAGCGTACAAACAGAAAACTGACATAACTATCAAAATAGGCCATTGCTGCAGTTGTAATCGTACTCAGAATGAGCGCTGTGAGGAGCCACCGTCTGGGAGAACCTTGCAATAGCTGGGTCGCCGCTATCATGGCTCCCAACAAATACCCAAGAAAATTGCTCGAGGCAATCAGTCCCGCCTGGGATTGGCTGAGACCAAGCTGCTCGACCATGATAGGGAGAATCGGGGTATAAACAAATCGGCCAATACCCATGGCAGCGGCCATCGCCAACATACCCCCGATGGCCAACCAAAAAGGAGAGCGTTGTTGCATTGAATTATTCATTAGTGAAAGGCAGCATTAGTTGAAGTAAAACTGATCCCAATATTACATAAGTGTTCGCTACGCAGGGTCATTCTGGCAATACAGCATTGTCAACTGTTAGAAGAAGCATTCGGTCCTTTCAAGGGGTAGCTCATTCAATGATTCAGGTCAGAGATAAAACCACAATAAACGAAGGCACTCCGAGATATGTGTCAAGCTTGAAAGCGAACAAAAGGGGCAAGCTAAATTTTTTCTGCATGTCATTCTCTTTAATGTAATATTCCGATCGGAAAGATACCAACCTGTTTCAATTATATTTTCAGCTATGTTTGTTATTACTGTCGAATTTCTCATCAAAGAAGCGTTTATCGAGCCTTTTCTAACAGCGATGCGCCAACAAGCAACAAACTCCCTTGAACTCGAACCCGATTGTCACTATTTCGATGTGGCTGTATCAACGGAGAATCCATTCCAGATTTTTCTTTACGAAATTTATACCGATAAGGTTGCCTTTGAGCACCATCTGAATTCCGCGCATTTTGTTGACTTCAATTCACAAGTCTCTGATTGGGTCGAACGCAAGGAAGTAAATAGTTGGTTGTTAAAGCGTTGAGTTTTCCTTTCTCAACCGGTGCTTTTTCACCCGGAACTAAGCAGTCCAATACCTACTTTCGTTCTGCAGTCATAGATTAACAATTGACGGTGGCGATCCTATCGATGTTATCTACGAGACCTCTAGGACCTTCATACCCAAGCCGAATATCGTCACACAAAGGGTTTTATAAAGTCGGTATCTTGCTAATCGCTTTACAATACTAAGGAGCCTCTGATTAAAACTGGGCGAACCAAGTTGAGATTCAAAATGATCTAGATCAAGGTGCGGCCGGCTGAGGCGCGAAACGCACGTAATAGCACGGCTATTGCGAAGTTTTGCAACGCAAATATGGATTATTTTGGACTCAAATTGGTCGGTCATATTTTGATCAGAGGTTCCCTAAGTGTGCAAATGACTATCCAAAACCAGACTGGGGACGACCTAGGCTGTAATCGCTGCGAAATAAGGCTAATGAACGCGATTAGTATCCCTTAAAGGATAAAATAGCGGTTTGGACTGCCGCCAACTACTGCAGAATGATCATAAAAAATATTGAAACATTTTCTTCCGAGTTTATCTGTTTTGTTCGAGTAACAACTGAGGATGGCCTTCAGGGCATGGGACAAACAGCGCCTTATCATGCGGATATCACCGCCCAGGTATTGCACAGACAGATCGTGCCATGGGTATTGAATAGAGACGAAGAGAATCTCCCGTTATTGATCCAAGATGTGCTTGAAAAAGAGCATAAGTTTCCTGGTTCATATCTAAGGAGAGCGCTGGCGGGGTTTGAGACCGCTATTTGGGATTTACGCGGACACCGAGAGCAGAAGAGTGTATGTGAGCTGCTTGGTGGTAGCCCTGGCAAGATACGAGCTTACGGGTCGTCTATGAGTCGAGATATCACGCCCAAAGATGAAGCCAATCGACTCGCCCGTCTGCAGGATCAGTATGGATTCGATGCATTCAAATTCCGCATTGGCGCCGAATGCGGTCATGATCAGGATGAATGGCCGGGACGTACTGAGGAAATCGTACCTCTAGTAAGACAATTATTGGATCCATCTACCGCTTTGCTGGTCGATGCCAATTCCTGCTATTCACCAGCCAAAGCGATCGAAATCGGCGCGATGCTGGAACAACACGGCGTGAGTCACTTTGAAGAGCCTTGTCCATATTGGGAATATGAACAGACCAAAGAGGTTGCTGAAGCGTTAAACATTGACGTCACCGGTGGGGAACAGGATTGTGAACTGCAAAACTGGCGTCGGATGATCAATGAGCGTGTGGTAGATATCGTACAACCAGATATCTGTTATCTCGGAGGGGTGTTAAGAACGCTAGAAGTCGCATCCATGGCACAGACCGCGAAACTTCCCGTGACACCACATTGTGCAAATCTATCTCTGGTCACTCTTTTCACCATGCATCTTCTGCGCGCGATCCCTAATGCTGGTAAGTATTTGGAATTTTCCATTGAAGGAGAAGACTACTATCCCTGGCAATACGATCTATTTATTGATTCGCCCTTCGAGATTGTCGATGGACAAGCTACTGTTTCTGATGCCCCCGGATGGGGTGTGGAGATTCAGCCACGATGGTTAGAGCAGTCTGCTTATCAACAAAGCTATTAAAGGAAAAGATTGTTATTGAAATCGATCATTCGGATAGGTCTGTGTATGCTCATCGGTGGCTGCGTCAACGCCACGGTGACACAATCAAGCGGTGGAGGCGGTTCGGATGCAAGCAGCTGCATCACCGTCTCAAACCCCGATGCTGAAAGCGGCAATTCTTCTGACGACGCTTTGGTGGAGAATCGTTGCAATGTAACGGTTAATTTCCTCGAATTCAGTACCGGTAGTCAGGGTTTAGTGACGATTGGTGCAATGACTACCATCCGGCTGAATGGTTTTATTTTTGCCTGGGGAGCGTGTGCGGCACCCTCTATGCCAGAGCGGTTAGATGAGCTTGATTTTCAATGCGTAATTTAATCATCTTGCTTCTAAAATACTCTTCAAATAGTGATGTCAGTGGAACATCTATTCCTATCCTGAGAGGGTACGGTTATTTCAGGCTAACGGTGTTCGGGTTAAAACCTGCCTTACTTCGACAACGAGATAGACGTGCGATGACCCATATTGATCCGGGGTATACCCTTGATTCACCCTTATTCGTCAATATATACCACTCAGGAAGTTAAGCTACTCACTGACTAGGCTTGTAGAAAAATCCATCCGAACTCTCCGAAGTGCGGACTCCGGGTGACATACTCGCGATCTATGTCAGTCTCTTTAGGAAAATTATTTCAATGAGAAAACTCACTTACGTCGGCAATATTTTGTCTGCGTTGCCTTCACTACTGGTCGTGCCACTGGTTCCCTTTATATTCATTCTGATTGATGGTGAAGGAAAAATTCCAGGATTCTTTCACGAGTACAGCTTGCGAACACTGATGGTCGCCTATCCATTGATATTGCTCGCCTGCTTTTTCAGCACGCTTCGACTTCTCAAAACGAACAAAGAACGTCTTGCTGCCTGGATCAGCTTCATACCGCTAGGCGTGTTTGGATTGCTCGTCGCCGTTTATGTTTATGGTGGCGTAGTTTTACGTTAATACAATCTCAAACTTGGTTCGAAAAACGTTGCGCTGATCTCCGCGCCCAGATCTTTCAGCACTTTTTCCCAGGCCGATTTCTTAGGGCTGTATAGAACGACTTTCTTCTCCCCGATAACATCTCTTGCGACTTCCTTAACACCTGCAAATTCGTCGATCAAACCTAGCTCCATCGCTCGCTGTCCACTCCAGAACAAGCCATCAAATAACTCCTCTCGAATATCCAACTTGTCACCTCGTCCTTTTTTGACGGCATCAATAAACTGTTGATGGACTTCTTTCAACATATCGGTGGCATGGGCGACCTGTGTCGGCTCCACTGGCGAGAACGGATCAAGCATACCTTTGTCTTCACCGGCAGTAATCAAACGCCTTTCAACCCCTACTTTTTTCATAGCGTCGACAAACCCAAATGAATCCATACGAACCCCAATAGAGCCAACTATACTGGAAGGATGAGCATAAATAGTGTCTGCGGCCACCGCTACATAGTAACCACCAGATGCGCAAACATCAGAAATCACAACATGGAATGGCTTTTCGGGATACACCTCTTTTAATCGCAGAATCTCCTCGTTGATTTTGGCTGCTTGCACTGGAGTTCCACCCGGACTGTTTATTCTTAAGATAACACCTGCGGCGTCTTTGGATCGAAACGCACGACGCAAACTTCCGTTAACATCATCAGCATTTGTCGCATTTGGAGAGATCAATCCATTTAATTCAACCAAGGCAGTGTGAGCGCCTCTTGGCGTGGATTCACCCTTCGATACCCAGGCAAAGACGAGGAATCCTACATATGCTAGCACTAGGCCGCGCAACACCCAATTCCAGCGCCGTCGAGACTTTCTTTCCTTTAAGTAATCCCGAGCGATCGTCGCGAGAATTTTGGTGTTTTCAGCAGCCAGTTTATTGGTGCTATTTAGCATTTTTGCAACATCTTCCTCTGAGGGAGCGGAAAGCGTCGGGTCGTTCTTTTTTCGAAACATGCAATTTCTATTTTAGGAAGGCAGATCCAACTACCAGGTTACAGTGTGTCTAATGTGCCTCTGAAGCTTAGTCCGGAATCAGGCAGCCGGTGCGGTAGAAGCAAATACCTCCTGTTTTGCTCCTTCCTGACGCAACGCTTGCAGATTATCAAGACCGTCGATAGAGATCCGATTGCGAAACAGCGCCCAGTCGATAAAGCATACGCATCGGATAGCGCTATCAGTTGCAACCCCATTGGATGGATCAAAACGGTTGTTTAACTCTTTCAGACCATCATC
>JAHQWE010000135.1 GCA_019633985.1 Acidiferrobacterales bacterium | reverse complement strand
CTCAACGTACAGGGGAGTTCGGAAAATTTCCGTTGGTGCGTCACTAGAACCAATTTCAGGAGTTAACTATGTACAGTAAAGCCATAAAACGGATGAATCTTCTCTTTTTGTTAGTGCTTTTTATATTTAGCACTAACGTTGCTGTTTCATCCGCGGATGTATCAGTCCCAATATCTGGGTCTGCCATGATTGATTTTCAGTCAACTGAAGGGGATGACGAAACCGAATCCGGTGATGATGAAGATCCGGAATGTTAATGAATTAAAAATATAACTGAACCCAAGAGGAATTGAGAATGAAAAACAAAGCAATACTACTATCAACACTACTGACTTTTACTTTGTCAGCCCCTTCCGCGTTCGCAGCGGATGCCAAACCGGTGGGTATTACCCCAGATATGATGTCGGTCTCAGTGACCCATAACGGCGCTAAAACCGAAATTGTGCGAAATCAGGATAACGGCAACACCGTGATCGATGCATTTGCGAAAACTTCACGACCTTGTCCGCCTTTTTGTATTCAGCCTATGACGCTGGCCGAAGGTGTGGAAACACTTGGAGAGTTAGAGCTCATTGACTATGTCAAGAAAATGGAAGCAGGCGACAAAAATATTATGCTGATCGACTCCCGTACCCCTGACTGGGTAGCGAAAGGGACCATACCTGGAGCAGTCAATATCTCCTGGACCGAATTAACGCCGGCCAAAGGTGCTACGACTGAGGGTATTACCAAAGTAATGACAGAAGACTTCAATGTTGGTCTGGCGTCAGGAGCGGATGAAATAGCGATTGACGAAGCGATTGCCAATGGCACAGTTTCCGAAGTATTCGACTATGGAAATGCAAAAACATTGGTTCTGTTCTGTAATGGCATGTGGTGTGGTCAGTCACCTGCCAGTATTCGTACGTTGCTGAAGTTTGGGTATCCGGCTGAAAATATCAAATGGTACCGAGACGGCATGCAGGCGTGGGAAATCCTTGGATTTAGCACTGTAAAGCCTTAAAGAAACATGGAGTAATAAAAAATGAAATTGAACACCTTTAGAAAACCACCTAGCGCTCTCCTAGGGCGCACTATTCTCGCAGGATTATTTGGACTGTCTGCCGCCGCTGTTGGGATTTCCAACACTGCATATGCAGATGAAACCTGCATGTCGCCGTATATGGCGAAGATCACGGGGCAAGAAGATTTTGTCTACGTTTGGACTCTCGGTGTAGAGGGCCTCGGAGACGGGCAAGACAAGCTGGTGACGATCGATGTCAATCCATCTTCCGCTTCTTATGGTACTGTGATCAACAGCTTATCCGTTGGCGGCCGCAATGAAGCCCATCACTCTGGGTTCACCGATGATCGAAAGTACCTTTGGGCTGGCGGTCTGGATACCAACAAGATTTTTATATTTGACGTTCATACAGATCCGGCAAAACCAACCTTGAGCCAGACGATCGACACGTTTGTCTCTGACAGTGGTGGAGTCGTTGGACCACATACCACATACGCCTTGCCCGGTCGGATGATGATTACAGGGTTGTCGAACAATAAAGACAACGGTGGTCGCACTGCGATGGTGGAATACACCAATGCAGGTGAATACGTTGCAACCCACTGGATGCCTACCGATGAAAACCTGCAGGGCGCTGTGAAGGGTGGACAATTCGCAGATGGCTATGGTTATGACGTTCGTGCGCTGCCGCGCAAGAACATCATGGTAACTTCCTCCTTTACCGGATGGTCAAACTACATGATGGATTTTGGGCAGATGCTGGGAGACGCTGAAGCAATGAAGCGCTTCGGCAATACTGTCGTCGTCTGGGATTTGCACGCGCGTAAGCCTAAGAAGGTGCTCGACGTACCGGGAGCGCCACTGGAGCTTCGCTGTGCATGGCAGCCAAATCATAACTGGTGTTTGACGACCACAGCACTGACTTCACAAATCTGGATGATCTATGAAGACAGTGCCGGTGAATGGCAGGCGAAGTCCATAGGTACGATTGGTGATCCATCTAAAGTACCTTTGCCAGTAGACTTTTCGATTCTGTCGGATGATTCTGGTTTCTTTGTGAACACCTTCAGCGATGGAAAAACCCGTTTCTTTGATATGAGCGATCCGGAGAACCCGAAGCAGGTTTATGAGAAGGTAATCGGTAGCCAAATCAACATGGTCTCTGGCAGCTGGGATGGTAAGCGGCAGTACTATACGAGTTCTTTGCTGGCGAACTGGGACAAAAAGGACGATGCGGATGAGCAGTATTTCAAAGCCTATACCTGGGACGGTAAGGAACTGAAAGAAGAGTTCGCTATCGATTTTTATGCCGAGAAACTGGGGCGTTCACATCAAATGCGATTTGGTGCTTACTCTCTGTACGCCAATTCATCTATTCTGGATGATCAAAAACACCTGGCTGCAACCAGCGTGACCGACTAGCCGTCACGGCAGACTGAAGTGCCCTGAATCAGGGCACTTCAACTCGTGTTGGTCTCACACAAAGCCAGCACACTTCATTGGTCTAAAAGTCGATATGCACCAATTCATTCTGAAAAGCTGCATAGCTAAGATCAGGCTTTGCCTAGGTCTTATCGCAATTTGTTCAAGCGCTTTCGCCCAGCAGTCTGCAATAGGGTATGGCGCTTTGGATTACGCTCCTCCGACCCCCGGCAGTTATGATCTGTCAAATATTGGCGTTGCACCTGATGGCAGGGTACTGGATTCTAACGGCGGCGAGACCACTTTACATCAGGTGTTTTCTGGCAAGCTGACGCTGCTCAGTTTTATGTACAGCAGCTGCAACGATATCAACGGTTGCCCTCTGTCTTCCTATGTGTTTTACAAGATCAAATCTGCAATGGAAGCGGATGAAGCGCTATCTAAACAGCTTCAGCTTGTGAGTTTAAGTTTTGATCCTGAAGTTGACACCCCTGAAGTCATGCGACTTTACGCAGACAATTTTAAATATGCTGGCAGTGCGGGGAGTTGGCATTTTCTAACGACGGATTCGATCACAGAGCTTGCACCGATTTTGATTGACTACGATCAGGATGTGCAGCGACAGTTTATCGTGAGCGATGGTGAGGAAACTGTAGAGTTGTCTCATCTGCTCAAAGTTTTCTTGATAGACGAATCCCTCACTATACGAAATATCTACAGCGTCAGTTTTTTGCATGCGGATTTACTAATTGCAGATGTCAAAACACTGATGCTCGAGGGAGAATCTGATCAGCCGCAGATGCAACTTGCGGGCAGCACACTTTCTCAACCTGGGGATTACAAACAAGGTTATGAGTCAAAGAGTTATACGACGAAAAGCTTGGCATTAGAAAGTCGGTTGGGGGTCAAGGCAGATTTGTTTAAGTTGGCTCAGAGGAAAGTGAATGGATTACCTGAACTCCCCGTTCCTGAAAATAATCCGCTAACGCAGAAAAAAATAGAGCTGGGTCGGAAACTGTTTTTTGACAGGAGGCTATCGATTAACGACACCTTTTCCTGTGCGATGTGTCATATCCCCGAGCAGGGTTTTACCAGCAATGAGATTTCAACCGCCGTTGGTGTTGAGGGCCGATCTGTCAGAAGGAATTCACCAACCTTATACAACGTTGGATATTTGTCGACCTTGTTTCATGATGGCCGGGAAGAGAATCTGGAACAACAGGTATGGAGCCCGTTGCTTGCCAGGAATGAAATGGCAAATCCTTCTGTGGGATATGTGTTGAAAAAAATTCGTTCCTTTGCAGACTACGACGGCCTATTTGAAGAGGCATTTGATGGGGAAAAAGTTGGAATGGAGAATCTAGGGCAGGCCCTGGCGAGTTATCAAAGAACGTTGATCGCCGCAGATTCCCCGTTTGATCGCTGGTTATATGACAATCAGCCGAACGCGATGAGTGCAGAAGCAAAACAAGGTTTCGAATTGTTTGATGGCAAGGCAGGTTGCTCTGGCTGTCACCTGGTGCAGAATAACCAGGCTCTGTTTAGTGATAACCTGCTTCACAACACCGGTCTGGGTTACAAGAACTCCATTCAGAAAAATGAAATTGCCAAACGCATCACCCTTGCCCCTGGCGTGTTTCTAGACGTTGACCCGGAATACATTGCAACCGTCGGAGAAAAGAAACCATCAGATGTTGGTCAATATGAGGTCACAGAAAACCCCGCGGACCGCTGGAAGTTCAGAACCCCAACGCTCAGAAATATCGCGTTGACCGCCCCATACATGCACAACGGTGAATTTGGGACGTTAAGGGAAGTTCTCGAATTCTATAACCAGGGTGGTGTGCCCCATGAATTGCAAAGCCCACTAATTCGACCATTGGGGCTCGCAGAAAGCGAATTGAATGCGATTGAAGCGTTTTTGAATTCGTTGACCAGCCACGATATCGATATACTGGTATCAGATGCCTTTACGGCTCCCATTGGCGATCCCGGCTATCAGGCGCAGTGAATCAAGCTGAACCAACTGGCTTGTACTTTGTGGCGACGGCATGGATACCGCGCTTCTGGCTGATTTTCATTTTTCTCATCACACCTTTCTTTTCAGCGAACGCAGAGAAAAAGCTGGGCGGTGATTTTACGCTCACTGATCAACACGGCGACTTGTTTGAACTTGAACAGTTACGCGGTCGCAAAGTCCTGCTTTATTTCGGCTTCCTCAATTGCCCCGATATTTGTCCGTTGGAATTAAATACCATAGGTAAGACGATTCGAGAGGTGGGCGCTGATCAGGTCGCCGGTGTTTTTGTCACTCTGGATCCGCAACGAGATAGCCCTGATAAAATTGGGCAGTATGTACAGTTCTTTCATCCAGATATCATTGGGTTAACGGGGTCTGATGAAGACATCGCTCGAGTCGCCGAACAGTACAACATCCGATACCGCCGAACAGCAGGAGAGAATTACACAATTGATCACTCTATTCACATTGTGGTTTTGGATCGCGACGGGCAGTTCAAGGCAATATCGCCTTTTGGCGCTTCTGTAGACCAACTCTCAGCGCTTGTGCGCGGCCTGCAATAATTCGACCTGCACTTTGCTTGCTCGATTCACGGTGTAAGTCGGTTTTGAATTAACTGTGACCAATTCGGCGCATTTGTGTTTCCGTGACAGATAGGCTGAAATAGCAGAGGCGAATGTCGCTATATGTTTTGTTAACTGCCGAATTCTTTGAGTCACATGCCGACAGCTGCATACAATGCGTTAATTACTCGAATTGAGAATGGAGAACGCATACTCATTGACGGCGCCACAGGAACCGAGTGCGAGAGACGCGGCGTTCCTCATGTGATGAATATTTGGAACAGCGGCGCCGCGTTGTCCCATCCGGAGATCGTCCGCACTATCCATGAGGAATACATTGAGTGCGGTGCTGAAATGATTATCACCAACACATTCAGCTCTTCCCGACATGCGATGAGATCGGCAGGGATAGAGGATCGATTCGAATCGCTGACCAGGGCTGCGGTGCAGTTGGCACAGGATGCCCGACGAAATCAGGGTAAACCTGAGGTGCTGATCGCTGGCGGAATCACCCACTGGATTTGGACTGATAACCCGCCTTCACTGAAGGAGCTCGAGGAAAATAGTAAAGATCAGGCGATGCTCATGGCCGAGGGAGGATGCGACCTGATCGTACTCGAGATGTTGAGCCATATTGACAAATTAATTGCCTGTATTGACGGTGCAGCAGCCGCAGGACTGCCGGTATGGGCAGGCCTTTCCTTGAAACCCATCAATGGTGAAATGCGACTGTTGGGTGGTGAATCTCTGATCGAAGCGGTGCGTGTGATCAAAGACAAGAATGTTCCACTGATCAATATTATGCACACAGAGGTGGAGCATATCGAAGCGTGCCTGGATATTTTGCAAACACATTGGCAGGGGAAAATTGGGGTGTACGCCCATACCTGTCGCTTTGAAGGCGGCAACGCAGTGTTTGACGATAACATATCGCCCGAAGACTACAAGTTGAATTCCAAGAAATGGCTGGCACGTGGTGTGCAGGTAATTGGTGGTTGCTGCGGTGTCCGCAGGGAACACATCTGTAACCTGCAATCTTTGGTTAATCCCCATCAATGATTCGCCTGTTACTCAATGAATAGGCGAGTACTAATAGAAAACAATAAAATGACAGAATTTAAAAATAAATCCGTGTTGGTCACAGGTGCCGGGCGAGGCCTTGGATGCTATATCGCCCGGGCATTTGGCGCTCAGGGCGCAAGCGTATGCGTAAACTATGCCCATTCTGAAGAGGGCGCGAATCAGGTGGTCTCAGAAATAGAGGTTAGTGGAGGAAAAGCGTTTGCGTGTAAAGCAGATATCTCCAATGTGACTGAAGTGAAATCGATGATTGAGCAAATTATGGATCACTACGGCGGCATCGATATTCTCGTCAATAATGCGGGGCTAAGCAGGGACGGATCATTTCTTGAGATGACAGAAAATGCCTGGGATACAGTGATTGCTGCTAATTTGAAAGGGCCATTTTTAGTATCTCAACGTGTGGCCAAGCAGATGGTGAAAGGTCGGGGTGGGGTGATTGTGAATATCTCTGCAACCACTACCACACAAGGACGAGCAAATGCGGCGAACTACTGCGCTTCGAAGGCTGGGTTGAATATGTTGACCAAGTGTATGGCTTTGGAACTCGGTCCGACGATTCGAGTAAACGGCGTTGGTCTTGGTTTTGTTGACTCTCCTTTGGTACAAGCGCTGTACAGCGAGGAGCAGATCCAATCCGTGGTCGAGAGTACTCCCTTAAGGCGTATGACTTCGAATCAGGAAACTGCGCAATTTGTAAAGTTGCTGGCGTCGGAGTCAACGGCCTTTGTCACTGGTCAAACGATCATGTTTGATGGTGGGCGCAATATGCGGTAAAGATTTGAGCCCGGTTAGGTCAGTTGCACCGGCTGGCTATTTCAGTATACAGCCAGGGCTAGTCAATGTTCTTCGCGAGCTTGCGCATGTCGGGAACCGGATCAAATTCATCAACGATTTCCCACCCCAAAAGGGTTTCCACCGCATCTTCCAGAGTAATGATCCCTACAGCTTGCCCTGATTTATCTGTGGCTACCGCGATATGGTCGCGGTTTTTGGAAAAGTAGTTGATCGCGTGAGGGAGATCTGAGCGAGAGTCCATACTGAAAATAGATCGCTTGAATGCCGCAACCGGCACAGCGGTCTCGTTGTCCTCTACCAGCTCGTGAAGATCATCTTTCAGAATATAACCCGTAATTTGGTTCGACTCATTGCGGTACAGCGGAATGCGGGAGAACGGGATGTCCTGATCTAGTACTTGTTCCACTTTTTCAGATTCCTGCACGGAAGCGACCACGCTGATGGGGGTCATCACTTCGTCTACGGTAATATCCTTAAATTTGAGCAGTGATTGGATAAATGCCGACTCCTCTTTCGAAATTGCCCCCTCCTGTTCGCCCAATTCGGCAATCGCGTGGATTTCGCTGCGCATAATTTGTCGAGGTTTCCTGTGACGAAGCAATGAGCTTATCGCAACCGAGAGCCAAACGAGGGGGTAGGTGAGCGCGATTAAAAGGGGCAGAGTGTTTACTACGAAGCCAATGAGCCTGCGCCAGTGAACGGCGCCCAGTGTTTTTGGAATGACTTCGCTCAGAATGAGAATGGCAAGCGTCAGCAATGCCGAAAAAATAGCAATCCACTGATTGCCAAAGAGTATGGCCGCTTGTGCTCCTGCTCCTGTTGCACCGAGTGTGTGCGCGATCGTGTTCAAGCTCAAAATCGCCGCCAGCGGGCGGTCGACTTCCTCTTTTAGTTGCACCAGTTTAGCGCCTTTCTTTGGGTGTTCTTTCAGATAGACCTGAACCGAAGCCGGGGTAATGCTCAGGAAAGCTGACTCTAATAAAGAGCAGTAAAACGACACGATAATAGCTAACGCTACAAAAACGACGAGGAGTGTCACGCTTGAGTCTAAAAAGTTTGGTTAATTTGATTGAGTGGCAATGTGGTCAACATATCTATGTCACAGCCTCAAGAAACATCTTGCGAATGTGAGAGACTTTTTGCGGACTTAATATCCCTGATAACAATGTGGCGACTTTACAGTGCGCTTCAATAGGGTGTCTTAATTCTTGCTCTACATCAACAAGATAATGGTTCCTACGGCCATTTTTCTCTGTGACTAGAATGTTTGCTTCCCTCAGCTGGTTAATGATTCTCTGGGCGGAGCGTTCTGTGATGCCAACTTTGTCTGCGATATCCCGTAACCGGATTTCGGGATTCTCCGCGATACAAATCAGCACATGGGCGTGGTTGGAAAGAAAAGTCCAATGTGGTGCGGCGGTTTGCATGAATTCTGGCTTACTGAGCTACCTGTAATTTATGACATTTATTTCATGTAATGCAAGTCTTGATAAAAAGAAAATAGAACAGATATGACGAATATCTCCACACTGTTCGGGAATTCCCTCTATGTTATCCGGTATCTCAGGCGCCAAGCCAAAACTGCGAAAGGCGTTAACCGAGTTTATTCGTCTTGAGTCAGCCGGCGGCATTCTCTTGCTGTGTGCTGCGATGTTTGCCATGTTGATTGCCAACTCTCCGTTGGCGGATCAGTACGCATTATTGTTGAATACCCCGGTCGCGGTATTAGTGGGTGAACTTGAAATACATAAACCGTTGCTGCTATGGATCAATGACGGATTGATGGCGATCTTCTTTTTTCTGATTGGATTGGAAATCAAGCGTGAGTTTGTGGAAGGGGAGTTGTCTTCCCCCTCGCAGATTGTTTTGCCGGCTTTAGGGGCTGCGGGTGGAATGGTTGTACCTGCCGGTATCTATATTTGGATGAATTGGGGAAATAGCGCTGCGCTTGAGGGCTGGGCGATACCAGTGGCGACAGATATCGCGTTTGCACTTGGGTTACTGAGCGTGTTTGGAACCCGAGTACCCACAGCGTTAAAAGTGTTTTTACTGACGTTGGCAATTTTTGACGACCTCGCTGCGATCATCATCATCGCCTTGTTCTATTCCGGTGATCTGTCAGTTCAGGCTTTGTGGGTGTCGTTTGCCGCGCTGGTTTTTGCATTGATAATGAATAAGCGCGGTATCAAGCGGGTATCAGCTTATGTGTTGGTCGGCATCATTCTATGGGTAGCGGTACTGAAATCCGGCGTGCATGCGACGCTGGCTGGGGTGTTAATCGCTCTCTGTGTACCAATGAGAGATCACGACGATGGCTCGCCTCTTCGCAGTCTGGAGCACGACTTGCATGGACCAGTCGCTTACGGAATTCTGCCTGTGTTTGCTCTGGCGAATGCAGGTATTGCACTGGGCGGAGTGACGCTGCATACGGTCACTGACCCGGTGACCCTAGGCGTTATTATTGGCCTGGTGGTTGGGAAACCGATAGGAGTGATGCTGTTTGTCGGTGCGGCTGTCATATTGGGCATGGCTCGATTGCCGCAGAATATTAACTGGTGGAATGTTCTTGGCGTCGCGTTTGCCTGTGGTATTGGATTCACAATGAGTCTCTTCATCGCAGGCTTGGCTTTCGATCATGGCGGTGGCGAATACTATGGTCAGGATCGCATGGGGATTTTAATTGGCTCGGTATTGTCAGCGATTGCCGCATATGTTGTGTTGAATTTAACCTTACCCAAAAAAGCAGATGTATAGCGTAGGAGTTTTATTCCAATCGCATTTCGAGTGATTAGTGAGCGACCGTCTTAACCCTGCCCTCAGACTCCCGACGACATTTTCTCTTTGTATCTAAGTCTCGCAAAAATATATAAGTGTCGAGATAGCTCACATTCGTGACGGAAACGGATCATCCAGTTGATTTCATAATGCCTGGTGCTGAACTAAGGCATGGTTTGCTTTAGTTCTATTTCCCGTCGACGTCGGTTTCGGGCGACATGATAGAGTACCGCACGTTTATTTTTAGCGATGCGATATCTGACCGAGGAAATATCGATGGAAACTGGCAATCTGAACTTCTGGACAAACTATATGCCCCATGGTCAATGCTACCTTTGGCGGCCAGATATCTTGTGGTTAAACGTTTTATCCGACGGTGTCATTGCAATCGCCTATTTTTCGATTCCGATTACGTTATATCTGTTCTACAGGCAGCGGCCTTTATTACCGTTTCGATCAATGATGATCATGTTTTCGCTGTTTATCGCCGCCTGTGGAGTGACCCACTTTATGGGAATCTGGACGGTTTGGTCTGGCAGCTATGGTATTCATGGAATCACCAAAGGGTTTACCGCATTGATTTCTACCGGCACGGCGGCACTATTATGGCCGACTTTGCCGAAGCTGGCGGAACTTAAATCTCCTGCAGAACTACAGGCACTAAACGCAAAACTACAGGCGGAGATTGTGGCGCAGCAAACTGTCACTGAAAACCTCAAGAGAACTGAGAGTCAGCTTCGTACCTTTCTGGCACAAGCTCCTGACGGAATTGTCATTGTGAATAAAGAAGGCCAAATTGAATATGCCAACGATATGATGGAGAAGTTGTTTGGATATACTTCTGATGAATTGTGTGATCTCAATGTAGATTCTTTGGTGCCTGGAGAAACGCGGAATCATCACTCAGCGGACAGGGAGGGTTTTTTTGCGCATGGAAATGTGCGTCCAATGGGAATCGAACAGGAACTTTCTGCTATACGTAAAGACGGCTCTGCTTTCCCTGTGGAAATCAGTTTGATCCCGATTGATTTTCCGGAGAAGAGAGTGGTCTTGGCGACCGTAAATGATATCAGTGCGAGGAAGAGACTGGAGGAGGAAAACAGAAAACGATCAATGGAACTCGCCCATGTGGCCCGACTTAACACATTAGGGGAAATGGCTTCGGGTTTGGCACATGAATTGAATCAGCCTCTTACCGTCATCAGTCATAACTGTGAGACTGCTATTTCTATTGAAAAAAGCAAAGATTCACCTGATCTGGAGATCGTAGAAATTCTCAATGAGAATAATGATTCAGCTCAGCGCGCAGGAGAAATCATTCGTGGATTACGCCATCTTATTCGTAAAGAACCTGGTGACATCACTCTCTGTGATCTCAATAGTTTGATCGTTTCTACAGAAAAGCTTATCCGTCCTGAAGCACGGGCAGCCAATGTGGGCATACACTTTTTCCCAGCGCAAGATTTACCGAAAACCGTTTTGGACTCCATTCAAATGCAGCAAGTGCTTGTCAACCTGTGCAGAAATGCAATAGAGTCGATCTCAGATGCAAAAACCAACCGGGGTTTGGTGACCATTCGTACCCAACACATTAAGCCCAATACTATTTTGGTTTCGGTTTTGGATACAGGGCCGGGAATTGCCGAGAACGTGATGAAAGATCTTTTTCAACCGTTCGTTACCGGCAAATCCAAGGGGATGGGACTTGGTTTGTCGATATGTAGATCTATTGTCGAGAACCTCGGTGGTACGCTTAAGTGCGAGACAGAAAAAAATAAAGGAACAACATTTCATATTCGAATTCCAGTGAGAAACAAGCCAGCAATGGAGTAAAACAGTGCATACCGTATACGTAGTTGATGATGACAGCGCAGTCAGGAAAAGCCTGGCCCGCTCGCTGACACATCATGGCTATCTGGTCGAAGAGTATGAGAGCGGAAACGATTTTCTGGATAACTTTTCACAAGTACATCCGAGCTGTTTGGTTTTGGATATTGCCATGCCCGGTATGTCTGGTTTGGAGGTGCAGGCGGCACTTGGCGAGCGCAACCAGGAAATACCCATAATTTTTGTCACCGGTCATGGAGATATTCCAACCTCCGTACATGCAATTAAAAGTGGGGCCATCGAGTTTTTGGAAAAACCTTACGCAACGGATACATTGCTGGATCGATTAAAGGAAGCGTTAGCGAAAGATGAGGCCACCCAGCACCAGGTAAAACTTAAGCAACATACGTTGCAATTGTTCGAAACGCTCACCCAGCGCGAGCGTCAGGTTATGGCTGAACTGGTTGCAGGGGTAGCAACTCAGTCGAACAAAGAGATTGCGCGTAAGCTAAAGATCAGCCATCGGACCGTCGATGAATATCGTGCTCGGGTAATGTCAAAAATGGATGCGGCGTCTATCACTCATCTGGTCGAGCTCGCAAAAATCTGTAACATTCATTCCGCTTGAACATCTTCTGCCTATGAATCCATAACCCGTAGACTTACGGGTGGTAATCATACGGATTTTTCTTTTTTCACTTTTCGTTCACACTCTGACGATCTCCCGATGAATTGAGGGTAAGGAGATGGTTTGCAGAGCTTATAGTTTGCAAGGGCGGTGAATAATAAAATTTGGAAAACAACAACATTTCCGCCAGCGCATTCCTAAAGCTCCTTAATTCAATTCAACTGGGGGCGAATTATCCATTTACCATCGTACATATCTGCCGATCGGTTTCTGATCCGCGTCACCAGTCTGTGCCTGACTCAGGCACAGACTGGCGCGAGGTAATCGCCATGGCGACTTCTACTGCACACGTTAGTGAACGCGCTAGCGTATACGTTCAAAACAACAGACTATCAATGATAGTCCAGGGCTGTGATTTTAAAAACGCAGAGCAGCTTGGTCGTCTAGTCCGTCGACTTCTCTCCCATCATATTCCAGATAATCTTCCTGTCATTGCTATCGCAGTAGCTGAAGACAATGCCATGCAGGCGATGGATATCTGGAACAAATTAAAAAGAAGAGTGAGTCGATCAGTGGTAGAAAAAAAATCGGAATTGATTGTCTGTCGGGCACATGGTGGAGTGCTTGTTTTTAAATAATCACGTGTCTTCAGCAGCGGTTAATGCGACGGTGACTAGTGTTCGGTGTGGCTTTGTTGGATTTGTTAATGTGAGTTCAACTATTCGAACGACTCACTTCAACTTGAGTAGTCTATCTTTGAATGTTACCCGAAAAGCAAAAAAAACCAGACAGTTAGAGAATTAACACGGTGATGTGAACAGCGATGTTTGCAGTTATCCATTTTCACAAATTATAAAACGAGAAAAAAGATGTACATACAACCTCAATTCCGTTCGCCAGGGTGGCAGGAAGTAAACAAAGGTGATGCGTTAAACGCGGCCCAAAACGTTTATCGATTGCTGGATGACATTGTCGCAAGCAAGACTTTTTTATCTTCCAGTTTTTCTAGCTTGGCACGCGCGATCGCTTCAGAAGAGTTACATACCATTCAGGGTCGATTTATTTTGTATCGTACCGCGCTGAAGAATCACCTTAAGTTAGTAAGCGTTGGTATGTACTTGAACTTGGAGCAGTTTAAGTATGAAAAGACTGATACTGCGTTTCTCCATCTGGAGAAGGGCGCGTACGAACTAAACAGAAACGTCAGTAAATTTCTCGCCAAGTATCAATCAGTCGACGATGTGAGCTGTCAGTTTTTTGAATCTGCCGTTTACGAAATTGATTTTCAGGTTTCCACACATTACGAGAGAGAAAGGCGGGCGCTGCACGCCTGCTGCCATGATCTACTGAATACTGATGTGGGTGAAAATTCAGATGCATTGAGCTTCGCACAAGCTGGGTAAGTGTTTTTGGGAACTCATTCCAACACGCGTTCAGAGACGCAGTTTGATATTTCGAGTAAACGGCTCGATCACTTGGATGTCGATCTCGTTGACAAAATAAAGAGGCAGTTTTACATCACGAGAAAGAGGGGGATGATCGCAACCGGCGCACTACAAAACGACGACCTTGAAAGTTTTAAGTCACACTTTCTTGGTTTTAGCGCAGGGTTGATTGCGTATCTTGAAATGGAGGAGGTGGAGCTTTATCGTCTGCTCGACAACTATGTTGTCGAACTTAAAACCAGTTCACAGTTCAGAAAAATACAGGTAGCCCTGAAATCAGTAGAGAGATCCTCAGAAAGACTCTTGGAGATGGGTGATAATCTTGAGAAGTGGCAGGAGGAAGCGCTTTTGCATGAAATGCGCGCGATTGATGTCGGGTTGCTGCGCTATTTTGTTGCGTTGGAAAATAATATATTCCCGCTGTATGAAGATCTACTCAAGTTAGCGTCCATCGACCGCTGCTAGTTGTCCAACTACCCATTTGGGGAAACTCCAGGCTCCGCTCGAAAATTGCAGTATGGCGCTCTGCGTAAAACTGGAAACATCGCAACACTGTCTTGCCGCAAAGCGGTTTGATTGCTCAGATATGCACTTCAGGGCGAGACCACGGATGAATTCTTATTCAATATGGGCCATCTCAATCAATAACCCCGCTCTGCTGCGAGGAGTTAAATCCCGAATTTCCCCTGATGTCTTGACCTGAATTTGAGAAAAACACATAATTTACCCATATGTAACCGGTTACATTTTAATAATTCTCCGATTTGATGCAGTCTGGAAAAGACAACACCATGACCGTAGACGCAACTGCTCCCCCTGATGTCTCGCCTGTCATTCAGGTGCGAGATGTTTGGAAAATATTTGGCGATCGGTCCGCCGAAGCCCTGGAAGCAATTCGAAAGGAAAACCTGAGCAAGGCAGAGGTGCTGGATCGTTTCGAGGCGGTAGTGGGTGTGAGAGAGGTTTCGTTTGACGTCCATGAGAGCGAGATTTTTTGCATTATGGGGTTGTCCGGCTCGGGAAAGTCCACCCTGGTCCGTCATATCAACCGACTCATCGAACCGACCCATGGAGAAATCAAGGTAGGGGGTGTCGATGTCGGCGGTTTGAATGCCAAAGAATTACGACTATTGAGAGCCGACCGTATTGGCATGGTATTCCAGAATATGGCGCTCCTCCCCCATCGCACTGTGCGAGACAATATTGGCTTTGCGTTGGAGCTCAGAAATGTTGACGCCTTCACCCGCATGCAGCTGTCGGATAAAGTTATTGAAACCGTGAGCTTGCAGGGTTATGGAGACCGAATGCCGGCAGAATTATCTGGCGGTATGCAACAACGAGTAGGGTTGGCGCGAGCGCTGGCAGCAGATCCTGAGATATTGTTAATGGATGAACCGTTCTCAGCACTGGATCCACTGATTCGGCGCGGTTTGCAGGATGAGTTTCTAGAGCTCTCAGCGGTGATGGGAAAAACAACCTTATTTATCACCCATGATCTTGATGAAGCCATCCGAATGGGGTCGCGGATAGCGATTATGAAAGACGGAGTCATCGTTCAAATTGGAACACCCGAAGATATCGTCACTAGTCCAGCAGATGATTATGTCGCGGATTTCGTGCAGGGCATTTCTCGACTGAAATTAGTCTTCGCTCACACGGTGATGCAAGATCCCGAGCAGTACTCACAACAGGGGCATTCACTAGAGGGCACTGAAACATGGCCCGAGGCTTCCCCTGAAGCTGATTTGGATTCATTAATCAGCATGGCGGTGAATCGAGAGCAACCTGTAGCAATTCGTGAGGATGGCAAGCTTGTGGGCGTTGTCACAAAAGACGCACTATTACGCGGTATCCAGGGGGAATAGGTAATGAGCACATCTTCCGAGTCAACCACTCAAGAGACCGAAAGCCTTGCAGAGGTCGCCGCTGCGCAAAAAGAGGCTCAAGCTTCTGGAGCAGCAGACCGCGAGGTCAATCGTGCGTTTGCAACCTTCGCCGAACAAAACGAAGAGTACTACTCTCGTACCTTTTTAAAAATTCAACAATCGAAGCTACCCTTCTTACATTTTAATAAAGCAGCGTTGGTGGGAAGCTTTGTCTGGGCGGCATTGCGTGGCAACTGGTTACTGTTCTGGATTGGATTTGCCACCGACATGATGGCGGCGGCAAACCTTGGTCTGGTTTATCGTTTTTCGGTCGCCAAGGCGGCAGCGATAGAAGCGGATAAGAGCTTTCTAATCGAGCGATTTTCCAATTGGACGATGTTGCACCTGCTTGCGGCCGTATTATTGTTTGTGATTGGTCGACTACTCATCGGTTGGCTCGCCGATCGATTTTACTATCGCCAATACAGTGCCTGGCGAATCAACCCAAAGGTGAACTCAGGCGTCAGTAAAAGCAGATGGATGGTTGCAGCCTTAATTGTTGTTTTAGTCGCACCGCTAACGTTGTATCGATCCACCCAGGAAGCGCCTGAAGCACGCGCATGTATTAAGGTCGCCCGGGCGATGCAGGACGGAAAGCCGGTCGATTTCAAATCCCGATTTGATTGTTTGACAATTTCTGAAGTGCCTACCGTGGTGTGGTTAAAACGCCCTCCACAATTCTCATTCCCGCGAGCGGAAGATGGCACAAGAACTATGGTGGTGAAAGAATCAACTGCGAAGCGACCCGTCAATCTGAACGTCTGGTTGTCTGAGGTGATCGATCAACGAATTGATTATGCGAAAGCATTTTATGGCTATATCTTTGATGGAATTACCAAGTGGTTGCGGACGCTGTTAAATGCCATCGAAGCGGTATTTGTCGGTACGCCGTGGTTGGTTACTGCCGGGCTGTTTTTATTGATTGCCTTTCATTTTGCAGGGCCGAGAGTCGCGATATTTACAGCAGCTACTTTGATCTATCTAGGTATTTTTGGGTTTTGGCAGACGGCGATGAGCACGGTATCAATCGTGATCGCTTCGACAATCATCTGCGTTGTGGTTGGTCTCCCACTGGGAGTATGGGTTGGTAAATCGCGACGCGGCTCCGCCATTGTTACCCCCATTTTAGACGTGATGCAGACGATTCCCTCGTTCGTCTATCTGTTGCCCGCTGTGGCGTTTTTCTCCATTGGTAAGCCGCCGGGCATTCTTGCAACGGTGATATTTTCCATGCCGCCCATGGTCAGACTAACGGCTCTTGGAATCAAGCAGGTTCCCGAATCAACCAAGGAAGCGGCGTTGGCATTCGGTGCCAGCCCTCGCCAATTGTTAACGCGGGTTGAATTGCCACTGGCAACGCCCTCCATCATGGCTGGCGTAAACCAGGTGGTGATGATGAGTCTGTCTATGGCGGTGATCGCCGCGATTATCGGGGCAGGTGGATTGGGCTTTATCGTTGTTGACGCGTTGGGACAGAGTCAAGTTGGACGCGGCATGCTCGCTGGTATTGCTATTGCCTTGATCGCCATGGTGATCGACCGAATCGTGCAACGCGCCAACCGTAGCGGAAGCTAATTGATCATCCAAGAGAAACTAAAACGATTGAAGGGTTGGGGTGTCGCTCTGACCAGATATTACTGCTAAACCAAAAACATGAGGAATTCATTATGATCTTGAAAAAAACCCTGTTAGCCACCGCGCTGATAGTGTCGACTAGTGTCGTACACGCACAGGAAAAAGTGGCGATCTCAGATTTGAGCTGGACTGGCGCAAAAGCAATTGGTCACGTAATCGCCGCCGTCATTAACGGCCCGATGGGGTCGGAAGCCGAGGTAGTCGATGGTCTATCCGAACAGGCAGTAATTGCCGCAGGTATGGATAAAGGTGATGGTTCAGTCGATGTGTACACGGATATGTGGATGCCTAACCAGCAAGCGATCTGGGACAAGTACATCGACGACGCAAAGTCTGTTGCCCACAATCAGCCCTATCCTGGTACGCAGATGATGTATGTACCTTCTTATATGGCGGATAAAGTCTCTTCCTTTGATGACTTAAAAAAACCGGAAATTGCCGCCTTGTTTGATAAAGATGGTAACGGAAAAGGCGAGTACTGGGCTGGAGACGCTGGTTGGAAATCAACCAAGATGTGGCAGGTCAAGTTTAAGAGTTACGACCTTGGTGAATTATGGGAGCCTGAAATTGTTCCCCAGGCGACTTTTCTTGCTCAGCTAAAAGGCGCTATCGCCGGTGAAGAACCAATTATTTTTTATTACTGGACACCAGAGTGGATCCATGCGGCTTACGAGCTAAGCCCCTTGTCAGAGTCACCGCGGACCGAAGGTTGTGAAGATGTCAAACTGGACCAGGAAGACTGGCTGGAAGCGTCCACTTTCAATTGTGAAAACAAAGATGCGAATGTCTATGTCGCTTACTCTAAATCGCTGGAAACTCGAAATCCAGCAGCCGCGAAATTTCTGTCGCAAATCCAGTTGGATCCAGCGGTAGTCAATGGCTGGATTTTACAGATTGGTCGTGACGGTGAAGATCCTGCAGATGTTGCAGAGGCCTGGGTGGAAGCCAATATGGATACGGTAAACGGCTGGATTAATTAATTCTGGTTTTTCTGTTTGTCTGGATGCCCACATGAGCGTGCTCTGTGGGCATCATTCATTCTGGGCTTCCAGCTTGTCACAATACCGATATATCTTGCGGATCATGGGCGAACGCGGATTCTAAACCTGTCTAAATAGCGGAATCCCACATTCTTTAAACAACCGACCTCAATACGCAACTTTATCCACCAGCAAAACGTCGGTGCCTCTCAGCGGCGTTTTTGAGGACGTCTATATCCAATTCAAAGCCCAGCCCAGGTTTTGGATCCAGTGAAAGAACGCCCCTTACTGGCGTGAGCTCGGGTGAGCTTACGATATTGTCGCTTAACAATTGCCACATGATTTGATTGCCATCATCAAGATTCGGAATGGCTCGGGCAACATGATGCTCTGCACAGGTAGTGATACCCGTGGTCATACTCGAATGAATACAGATGTTCAGACCTGCGCCTTCTGCGATCGCGGCGGCCTTGATCATCGGTTTGAGTCCACCCACTTCTCGCGGTCCTACCGCAATCATATCTGCGGCGCCCGTAGCACATGCTTGATAAACATCGTGAAGCGTGAAAACACTCTGGTCCGCACCCAACGCAACGGCCGTTCGCTCCTTAACCTGTTTTAAGGCCTGTAGGGACCAGCTCGGGGTTGGCTGCTCAATATATTCAACATCAAAAGGTTCGAGCAGCTTCATCATACGCAGTGCAGTAGCAGGATCCCAGGCTTCATTGGCATCCAGGCGAAGGCGATGTTTTCCAACAATCTCTCGAACGGCGGTCACAGCGCTAATATCGTGCGCTTCGTTAACTCCGACTTTGAGATATAACACCGGGTAGCCGGATTGCACTGCGGTTTTGGCGTCGTCTGCAAGTGCTTTGACAGTACTGCCTTGAAGAAAGTAGAAATAGCTAACCGCAGATCGCCTTTGTCCACCGAGCAAATCCCATACCGGCCTTTGCAAGATCTTTCCGATTAAATCCAGCGATGCCATTTCCAATCCACAAAACATCTGATTCGCATAGCGCGGCATATTGGCGCCGAAGGTGAGAAAATGGGAGCGGAATGCGGTTTGTTCACATTGTGCATAGTCAAAAACGGAGTGGCCAATGAAATGGTGCGTCAGTTTTTCGATAACCAGTTTTTGTGCATTAGCATCTGGGGCGGTTGTGGTCTCACCATATCCGATTGTGCCGTCAGCCGCTTCCATTTCGATGAGGTTGACCGTGAACGCCTCTTCCACACCCTGTGACCAGATGTAGGGTGTTTTCAGTGGTAACCGAATTGGCGTGACTCGAATATCTGTAATCTTCATCTTGATGTGGTGATTGAGGGGGCGGTACCAAAGCGAATTGTGACATTTTTTTATCCGCGGGAAAAATTCGAGCGGATATATTTTGATGTGCGATTTTCACCTGGTCTGACTAAGGTCAGTGCGCCTACTTCTCTCTAGTCTTGCCGTTCGTTCAAGAGAGCGTATTTTTTAGTTCGCTGGAGGCGCTGTTAAATACCCGATAAGATAGGTGCACAAAGACGAATTAAACATCTTTAGGAGAGTAGAGCATGAGTCTGTTGCTGAGTGGGTTATTGATCTTTTTTATTGTGCATCTGGTTCCATCCTTTCCAACATTGCGGCAAAAATGTATCGACGCTGGCGGTCGCGGTATGTATCAAGGGTTGTTCAGCCTATTGTCTTTGGTAGGACTGGTTCTCATTGTTTACGGTCTCAAGAGTACGCCATTTGAAGTGATTTACTCACCACCAGAATGGGGGCGCGGACTGAACATGTTGCTCATGCTTCCAGCGCTCTACCTGTTTTTTTCTACCTCGATCGGCCCTGCGCCTTCCTCTGCTAAAGTGATCAGCGCCCACCCGATGAACTGGGGAGTGGTTGTCTGGTCTGCGGGTCATTTGCTCGCCAACGGCGATAAAGCCCATGTGATTTTGTTTGCAAGCTTCTTGGTTTTCTCTCTGATCAGTATAATGACGGGTAACGCCAGGGGGATGAAGCCCGCGTTAGAGAAAAGACCGCCACTGTTTGCTGAACTTGGGTTTGTCGTGGTCGTCGTTATTGTCTATCTGGTTTTGTTCTGGGCGCATCGTTATTTTACCGGCATGCCGCTTGTGTAATATCTTGTTGAGTTCTTTCAACGAAACAGACTAAAAGTCCTGTGACGACAGCACTCCCGGAAGAGAAGAATCATCTCGGGTATTTGTATTCCCTGACCGTATTCGCTTCGTCAGCGATGTTGCTCGCGCTGGAAATCGTGGCGGGAAGACTACTTGCTCCCTATGTTGGCGTGTCACTTTACACATGGACGTCCATTATTGGTGTCATCCTTGCCGGTTTGTCTCTCGGTAACTGGTGGGGAGGAGTGATGGCAGAAAAAGGGTATGGCCATCGCGCAACAGGTTTTTTTCTGTTGGCGTCTTCATTGACCTCGGTACTGGTTCTACCGCTACTGGTAGGAGTCGGAAATAGTCAGGCCTTACGGAATATGAATCTGATTAGTGCCAGTTTTTTCTATGTTCTGATACTGTTTTTTCTGCCCGCGGTATTGTTGGGTGTGATCGCGCCTTTGGTCACGACATTGTATTTGCGAATCAGTGATCGCACCGGAAGGATCGTTGGGCAGATGCATGCATTGGCGACCTTTGGCAGTATTATTGGCACATTTGCAACGGGCCTTGTGCTCATTCAATGGTTGGGAACCAGGAGTATTGTGCTACTGATTGGAATCATTCTTTTGCTGTTAGCGATTCCGTATTTTTTTTTGGGCCCCCGATATAAGGCCAATATCCTATCGAGCGTTGTGATTTTCACCGCCTTGATTTCTTTTACCTATGGCATCAATGGATTGACCAGTCCATGCAATAAGGAAAGCAGTTTCTATTGTTTGAGAGTGGTCGACGAGCGAGATGGTAACAACCAGACGTTTGCACGCACTCTGATTCTTGATCATATGGTACATAGCACCAACGTGGTGAATAACCCCGGTCTATTGATCACGCCGTATATTCAGGTTATGGATGCATTGATCGACCAACGCTTTCCTGATCGCTCCAATCTGCGGTATTTTTTTGCCGGCGGTGGCGCCTATACCCATCCACGGTCAGTGGCTTATCGTTTTCCCCACTCAGATATTGTGGTGAGTGAGATCGATCCTGTCGTCACAGCATTGGCTGAGGATGCCCTGTTTCTCGATGCCAGTGGAATGGAGATTCACCACAGAGACACCAGAAAAGTGATTGAGCAATATGAGGGCAGTGCTTTCGATGTGATTGTGACCGATGTTTTTCACGACGTTGGTATCCCTTTTCATCTGACAACGCAAGAATACGTCAAACTTGTTTCGACAAAACTCGCTGACCATGGTCTCTACCTTGCAAACGTGATCGACGTGTTCCCCGATAACAATCTTGTTGCGGCGATGCTGCACACTCTGCAGCAGGAATTTAGCTATGTTGGCGTCTGGATTGCCCCACCAGCGCAAGAGGAAACAAGATTGACCTTTGTGTTGACCGCATCCAATAAACCCTTTGCGGTTGAAACTATCATGATTGATTCACCACAAGACAGCCAGTGGTACCAGATTAACGAATTCGTACAGACGCAGGTAAAAAAGAAGCGATCCCCATTGCTAACGGACAACTTTGCTCCGGTAGAGCGACTGCTGGGTAAGCTATTGGCGTCAGATGCAGGAATTTAATCACGCATCATCGGAAAACAAAGGGGCTGACTACTCGCAACTTCACTGGATTGATTTTCAGAGTTGTATCTGATTGCGTGAAGCAATCGACCAGGCTAAATAAACTCAGTCATTTCTGACATCACCAGATTTTGAAAGTGGTGTAGCGCGTGTTCGCTGATTTCACTTCGCTTAGCATCCACCATAATACGACCTTGATGGTAGCCCAGAGAGTGTAAGCCTTTCTGCACATCTTCAACGAGATCCACATCTTCCGGGCCAAGCACATCAGCAAAATATTTCAATGCGGCTTTCTCCGCGCTTGTGGGTTCCGATTGCGGGCGATGATAGGCAAAAATCTGATGGGTGTCCTCGGCGCCAGTTGGATAGAACGCAAAAACAGAGAGGCCTTTCGTGCCCGGGAATTGCGTGAAAGACATATTGGGCCAGAGATAAAGTGTGACAAAAGTTTGTCGCTCATGGTCGCCATCATAAGCATAAGCTGTGTTGTTTGGCCTGCATGTGCCATACTGAATAGACCAGTACCGATGAGTTTCCACTTTATAAGTATTCATATCCACTAAATCGACGAAGGCTTTGTGCGCGGTGGAGCAGTGATAGCACTCTAGTAGATTATCGCCCACGTTTTTCCAGTTACCCTTGATATCAAAATCGACGTTTTCGTCGGCAATGAGAGTCTCAGGCTTCAAACAAAATTCCCTCAGCTTATCTTCAGCACCTGGATAGACCTCTCGCATTGGCTTCGCCTGCGGGTCAAGATTCACAAAGACAAACCCGGCGATTTGATCGACATGGATTGAAGGCAGACTGAAATCCTCTCGTCGAAACTGGGCGACCTGATCGCAGTTGTTGGCGGCTATCAGTTTGCCGGTCTGGTCATAGGACCAGCCATGATAAGGGCAAACAATGAGTCGATGGGCTTTCCCGCTACCTTTGAGGAGCGAGTGACCGCGATGTTGGCATACGTTAAAAAAACCGCCGAGCTCGCCGTCTGCCTGGCGGATTACAAAGAGCCTTTGGCCAGTCAGATCTAAGGTAATGTAATCGCCAGGTTCTCTTAACGCACTAATGTGTCCGGCATAAATCCAGGATTTCCAGAACACCTGTCGTTTTTCCTGTTCCAGGAAATCAGGATCGCAATAGATCCGTGCGGGCATTGTGAATGACTGTTCGGCGTTGGGGTCAAATTGATCCAGCGACTTATCCGGTCGTTCGAATTGCTTGTTCATTGGGCATGTCTGCTTTGAAAGGCGGGTATATTATGCCCTCCGAATAAAATGTCGTGTTTGTTTCAGAGCAGGATTAGAACAATCTTTGTGGTTTACTGACATTCGTCATCCAATCTGCGAGAGCAGGCGAATAAATAAGCTAGCTACAGCCTCCGGCCGCCCATATACGCATGGATTGTTTGAAGCCTCCCCCATAGGGATGTTTCTTCGCCAGGGCCGTTTCTCCCTTGGGAGTCGTATAGACCTTGGCTTGGGCGCATAGCGCGTCCTTATTCCACTGATGACAGCCACTGCAGCTTTGTTCCTTCCAGGCCGCTTCCGGTAAGCCTTCAATAGGAGAATGCAGCGGTTTTCCCTTAATCAGTTCAGCAAGAGATAAGCCCCTGATGACGTCTTCCCCACTCGAGATGGGGGTATCAAAACGTATCGCCTCTGCGGCGGACGGTGTGGCGGACGTTGAGGTAGGTTCTATCGCGGCAACCTCTATTTCCGGTTTGTCTTTGGCGTCAGGATCTTCAACCTGTTGTGGCTGCAGTTTCTCCAGCATGGACACGATTTCTGTTTTCGCCAATTCAATATAGACGCCATTCGGATAGGCATCCGCATACGCTTGATAATCTTCCAACGCCCCGGATGACTGGGCCTTGTCGATCAATGCTTGCTCGGATTGATCTGGTTGCGAGGGAATGGATGCGGCGGATTGATCTGATTGTGTTGAACTGGCGGCCGACGCTGATTCAGTCTCGCTCGCCGTTCGTTGCGCGACAGTGCCATCCTGCGGCTCTTTTTGGAGCTCCGCGACTTTTTCTGCAAGCAGCAGGCGCGCCTCGTCCGAATAACTGCCTTCCGGATAATTTCTGAGAAACAGCATGACTTGCAGCATATCATCCGATAACTTGGCTGATTCCCATAAACCTTTTTCAACCAATTCCTCTTCGCTCAAGACAATGGGCTCATTGAAATAAAACTGGTTCGTTAATGAAGAGGTATCCCATGGTGTTTGCATCCCGTTAGTTTGCTCCAACACGCTGACCCGAACCTGCTTAAACACCTGTTCAATCGGCAGCCCAGGCGTAGACATCGCATTGGCCAAAGCCGAAGTAAACGGACTATTTGCACCTGAACCATCGAGCGCAACATTTCCCGGACTGGTGGCGTATGCGAGATAAGTACCGGTCGGCGCCTTCATTTCCGCAAGACCGTTGTCACCGAACTCAGGGATATGATCAAAAGGATTATTTCGACATGCGTCCAGAATCACTATGTTGGTTTTGTTCTTGGCGGAAAACATTTGTCGCAAAATAGAACCCGCTTCCAACGCCACCAAATCCAGATCAGCGGCATCTTCTAGCTCGGTATCGACGGGCAACAAATAGTTGTTTCCAAAGGACTGTACCCCATGTCCGGCGAAGTAAAATAATCCGGTGGTTTCCTTGCCGCCAGCACGCAATTTTTTGCCAAACGCTGATATCCCTGCTCGTAAGTCATTGAGACTGGAATCTTTGAGAAGTGTGACCTCAAACCCCAACGATTCGAGCTTGCTTGAAATCAGCTCAGCATCCGGGACTGGGTTGTCTAATGGCGTTACTGCCGAATAGGCACTATTGCCAACGATCAGAGCGATTTTATCTGATGCCGCAGCGATACCGGTTGTAGCACTTGCTATCATAGCGATAGTCAATGCCACGGAGTAAATGATCCGTTTATTCATGGAATTGTCTCGAATTTTGTTGATTTCGTCTGACACCGACTGAACTTCCCAGTTGCGATGATTGCCGGTTCCACAGACGCTCCCCCACGCGCTATTTTACACGGAAAGTCAGAAGATGTGACGTTTGCACGTTGCAACATCGATTTAGGTGGCTATACTTGCCGTCAAAATACTTATCTAGGGGGTAAAAATGAAGGTGATAGCTATTTTTCCAATCTGCGGGGGCAATTTCTCCCGAATTTCCAATAGCGGGCGGTTCCTGGCGCTGTTCCTCACGATTTCAGCAATGCTAGGATTTTCGGCCATGGCGACCGCTGATCTTTCTGCGTCAAGCTGGCAGCTGCAGGCAAATGGATCTTCGATCCAATTTCAGTCGATTAAGAACAATAACAAAATCGAAACCAGTTCGTTTGCCACCATGTCTGGGTCTCTCGGTACCGATGGTAACGCTGAGATGAAGATTCTGTTGGATTCTATCGATACCAAAGTGGATTTGAGAAACGTCCGAATGCGTTTCCTCTTCTTCGAGACATTTCAATACCCAGAGGCTATTGTGTCGCTACAGTTAGACCCAGCGATTCTTCAAGAACTACCCAGCGTCAGAAGGAAAACTGCCTCAGTTCCCTATACGCTGGACTTGCATGGTGTCAAAGCAAACCTAGAAGCGGAGCTGGCGTTCACGCTCATCAGTGATGATCTAATCTCTGTGACCACGAGCTCCCCGATTATCCTGGCGGTGGACGACTTCAATTTGGGTGGCGGTTTGCAAAAGCTGATGGAAGCGGCCAATGTGACGATCCTGCCCTCTACGAATGTTTCTCTTGATCTTCTGTTCGCACGAGATAGCGGAGGCGCTAGTGAGAGTGTCGCGGCAGTGACAGAGACGGTTCAGCAGGCTCCAGCAAGCGCGGCGTTAGAAGCCGAGGGTAATTTCAGTATCGAGGCGTGCAAGGGGAGGTTCGAAATTCTCTCCCGTACCGACAACATATATTTTCAACCGAGCAGTGCGATACTCGACCCGAGGAGTCAACTTATTCTCGATAGTATTGTCGATATCATTTCCCGCTGCCCTGGAATGGCGATTGAAGTATCAGGACATACGGACTCTGACGGCGGCGAAGCATTGAACCAGGCTCTTTCTGAGAAGCGTGCTGAGTCGGTGAAAGCGTACTTTGTAGCGAAATCGATCGATGCGGCAAGAATCTCCACCATCGGCTACGGAGAGTCACGTCCATTTGTGCCAAATGATTCTCCCGAAAACAAGCGACGGAACCGCAGAATTGAATTTGCGACGCCTTAATTACAGGGAAATTGATTAATTGTGATTTATATGTGTAACCCTCAGTCAAGACAGACTGAGGGTTACACTTGAGTAGAAATGAATTGATAGACCGCAGACAATAAGTGACGTTTTTACTCCTCGTTTTCTCAATCAAAAAGAGCGTGAAATTTTTAAAAAGGTCGTACTGCTGAAAACCTGAAGACAAAATCGAATGAAGAGCTGGCGCTCGCTTAGCGGTTGAGATAGCCCCGGATTAGCTGACGCATTCGAATGCCGTCGATTGGTGCACCATGGCCAGGGTAGACCGTCGTCACTTCATACCCGAGTAAACGTTGCATTGAACTTCTATAAGTGTCGCGATCGGCATCATCAGTTTCGTCTTTTGGCTCTCCGTCATACAAAGGAGTAGAGTCGAAAAAGGATTCGCCACTGAATAGTATTCCAGTTTTGTTTTCGTACATCATGATGGAACCTGTTGTGACACCAGGTGTATGGAGCACCTCGAAGACGCGATCTCCGATATCCAGATAGTCGCCATCGTGGAGAATTTGTGTTGGGTGGCAACCGGTCATCACATAATTGTCAGGACTAAAGTGGTTGTCAGGAAATGCGCTAAAAGAATCTCTAACAAGATATTTATCCGAGACGGTGTTTCTGGGAGTGGGGCTTTTGATGCGATGCACTTCATTGGTATGCACAGCACGATTCTGAAACTGATAAAGCCCGCCCGCGTGGTCGTAGTACCCGGTCGAGGCAACAGCGGTTAGTGGCTTTTGGGTTATTTCTGATACCTTCTTAGAAAGATCTCCAATTCCAGTTCCAGTATCAAATAACAGACAGCTTTCGCTCCCCTCTATTAACCAGATGTTGCCGCTCCCTTTGGGATGTAAGTGTCTTTCATAGAAGTAAACTAGACCCTCAGCAATTTGCTGAGTATTGAACCATACTGTATCAATAGCGAGCTTCATCGTTATTGTTTGTGGAGACTGAAACTGAAAAGTGCATGTTGATATTTCGATTCCGGCTCACATGACAGGGTTTGAATCGGAGGCAAGGCTGTTATCGCAGTATACATTTCTTAGCGAGATATTGATTGAATTGCCATAGATTGCGCTCAAGGGGATGGAGTGAACCCTGCGGTAGAGTTGGCGAGGCGGTACCAATTTGCAAAGCTTCCACAATTTCTTTGTCTTCTTCATTCGCCACATCCATATACGTTTCGAAATCACGAATCCATCGTTGATAATCATTTTCTGGAATGTCGGTGAGCACTTCTGGCGGTAGCGCAACACCCCATTGAGCAGTCAGCTGGTCTACGTCTCTCGGTTGCACAGATATCCACCAGAGATAGTCTGGCATCAAGGTCACTAGGTGACAGGGAAATATGCAAAAATCTACCATCGTCCTTCTCCATTCCCCTTCCAGACGGCTATTATTAGCATGCGCTGCACCTAAACCTGAGTCAGACTTTTGCGGAGCGTAGTGGTATCCGTAGTAGTCACTATCTTCACCGCATACATAGGCCTGCAAGGGCTTTTCATGTTTGGCAAACGTGTCACCGTGTACCATCGGCACATGGTAGCTTTCAGTAAAGTTTTCGATCAGATTTTTCCAATTGGAATGCCATTTCATTGTTCGGCGAAAAACCGTCTGATAGCAATTCATGCCGTAGCGTCCGACCACCTTTTGTTTGAAGGGGAGTAACGATTTTTTCAAATTGGTTTGCGGGTTTTGAGATAATGTGGCGTAGATAAACCCCTCCCATATCTCAGTCGGAATTGACTGCAATGCATGCTTGGACGGATCAAAATTTTCTTTCATCTCCATGTAGGGTGCGGAGATCAGTTTTCCCTGTAGATCGTAGCTCCATGCATGGTATCTGCAGGTGATCTTTTTAGCGTGACCAGAGCTGTTGTCGAGTAAACAGGCTTGGCGATGCGCGCAAGCGTTAATGAATCCGGCAATTTCGCCAGAGCGTTGTTTGACGATAATCACGGACACGCCAGCGATATCTTGGGTCAGGTAGTCTCCCGGATCTGGTAATTCGTCCGCCCGCCCGATGCATATCCATTCCTTCGAAAAGATGGCATCAATCTCGTGCTGGCAAAAATCCAAAGAATGCTTCGCGGAAGCAGGAATCGGCGCGGCGTCTTCAAAACAATGACCGTTGGCGATGTCCAGATCCTTCAGTACTTCTTTTACAGGAGTTGCAGATTGTGGATTACGCTTCAAGCTTGACCTCTCTTCCGATTGATGTCGACCATACTCTGTGCATTGTATTCCGCAATACCTCATACAAGAAACCGGGCTAACCAATCTTTCTTAGAATCCGCAAGGCATTTTTATCTTCTGCTTTTTTTAACCTTCTCAAACTGTGTCGTAGGATCCGCCGGGTTTCTGCAGTGGGAGAGTTCGATGCCCATCTCCCGACCAAGCTCAAGCCCGTTTTGGGGTGATCTTTGAGAATGTCATTGATGCAGTTAGCCACCGATTTTTGTACGTATTTCACCTGGTCCGCCTTTAGATTTTCTAAAATTGGAAGGATCGGAGTAGGGTCTTCTACATATTGAGGAAGCATGTTCGCCCATGGCAAACGCGGCCTGACACCTTCCGAAGCGAGACGTCGAAGATGAAAGTTTTTACTTTTCGACCATCGGATCATCTGCGCTAGTGTTCTATCTGGATGCCTCTGCAAGTACGGTCTAACAGCGTACTCGCTAGTGTGTCTCTTTGTGATTTCAGAAATTGCCTTCATGGAGCTTGCATAGTCGTTAAGGCCATACGTCTCGACAAAAAAGGCAATAGGAGCGATCCAATATCCCTCTGTAAACATCCCCGTTTCTTTGGTGTTCTCGGGGCCGAGTATTTCCAGTAACACCTTTAGCGCATCGCGATAGCTGCCAGGTAAATGTGCTCTGAGCTCTCTAGCAAAAACAGCGACTCGGGCTTTGTATTCCAGGTGGCCAACGCACCCCGTGGTGCTTTCTTCAAATGATCCGGCGTCAAACTGCGCGTATACCCGCGAAATTTTGATGCTCAGCAGAGAGGCGAGTTCAGCATCAAAGTAGTATTTGACGTTCTTGTGTTTTGGCATGGTCGATTTCTTACATTTGAATGGCGATAAAGACACCATACCGCCGTGATCAGATCATTGATTGTAAAAATCGGACAGCATAATCAGGTGATGTAAAATTGACTGTAGGCCTGTTGTGCAAACGATAGGTTGATGCAAAAGAACGAATCGAATGAACTCGTACGAGCAATTATGGCCATATTAATAGACATCCAAATGGATGATTGGATCAGTGAGGAGCAGCTGAGAAATACTTTGCAACCATTGTTGCCGGGAGTTCCGATTTACTGTCGTGAACCTGAAAATCATGCGAACGAAATACTCATGTTGGCGGCAGCCCGGCTTCGCCCGGGAATTCTGCAAGCGCTTCCCAATTTGAAAGTGGTGCAAAAGTTGGGAGCTGGTGTGGATTCCATCGTGGGCGATCCAGATCTCACTGATTCGATTCGGGTTTGCCGACTGAAGCCAGATATTCCCGCCCACGAGATAGCGGAATACTGTCTTGCGTATGTGCTTGGAGAGCAGCGACACCATCGAATTTATGCCGCTCAACAGAGTGAAGAAATTTGGAAACCCCTCGCACCAATTAAAACCGCAGAGACAACCGTTGCGGTATTGGGATTAGGGCATATCGGCTCCAGGGTGGCACACTACTTCTCCATGCTGGGTTTTCGAGTAGTGGGATGGAGTAGAAGTAGGAAGCAGATGGAGAATATCGAGTGCGAAGCGGGTGATGCTGCTCTCGGTTCTGTGCTGTCGGCGGCGGATTATGTGGTTTCCATTCTTCCCTCAACACCAGCAACTCGACACTTGATCAATCAAAGCACGCTCTCGCAGATGCGCTCCACCGCCGTACTGATCAACGTCGGCAGAGGAGATTTGGTGAATACAAAAGATTTACTCAATGCCCTGGATGCCGGTGTCATTCGCGGCGCTGTTTTGGATGTTTTCGAACAGGAACCGCTCGATCAGCATCACCCTTTTTGGCAACACAGCAACGTTACCATGACACCGCATGTGTCTGGCTGGCATTTAGATGGCGGTATGGAAGTCGTTGCCCAAAATTATTTGGCGGTACTGAGTGGGGAGCCGCTGCAGCATGAAGTTGATGTTGCATTGGGGTACTAAGTACTCTCTACTCCCAGTGTGTATGTTATTTAAGAAAACACTTCCAATTGCGGTTCGTTGCTTCCAAGAACCTCTTTTCGTTTTTTCACAAATGCTTCTAGCTCTTCGGCGATCGCGGGATCGATGGCAGGCGGCTCAAATTCCTTCAGCGCCTGTTGCCAGATTTCGGTAGCCCGTGTGGTGGCCGACTTACTTCCCGACATTTGCCAGTTTTCGTTGTTCTGCCAGTCGCTCAAAAATGGTTCATAAAATGCAGATTTATAGCGCTGCATAGTGTGGTCGCAACCGAAGAAGTGCCCACCTGGGCCGACTTCCTGCATCGCGCTAAGCCCGATTTCTTCGGAGTTGACTCGAATGGGCTGTAACATGGATGCCATGTGCTGGATCATTTCACAATCCATCACAATCTTTTCAAGTGAAGCGACCAGACCGCCCTCAAGCCAACCTGCAGCGTGATAGATAAAATTGCCGTGGCCCATTACTGCACCCCATAGCGCCATCTGAGTCTCCCAGACAGCCTGACCGTCTACAGCATTTGACGCATTGCAGCCGCTGGTCCGATAGGGGAGGTTGTATTTTCTTGCGAATTGCCCGCCCGCCATATTGGCAATGGAGTTTTCAGGCGTACCAAAAGCCGGGGCGCCGGATCGCATGTCTACATTCGAGGTAAACCCCCCGTAGACCACAGGCGCCCCTGGACGGGTAAACTGGAGGAGACTGATGCCGAGTAGAGCTTCCGCATTTTGCTGGGCTAGCGCCCCTGCCATGGTCGCCGGTGTCATTGCACCCATCAGCGTGAAGGGTGTTACTGAAACAGGTTGGCCGAGCATCGCCATTTGCATAGCGCCATAAGCCATAGAGTCATCGAGCTTGCGTGGTGAGTTGACATTGATGTTGGTCATCAAACTGGGGTGATTCACCATTTCATCCATTGGTATCTGTTTGGCAATTGCTGCCATCTGGATAGAGTCGTGGATACGACCAGCGCCAATCCCAATTGCAAAGTAAGGCTTATCACATAGTGTGAGATTCAAAAGGGTGGTATCTAGATGTCGGGTGTTCGCAGGCAGATCCTGTACAGCTACTCCTTGAGTGCCGATAAAATCTACTGCATTGAAATACTGCCCCAAACTGATGATTTTTTTATAGTCCTCTAGATTTCCCGCACGTCTACCATGAATGCAGTCGTGAACATTGGGCGGGCCTGAAACCAAACCAAAATTAATGTGTTTACCCCCGCATTCCAGTGCGTTTTCCGGATTTCTCGGGGTCAGTGTAAAAGTGGCGGGCGCCGTGGAAATGGCCTCCATGACGAGGTTACGGTCCATTCTCACGATGCCCTCGTCACTGACTTCAGCTCCCGCTTTGCGAAATGTATTCAGCGCAATATCACCCAGGACTTCTATCCCCTGCTGCTCCAGAATATCCATCGAGGCGTTGTGCAGTATCTCCAGCTGTTCGGTGTCCAGTGGTTCCACAGGCGAAAGATGGTTTGCCAGAGGATTGAGTTTGGCGCGATCGAGCTGAGGAATTCTGGTGTTGTTCTGCTCTGTGGCTTTCTGATTTTTGCTGCGTCGTCCGCGGCGAGTGGCTGGTTTGCTCATTGGAGAGTGGCGAAGACTGGCGTCATTTTGATGATTAATCGCATTTCAGTATACCTAAGAGATGTGCACAGGAGCTGATAAAACCAATATTTAGAGTATGCTGTCGCTGTGGCGGAAAGAGTCTCCAAAAAGCGACTGTTATTAGCGCAATTCAGTGTGTTCAGTAGAGGTTAATCTTGCCGCATTACATTTCAGTATTTCGTATTCATTTAAACGTCCACGCAAAATGCGATTGTGTCGCAACGTTTGATTCCAATTCATCCCACTTTCCCTACTCCCGACTATGAATCTCATGAATCCTGTTTTCACTCGAGCGCTGATTATCTCCTCAGTGGCTATTGCACTTAGTGGTTGTATCTCCGCCAAGAGTCGTCCTGTTGAACTCGCAGAGGAAGCGACACCGGCTCCAGCACCCGCACCTGCGGCGGTAGATTTAGATACCGATGGAGATGGTGTCCTTGATTCAGTGGACCGCTGCCCTGGCACTCCTCTTGGTGTGAAGGTGGATGCGCAAGGTTGTGAAATTGTCTTTACACTGCAGGGGGTCAACTTCGACACCAACAAAAGTACATTGAGACCAGAGGCGACGCAAAGACTGACTGAAGCCGCGGCAATTATTTCTTCCAATTCAACTGCCAACTATGAAATTGTAGGTCATACTGATTCTGTGGGGAGTGAAGATTACAACAAGTCACTGGGTTATCGCAGAGCGGTTTCAGTGTTGAATTTTTTGACTCGAAATGGTGTGCAGCAAAGTAGGTTGAGCACGGAATCTTTTGGTGAGCTACATCCGATTGCATCGAATGACACCGAAGAGGGACGCGCACAAAATCGCAGAGTAGAGATCATTTCAATACCGAAATAGATATCGTATATCTGTTTGTTACATGAAAGCCCTGCCAGTTCTCTGAGCAGGGCTTTTTTATTGGTCGATGTCCTTGTGTTCATGAGTCGTTAGCGCACATCTCTACGTGGACTTTTTCTTGTTTATATTTTGCATTTCATTCGTTTTGCAACAATTTTAAGAAAACAAAACAATTAAAACCCAACAAACTGTTGACACTTTATTTGGAATCCCTATAATCGCGCCCGCTATGAAAACTCAATTTCAAAATCTCGTGAACGCACAACATTGCCAATTCAGCGGCAAGGGAAATGCGCGGGCACATAATTTTTCTCACGGCCCCGTTGTGTCGTTGAGAGCAATAGATGCTGATTTGATTACGTAGTCGGAAGAATTTATTCGGAAGACTGCAAAGCCAGTCTACCGAAGAAGGGATTACAAACCCCGGTTGGCTGGCCAACCGGGGTTTTTTGCGTTTAGGCCTATAAAAACAGCCTAAACTGAACAATCAGATGTGGGTGCCATGACGGCCAGGGGCGCAGGGATGCACTCTCCCAAATCTGATGAAAGCGTTTGATTGGGTTGCTTGTATGTAGCGATAGCCGGTTCGTTGAATCCGGTCTGGCATCCGCTTCACTGAAGTAGGGTGTACCACGTGCAATGCAATAGATCGAACACCGTAGTGTTAGCTCAGACGGGTAGAGCAGCAGACGCATAATCTGTCGGTCGCAGGTTCGACTCCTGCACACTCTCAACGTGTTAGTTGACCAATGTGCTGAAAGCACGGTTTTAAAATATCGGCAGGAAGCCTGCCAGTCGGTTCGTTGAACTTGCAACAGGCATATGCATGATTGCAATGAAAGTGAAGTGACAGCACAGGTAGCACCTGTGCGTCGATGCAAGATTTTTACATCGATGATAAACCTGCTAACCAGGATAGTGAATAAAGCTGGGAAGCGATGCAGGCGCATCATCGATCGGAGAAATCCTCTGCTTCGATGCCCGTGGAATCTGTGTGGCAGGTTTTCTGTATCGATTTAGTTAGAGAATCTCTGGAGAAGAATGATGATGAATAAATGGCGAATCGTTTAAACCGGTAAGCAACGCCCAATGGGGCCGGATAAGACTGTTGCGAAATTAAATGAAGAAAAACGGAGAAGGAAAATGTTAAAGAGAATGGTCATCGCGCAGTACGAGCGTGGTCTATATATCAAAGACCGAAGCATTCAGCGAATTTTAACGCCAGGTGTTTACTGGGTGGTTGATCCGCGAGTGACAGTCACTCGGGTTGATACACGGCAGGCAGAATTCAGTAACACATTGCTGGATTCATTGCTCAGTGAAAAGCCGGAATTGGTAGAAACCGTATTTCGCGTTGTTGATCTTGCTGAGTATGAGGTTGGTCTTGTTCGCGAACGTGGAAACCTGGTGCGGGTATTGCCGTCTGCATCCCGATACGTGTTTTGGAAGCACTATCCGGAGCTGGAGATCGAAGTTATGGATACGCGGGAAGACTATCGCGTGTCGCCTGAAGTTGCTGCGATCGTCACCAGACGCAATATCGAAGGTGCTATGGCTTCACTGATCTACCCGGCTGAAATCAAGTCGCAAACTGTGGGCTTGCTCTGGATTGACGGAGAGCTGGTGGACACACTTGGGTCAGGCGTACATGTATTCTGGTTGTGTAACCGATCAGTCAAAGTTGAGCATGTAGAAATGCGTTTGCAAAGCCTGGACGTGAGTGGTCAAGAGATCTTGACCCGCGACCGTGTTAGCTTGCGAATCAACCTTTCTGCGACCTATCGTGTCGTAGATGCGGTGAAAGCCAGGCTGTCGCTGAGTGACTTCCAGGACTATCTATATCGTAAGCTGCAGTTTGTTTTGCGTGAAGCAGTCGGTACGCGAACACTGGATGCCTTGCTGGCAGATAAATCTTCCTTGAACACGGATGTGTTCGGTGCACTGGGTTCGCATCTCGCTGACTACGGTATGCAGGTAGACACGGTGGGTGTGAAAGACATCATTTTGCCTGGGGAGATGAAAGATATTTTGAACCAGGTTGTGGCAACGGAAAAAGCGGCGCAGGCCAACGTGATTCGCAGACGCGAAGAAACGGCGGCAACACGTTCGCTACTCAATACCGCAAAATTGATGGATGAACATCCGACGCTAATGCGACTGAAAGAGCTTGAGGCCCTGGAAAAGGTCACTGAGAAAGTGGAACGACTCACCGTTTACGGTGGTCTCGACGGTTTGCTTCAAGACACTGTGAAGTTGCAGTTGTAACCAATGAAATGAATAGATCGGGGTGGCAATGGGGCTGCCCCGACGGGAGAAGAGAAAATGCCAATCAGGCAAACAATAGATACTGGGAGATTCCCGGTTAAGATTTTTACCAACGATATCGACGAGCGTGCGAAAGAGCAGCTTTTCAAAATGTCCTTTCTGCCTTTTGTGCACTCGCACATTGCCGCAATGCCCGATGTACACATGGGGATCGGCGCAACGGTAGGTTCGGTCATACCTTTGAAAGGCGCTGTGGTGCCCGCAGCGGTAGGTGTAGATATTGGTTGTGGTATGAACGCAATCAGGCTGAGTCTGACAGCGTCAGCACTACCCGATAACCTGCGCGGCCTGCGAAGTGCGATCGAGCGTGATGTTCCGGTCGGTTTCAATCTTCACAGGCGTAAAGATCCCGTTGCTGATTCAACAGTGCGCGCGTTAGTCCCAGGGCTGAAGCGTATTCAGGAGAAGCATCCGGGTATCAAGATCGCCAGGAAGAAAACCTATGAAACCTGGATTCGCCAGCTGGCGACGCTGGGAGGCGGAAATCACTTTATCGAAATTTGTCTCGACGAGAAGGACGATGTGTGGGTGATGCTGCACTCGGGAAGCCGCGGTATTGGCAACATTATCGGCAGGTACTTTATTGAAAGGGCGAGGCGCGAAATGGAACGTCAGGATATTCGACTTCCAGACCGCGACCTTGCTTACTTCAAAGAAGGCACCGAAGGTTTTGACGACTACGTTGACGCGGTTGGCTGGGCGCAAGACTACGCGATGACTAACAGGCGAGAAATGATGCGTCTGATCCTGGCGGTGCTGCATCGCAAACTGCCGCCGTTTACGGTGACTAAGGAAGCGATCAACTGCCACCACAACTATGTGACACAGGAACTGCACTTTGGAGAAGAGGTGTACGTCACTCGAAAGGGCGCCATTCGCGCGGGCGAAGGCGAGCTGGGTATTATCCCCGGTAGCATGGGCGCTAGGTCTTACATTGTAAGCGGTAAGGGTAACGCTGATTCATTTCACTCATGTGCCCACGGCGCAGGAAGGGTGATGAGTAGAACCCAAGCTAGAAAAAGCTACACAAAGGAAGATCTGGAAGCGCAAACGGATGGTGTTGAGTGCCGTAAAGATAAAGCGGTAATCGATGAAATTCCGGCGGCATACAAGGATATCGATGTCGTAATGGAAAACCAGACCGATCTAGTGGACATTGTCCACACCCTGAGGCAGGTCATTTGCATCAAGGGTTAGATCGTGCAATCGCGGGTAGAGCGAAGGATCGCTTTATCCGTTTTTGTAAAAGCATATACGTACAAATTATATTTAAGAGAAGTATCAACAGGGCTTTTACCTGAGAATTGATAAGCGCTTTCTTACTTTCAATCGGAGAAACACCATTGTCGTTGAATGTCATTTTTACTTATCCCATTAGCCCAGAATTCAGCAACACAGCACGAGCCATGAAACAAGTGAAGGTAACATTAGAACCAATAAGAAGACGAAACCCGGTCGCCACATCCCCACTTCTCAAAAAAGGCGGAGTGCATGAAAAATCAATGTCGGCTCTCAGGCAAGGATCCAAATCAGCACTAAGTCAACAGCTGGAAAATTGGGAGGATGAATTGGAGTTTGAGCGATCTTTAAAGAGAGCTAAGTTGAAAAGAGAAGGATGATAGAAAAAATCCTGCTTTCGAGAGTTTCTGATTTTTTACAAGACAAAACTGTTGAAACGACGCAATGTTGAAAGCAAATGCGGTAATTGCGCTGAGCAGCGAGATTTCGCTACGACACCAACATTATTTTTATTAGATTAAAAAGGGGTGTGAGAGTGAAAACAATGATTAGCTCAAAACTTATATGAAGTAGTGTCGCGTTAATAGTGTTTATGGAAAGGAAATGTCGGTAAAATAAGACCGACAGAAGGAAAATCGTAAAAAAAAACACAAACTAGAATGAATTAGTATGACAGAGAGTCCGAAAACATTTTCAATTAATGTGACGCCCAGTCATATAACTAGCTGTTATATTTTATAGGATGAAGGTGAAACGCAGGTACGGGATAGTTCTCTCTGTTTTAGCTTCAATAGTTTTTGTACACATATACTT